>NZ_BAAGTH010000010.1:0-216089 GCF_054782015.1 Salinifilum aidingensis | reverse complement strand
TGCCCGAGAAGGCACCGCCACCGTGCCGGGCCATACCGCCGTAGGTGTCCACGATGATCTTGCGGCCCGTGATGCCGCAGTCACCCATCGGACCACCCACGACGAAGCGACCGGTCGGGTTGACCAGCAGCCGCACGTCCGAGGTGTCCAGCCCCAGCCGGTCGACCTCCGGCGCGATCACGTGCTCGCGCACGTCGGTGGTGAGCGTGCCCTGCAGGTCGACGTCGGCCGCGTGCTGGGTCGACAGCACCACCGTGTCCAGGCGCACGGGCTGGTCACCGGCGTACTCGACGGTGACCTGGGTCTTGCCGTCCGGGCGCAGGTACGGCAGCACGCCGTCCTTGCGGACCTTGGCCAGTCGCCGCGAGAGCCGGTGCGACAGGGCCAGCGGCAGCGGCATGAGCTCGTCGGTGTCGTTGCAGGCGTAGCCGAACATCAGGCCCTGGTCGCCCGCGCCCTGCTTCTCGAGCTCGTCCTCGGAGCCCTCGACGCGCGTCTCGTAACCGCTCTCCACGCCCTGGGCGATGTCCGGCGACTGGGCGTCGATGGCCACGTTCACACCGCAGGAGTTGCCGTCGAAGCCCTTGCCGGAGGAGTCGTACCCGATCTCCAGCAGCGTGCTGCGCACGATCCCGGGGATGTCGGCGTAGGCCTCGGTCGTGATCTCACCGGCGACCTGCACCTGGCCGGTGGTGATCATGGTCTCGGCGGCCACCCGCGAGTGCGGGTCGTGGCGCAGCAACTCGTCGAGGACGGAGTCGCTGATCGCGTCCGCCATCTTGTCCGGGTGACCCTCGGTCACCGACTCACTGGTGAACAACCTGCGTCCGCCGCGCAGGTTCGACTGCTCGCTCACGGCTCTCCCCTAGCTTCGTCACTCACTGGGCCCCCGGAAGTCCAGCTGCTCGGACACAGCATCCCACACGGACGCGGCGAGCCGGGATTTCGCACCGTGCGGGATGGGGTGCTCGGTCCCGTCGGCGGCGAGCAGCCAGCCGTCGTTGTCCTCGACCTCGAAGGCGCGCCCGTCGCCGACCGCGTTGACCACGAGCAGATCGCAGCCCTTGCGGGCCAGCTTCGCGCGGCCGTGCTCGAGCACCGTCGTGTTCGGGTCCCCCGTCTCGGCGGCGAAGCCGGCGATCACGCCCGCGCGCAGCTCGTCCTGCCGCCGGGCGCGGACGAGCTCGGCCAGCACGTCCGGGTTGCGGGTCAGCTCCACCGGATCCGGATCGCGGTCGGTCCTCTTCACCTTGTGCTCGGTGCGGTTGACCGGCCGGAAGTCGGTCACGGCAGCGGCCATGACCACGGCATCGGCCCCGTCGGACTCCGCCAGCATCACGGTGCGCAGCTCCTCGGCGGTGCCGACGCGCACGATGCGCGCCCCCGCCGGGTCCGGCAGGTCGGCCGTGTGCGCGGCGACGAGGGTGACCTCCGCCCCGCGCTGGGCGGCCACCCTGGCCAGCGCGTAGCCCTGGCGGCCGGACGAGCGGTTCCCCAGGTACCGCACCGGGTCCAGCGGCTCGCGGTTGCCGCCCGCGGAGACGACGACCCGCCGCCCGTCGAGGTCGCGCGGCAGCCCGCGCGGTTCGGCCAGCAGCAGCCGGGCGAGATCGGCGATCTCCGCCGGTTCCGGCAGCCGCCCCTTGCCGCTGTCCGGCCCGGTGAGCCGGCCGCGGTCCGGTTCGGCGACGGTCACGCCGCGGCTGCGCAGCAGCGCCACGTTGTCCCGGGTGGCCGGGTGCTCCCACATCTCGGTGTGCATCGCGGGCACCATCAGCACCGGGCACCGCGCGGTGAGCAACGTGGAGGTGAGCAGGTCGTCGGCCCGCCCGTGCGCGGCGCGCGCCAGCAGGTCCGCGGTGGCGGGCACGACGACCACGAGGTCGGCCTCCTGCCCCAGGCGGACGTGCTGCACTTCGTCGACCCGGGTGAACACGCCGGTGTCCACGGGGTGGCCGGACAGGGCCTCGAACGTGGCCGCACCGACGAACTGCAGGGCGGCCTCGGTGGGCACCGCCCGCACGTCGTGACCGGTCTCGGTCAACCGACGCAGCACCTCGCACGCCTTGAAGGCGGCGATGCCGCCGCTGACCCCGAGCACCACGCGCGGCCGGTGCTCGGACTCGGTGGCGGTCATTCGCCCTCGGTGTGCTCGAGAACGCCGGAGTGGATCTCGCGCAGGGCGATCGACAGCGGCTTCTCCCGCGGACCCGGCTCGACCAGCGGACCCACGTACTCCAGCAGGCCCTCGCCGAGCTGGGCGTAGTAGTCGTTGATCTGGCGCGCCCGGCGGGAGGCGAAGATCGCCAGCGCGTACTTGGAGCTGACCTGCTCGAGCAGGTCGTCGATCGGCGGGTAGGTGATGCCTTCCGCGGTGTCGGTGGTCGGGCTGCTGTTCAGCGCGGCCAGAGCGCTCGGGGTGCTCACGTGGGTGGCTCCTGCTCTCGTACGTCGGGCAGCGGCACCGGACGGTGCCGCGCGGCGGTGGCGCCGGAATCGGGCCCGGTCACTGCTGCGACCCCGGTCGCTGCTGCAGCCCGGGTGACTACCGCAGTCCAGTATCCACCCGGCCGCAACGACCCGTGCCGCGGCGCCGGGCCGAGCGGACTCGCGCCCGCGGACGCCGGTGGCCCGCCGGGAGCTCGCGGGCTCCCGGCGGGCTCGTCAGCCGAGTCGTGTCAGCCGGGTCGCGCCGGCACCGGACCTGTCGGCGACGGCGGGCTCGGCGCGGTACTGCTGCTCGGCACTCGGGACTGCTGGGCAGCCGGGGCTTCACCGATCGGGGCCGGCAATCAAGCCTAGCAATTCCCGGGTCGCGGAACCCAGCTCGGTGTTGACGACGCAGGCGTCGAACTCCGCACGAGCCGCCAGTTCCGCCCGGGCGGTCTCCAGGCGGCGCTCGACCACCTCGGGGTCCTCCGTGCCCCGGCCGGACAGCCGCTGCACCAGGTCGTCCCACGAGGGTGGCAGCAGCATGACCAGCTGGGCCTCCGGCATCGCCTGCCGGACCTGCCGGGCTCCCTGGAGCTCGATCTCCAGCACGGCGGGGTACCCCGCGGCCAGCGCGGCCTCGACGGGCTTGCGCGGCGTTCCGTACAGGTTGCCGGCGTAGCGGGCGTGCTCCAGCATCTCGCCGGCGGCGATCATCCGCTCGAACTCGGCGGTGTCCACGAAGTGGTAGTGCACGCCCTCCTGCTCGCCCTCCCGCTGCGGGCGGGTGGTCGCGGAGACGCTGAAGTACACCTCGGGGGCGTTCGCCCGCAGTTCGGCGAGCACGCTGGACTTCCCGACGCCGGACGGACCGGAGACGACGGTGAGCCGAGGCCCGCCCGGGTGGGCGCGCCTCGGCTCAGCGCCGGTTCCCGCGTCGCTCACTCGCCGGTGAACTCGGCGAGCAGGGCCTTGCGCTGCCGCTCACCCAGTCCCCGCAGCCGACGGCTGTTGGCGATCTCCAACCGCTCCATGATCTGCTGCGCGCGGACCTTGCCCACGCCGGGAAGGGCTTCGAGCAGCGCGGAGACCTTCATCTTGCCCAGGACCTCGTCGTTGTCCGCGGTGTCCAGGACCTCCGCCAGGCTGGTTCCGCCTCGCTTGAGGCGCTCCTTGAGCTCAGCTCGGGCGCGACGGGCGGCAGCCGCCTTTTCCAGCGCTGCGGCCCGCTGCTCCTCGGTCAGCTGGGGAAGGGCCACCATGTCCTCCGTGATGTGGGGTTTTCTTGATCGGTGCGGCGACGGTATCGACCCCGCGCAGCCGGGCCCCACCGGGGGTCCCGGTCTGTCCGGCGCGATTCAACCAAACCGCCGCACGGTCCGTGACAACCACCCGTACACGGCTTGCACGGGCGCCACGGCCGCTGCAAGTACTACCAACAAAGCCGCTGAAGTGCACTAACCCTCAGCAAAACTCTTCCGTTGTGTCCGTTTCTCGCGCAGTGCGCGCGAGGTTCGGTCTGCACACCGGCGTACTCGCAGGTCAGGCGGACACAGCATACGCACGAGCACAACGTGAGCAAGACCTCCCACCCGCGCGTCCCCCGAACCGGGGACACAGCACGTTCGCCCCGTGAACACCCCTGGTGGCGACGGGGCATCCGCACCGCTGCCGCGTCGAGCACCGCTGCCGCACCGCCCCGGGGCCGACGCCCCCGGGGCGGCGACCCGGGCCCACCCCACCAGCGGCACCGCGGACTTCCGGCGCACCGCGAATCGGCGAAAACCGCGGCACCCCCGAAATTGCGGAACACCCTGAATCGCTTCCGCGCCGCACCCGCGGCGCACCGACAATTCCACCCCGAAAAGATTTTCCCGAAAAACCGACGGACCAGCGCGCCGGGAATCCCGCGCGGCTCCCGCGCCGCCGGGGCGCGAGCGGCACCGCTCCCCGCGCACCGCGCGGATCGCACACGTCACGCCACGAAGCGGACGATCCGGATTCCCGCCGGTCACAGCACGGAAACACCCGTACGTGGCGGCGCTGCGCCTGCTACTATCCACGTGCGGGATCCGGCACCGGGCCGCACCCGCATTTTCGGCACAGATTTCCGGACGAACCTGCGGGACCGGTCGACCCGCCGCGAACGCGGGACATTCCGGTGATCCCAGGTCGCTTCCGGCCGTGTTTGATAGGAATTGATCGTGACTTCCCAACCCACCCGTTCCGATATGTCGCGGATGACCAGAAAAACGCCGCGGCTCGTGCGTTGGGTCCTGCTGTGCCTGCTGAGCTGGATGGCGACGTTCGTGGTGTTCCTCGTCTCCACGGAAGGCGCGATCGCCTCGCACCTCCTCGGCAGCAACAGCATCGCGATCACCCACACCGCCCGGGTGGAGCTCCACCGCGGGCAGCCCTTCGGGCTCGTGAGCAACCGCGAACCGCCGGTGCACTGCCACGTCGCTCCCGACCGGGGCATGCCGCGCAGCCTCCGCGTCGGCACGACCCCGGACTCGTTCAGCCTGAGCAGTCCGACCCCGCCGCGCACGGGGCACGCGTGGTTCGACGGCGGGGCGGACATCCGCTGCACCGCTCCGACGACCTACCTGTCACCGGAGCGCTACGACAACACCGCGCAGCACGTGCTGCTCGCGCTGTGCGCGATCTCCACCCTGCTGCTGCTGATCGTGGCCGCACAGGGGCTGCGCCGCCTGCGCTCCCCCGCCCGGTGACCCCGCCGGTCACCCTCCGCCGACTCCGGTGGGCCCTCCCGCAACGGCGGGCCCACCGGACCGGCGAGCGCTGCGCCGGCGGCTACCGGGTCAGCACCCCGGCGAGCTCCTCGTTGAGCCGTCCCGCGGCCGCGCGCAACTTCTGCGGGTCGGGCCCGTGCCGGAGCACCTCCCGCGCCGTGGCCGGGAGCACCCGCGGCAGCGCCGGCCCGAAGACGGCCCGCAGGCTCTGCGCCGTGCCGCCCTGGGCACCGAGCCCCGGCGCCAGGATCGGCCCGTTGAGGTGCGACAGGTCCAGCTCCGAGGAACGGATCGTCGCCCCGACGACCGCCCCGACGTGCCCCATCGGGCGCGCCTCGGCGTTGACCTCGGCCGCGGCGTCCACGATCGACTGCGCCACTCCGCGGCCGGACTCCTGCTGCGCCCGCTGCAGCGTCGCGCCCTCCGGGTTCGACGTGCGGGCCAGCACGAACACGCCCCGGCCGGTCTGCTCGGCGATGCCCAGCGCCGGCGCCAGCGAGCCGAAGCCCAGGTACGGCGACACGGTCACCGCGTCGGCCGCCAGCGGCGCGTTCTCCTCCAGGTAGGCCTTGGCGTAGGCGGTCATGGTGGAGCCGATGTCGCCGCGCTTGACGTCCAGCAGCACCAGCGCACCCGCCTCCTTGGCGGCGGCCACGACCCGTTCGAGCACCGCCGTGCCCGCCGAACCGTGGCCCTCGAAGAACGCGGCCTGGGGCTTGAAGACCGCGACTTCCTCGCCCATCGCCTCCACGGCTGCCATGGCGAAGCGCTCGATCCCCGCGGGCGTTTCCTCCAGGCCCCACGCGTGCAGCAGGGACGGGTGCGGGTCGATCCCGACGCACAGCGGCCCCCGCGCGCTGGTCGCCTCGGTCAACCGCTGGCCGAAACCGGCCCGCACACCAGCTGCTGTCACCGGTGCTCACCACCCTGCCGCAGCGTCGACTGCAAGTCCTGCACGGTTCGCACGCCGATCGTGCCACTGATCCCGGCCTCGATGCCCTGCACCGCGGCCGAGGCTCCCTGAACCGTGGTCACGCAGGGGACGTCGCGGGACACCGCCGCCGTGCGGATCTCGTAGCCGTCGACGCGCGGCCCCGGGTTGCCGTACGGGGTGTTGATGATCAGGTCGATCTCGCCGGCCTTGACCATCGCCACGATGTCGCGCTCGCCCCCGCCGGCCTCGGTGTGCTTGCCCACGACCGTGGCCGGGATCCCGTTGCGCCACAGCACTTCCGCGGTGCCGCGCGTGGCCAGGACCTCGAAGCCGAGGTCGGCCAGGCGCTTCACCGGGAAGATCAGCGCGCGCTTGTCCTTGTTCGCCACGGACACGAACGCCCGCCCCGAGACGGGGAGCGAGCCGTAGGCACCGGTCTGCGACTTGGCGAAGGCCTCGCCGAAGGACACGTCCAGGCCCATGACCTCGCCGGTGGACTTCATCTCCGGCCCGAGCAGCGAGTCCACGCCGTAGCCCTCGCGGGTGCGGAACCGGTGGAACGGCAGCACCGCCTCCTTGACGGCCACCGGCGCGTCCACCGGGGCGTCCGCCCCGTCTCCGACCGAGGGCAGGATGCCCTCCGCGCGCAGCTCGGCGATCTTGGCGCCGAGCATGATGCGCGAGGCCGCCTTGGCCAGCGAGGCACCGGTGGCCTTGGAGACGAAGGGGACGGTGCGGGAGGCGCGCGGGTTGGCCTCGAGGACGAACAGCATGTCGTCCTTGAGCGCGTACTGCACGTTCAGCAGCCCGTGCACGCCGATGCCGCGGGCCAGCGCCTCGGTGGAGGCCCGCACCTTCTCGATGTCCTGCCGCCCCAGCGTGATCGGCGGCAGCGCGCAGGCCGAGTCGCCGGAGTGCACCCCGGCCTCCTCGATGTGCTCCATCACGCCGCCGAGGTAGACGTCGGTGCCGTCGCAGAGCGCGTCCACGTCGATCTCGATGGCGTCGTCGAGGAACCGGTCGACCAGCACCGGGTACTCGGGGCTGACCTCGGCCGCGCGCGAGATGTAGTCGGACAGCGAGTGCTCGTCGTAGACGATCTCCATGCCGCGCCCGCCGAGCACGTAGGACGGGCGCACCAGCACCGGGTAGCCGATCTCGTCGGCGATGCGCTTGGCGCCCTCGTAGCTGGTGGCGGTGCCGTACTTCGGCGCGGGCAGGCCAGCGCCGGCCAGCACGTCGCCGAACGCGCCCCGGTCCTCGGCCAGGTTGATCGCCTCCGGCGGCGTGCCGACGATCGGCACCCCCTCCGCGGCGAGCCGCTCGGCCAGGCCCAGCGGGGTCTGCCCGCCGAGCTGGACGATGACGCCGGCGACCGTGCCGGAGGCCTGCTCGGCGTGCACCACCTCGAGCACGTCCTCGAAGGTCAGCGGTTCGAAGTAGAGCCGGTCGGCCGTGTCGTAGTCGGTGGAGACGGTCTCCGGGTTGCAGTTGACCATGACCGTCTCGTAGCCGCGGCCGGAGTTGTCCGGGGCCTCGCGCAGCGCCATGGCGGCGTGCACGCAGGAGTAGTCGAACTCGATGCCCTGCCCGATGCGGTTCGGCCCCGACCCGAGGATGATCACCTTGGGCCGCTCGCGCTGCTCGGCGACCTCCGATTCAGCCGCCGGGTCGGACTCGTAGGCCGAGTAGTGGTACGGCGTGCGGGCGGCGAACTCGGCGGCGCAGGTGTCCACCGTCTTGTACACCGGGCGGATGGCGAGCCGGTGGCGCAGCGCGCGCACCCCGTCCTCACCGGCGAGCTCCGGCCGCAGCGCGGCGATCTGGCGGTCCGACAGCCCGGCGCGCTTGGCCCGCCGCAGCAGGTCGTCGTCCAGCACGGGGGCCCCGACGATCTCGCCGCGCAGCTCGACCCACGCTGCGATCTGGTCGACGAACCACGGGTCGATGCCGGAGGCGTGGTGCACGGCCTCCGCGCCCGCGCCCAGCCGCAGCGCGCGCTCCACCGTGTACAGCCGGCCGTCGTGCGGCGTGCGCAGCTGGTCCAGCGCGGACTCGAGCGTGGCGCCGGAGGGATCCGGGGTGGTCCAGAAGCCGGCGGCCTTGGTCTCCATCGACCGCAGCGCCTTGCCCATGGCCTCGGAGAAGCTGCGGCCGACGGCCATGGCCTCGCCGACGCTCTTCATCGTCGTGGTCAGCTCCGTGTCCGCCCCGGGGAACTTCTCGAAGGCGAACCGCGGCACCTTGACCACCACGTAGTCCAGCGTCGGTTCGAAGCTCGCCGGCGTTTCACCGGTGATGTCGTTGCTGATCTCGTCCAGCGCGTAGCCGACGGCGAGCTTGGCGGCGATCTTGGCGATCGGGAAACCCGTGGCCTTCGACGCCAGCGCCGAGGAGCGCGACACCCGCGGGTTCATCTCGATGACGACCATGCGCCCGGTGCGCGGGTGGATGGCGAACTGGATGTTGCACCCGCCGGTGTCCACCCCGACCTCGCGCAGCACCGCCATGCCCACGTCGCGCATGTTCTGGAACTCGCGGTCGGTCAGCGTCATCGACGGCGCCACGGTCACCGAGTCGCCGGTGTGCACGCCCATCGCGTCGACGTTCTCGATGGAGCAGACCACGACGACGTTGTCGGCGTGGTCGCGCATCAGCTCGAGCTCGTACTCCTTCCACCCGAGCACGCTCTCCTCGATGAGCACCTCGTGCACCGGGGACTCGGACAGCCCGAACGAGGCCATCCGCTCGAGCTCCTCGTGGGTGTGCGCCATCCCCGAGCCGAGGCCGCCCATGGTGAAGCTGGGGCGGATGACCACCGGCAGGTCGTGCTCCTCGACGAAGGCGCGCACCTCCTCCATCGACCGGCACACCGCGCTCTCCGGCACGCCGCCGCCGATGGAGCGCACGATGTCCTTGAACCGCTGGCGGTCCTCACCGCGCTGGATCGCCTCCACGTCCGCGCCGATGAGCTCGACGCCGTAGGAGGCGAGCACCCCCCGCTCGTGCAGCTGCATCGCCGTGTTCAGCGCCGTCTGGCCGCCGAGCGTGGCCAGCAGGCAGTCGATCGGCCGCCCCGCCGCCTTCTCGCTGGCGATGACCTTCTCCACCGACTCCGGGGTGATCGGCTCGATGTAGGTCGCGTCGGCGAACTCCGGGTCGGTCATGATCGTCGCCGGGTTCGAGTTCACCAGCGAGACCCGCATCCCCTCGCCGCGCAGCACCCGGCACGCCTGCGTACCGGAGTAGTCGAACTCGCACGCCTGGCCGATCACGATCGGGCCCGACCCGATGACCAGCACGTGCTCGATATCCGTCCTCTTCGGCATCAGCGGGCCTCACTCATCAACGTCACGAACTCGTCGAACAGGGGGGCGGCGTCGTGCGGACCGGCGGCCGCCTCGGGGTGGTACTGCACGCTGAACGCGGGCCGGTCGAGCATCCGCAGGCCCTCGACCGCGCCGTCGTTGGCGCAGTGGTGGCTGACCGTCGCGCGGCCCAGGTCGCTGTCGAAGACCTCACCGGGCTCGCCCTCCACGGCGAAGCCGTGGTTCTGCGCGGTGATGGCGACCTTGCCCGTGCTGTTGTCGATCACCGGGATGTTGATGCCCCGGTGGCCGTACGGCAGCTTGTAGGTACCGCGGCCCAGCGCGCGGCCGAGGATCTGGTTGCCGAAGCAGATCCCGAACAGCGGCAGTCCGCGGTCGATGGCCCGCCGCGCCAGCTCGACCTGCTGGTCGGTGGTCGCCGGATCGCCCGGGCCGTTGGACAGGAACACCCCGTCGGCGCCGGTGGCCAGCACCTCCTCCAGCGTCGCGGCCGCGGGCAGCACGTGCACCTCGATGCCGCGCTCGGCCATCATCCGCGGGGTGTTCGACTTGATCCCCAGGTCCAGCGCCGCCACGCGGAAGCGGGCCTCGCCCGCCGCCGGCACGACGTAGGGCTCGGCGGTGGTGACGTCACCGGCCAGGTCGGCGCCGACCATGCCGGTGCTGCCGGTGACCCGCCGCAGCATCTCCTCGTCCGAGCCCACCTCGGGCCCGGAGAACACGCCGCCGCGCATCGCGCCGAACTCGCGCACGTGGCGCGTCAGGGTGCGCGTGTCGATCCCGGCGATGCCGACCACGCCCTGGCGCGCGAGCTCGTCCTCCAGCGAGCGGGTGCTGCGCCAGTTCGACGGGCGCCGCGCGGGGTCGCGCACGGCGTAGCCGGCGACCCAGATGCGCCGTGATTCGTCGTCTTCGTCGTTCCAACCGGTGTTGCCGATCTGCGGTGCGGTCTGCACCACGATCTGCCGGTGGTAGGAGGGGTCGGTCAGGGTCTCCTGGTAGCCGGTCATCCCGGTGGTGAACACCACTTCGCCGAGGGCGCTGCCCACCGCGCCGTAGGCCTGCCCACGGAAGATCCGACCGTCCTCGAGTGCCAGCGCGGCCGGCGCGTGCGCGGTCATGCTTCCTTACCTTTCTGCAGCGGGTCGTCCGCCCGCCCGTTCTCCGTCTGCTCGTCCGCCTGCTCCGGGTGCGCGAGGACGTCGACCGCCTCGGCCCACCGCTGGTGGGCCTCCCGGTCCGCGCCGCGCACACCCGTGTCGAGTTCGTGCTCGCCGAGCCGCCAGGTCACCACGACCAGGCCGATCCCCGGCACCACCTTGTTCGCCAGCTTGTGGTCCACCCGGGCGCGGGAGATCGCCTCAGCCGGGATCCACACGTCGTCCGCGCCCTCGCGCTCGATCAGCAGCCCGGCGGCGTGCAGCCGCGCGACCGCCGAGGAGCGGACCCCGAGGCCGGACGCGGCGATGCGGTCCTGCCAGTCCCCGGCGTGGACCGTGCCCACGTACAGCCCGCTCAGCGCGGTCACCAGCTCCCCGCCGAGCTCCGCGGGCGGCTGCGGCAGCGGCGGTAGCGCCGCCGCCTGCCCGCGCGCCCGGTTCCGCCATCCCCGGCGCATGCCGTACAGGCACAGCGCCGCCAGCGCGACCAGCGCCAGCACCCACAGCGCGCGGCTCATCAGCACCTCCCACCGCTCTGCGCGGCGACACGGCCCTCGTGCGCGGTGACGCGGCCGCGCAGCACGGTGGCCAGCACGCGTCCCGGCAGCGTGCAGCCCTCGTACGGCGTGTTCACCGCCGTGCTGGCCAGTTCACCGCCCCGCACCGTCCACTCGGCGTCCGGGTCGACCACGGCCAGGTTCGCCGGTTCGCCGACCGCGATCGGCCGGCCCTGGTCGGGCAGCCCGGCGATCTCCGCCGGACGTTCGCTGAGCACGCGCGCCACACCGCGCCAGTCGAGCAGCCCCGGGCGCTGCATCGTCCGCAGCACCACCCCGAGGGCGGTCTGCAGGCCGAGCATGCCCGGTCGGGCCGCGGACCACTCGCTGTCCTTGTCCTGCTCGGCGTGCGGCGCGTGGTCGGTGGCCACGCAGTCGACGGTGCCGTCGGCCAGCGCCCGCTGCAGCGCGGTGACGTCGCCGTCCTCGCGCAGCGGCGGGTTCACCTTGTTCACCGGGTCGAACGTGGCCAGCCGCTCGTCGGTGAGCAGCAGGTGGTGCGGGGTGACCTCGGCGGTGGCGCGTCCCGGCCGGTCCTGGGACTTCCACCAGCGCAGCAGTTCGACCGCGCCGGCGGTGGAGACGTGGCACACGTGCAGCCTGCCCCCGGTGTGCCCGGCCAGCAGGCAGTCGCGGGCGACGATGGACTCCTCGGCCGGCGCGGGCCAGCCCGCCAGGCCCAGGCGGGCGGCGTTGGCTCCCTCGTGCGCCTGCGCGCCCGCGGTCAGCCGCGGGTCCTCGGCGTGCTGGGCGACCACCCCGCCGAAGGCGCGGGTGTATTCCAGCGCGCGGCGCATGACCAGCGGGTCGTGCACGCAGTGCCCGTCGTCGGAGAACACGCGCACCCCGGCGGCCGAGGAGGCCATGCCGCCCAGTTCGGCGAGCTTCTCGCCGGCCAGCCCGCGGGTGACCGCGCCGACCGGGTGCACGTCGACCAGGCCGACCTCCCGGCCGCGCCGCCACACGTGCTCGACCACCACCGCGTTGTCGGCCACCGGGTCGGTGTTGGCCATGGCGAACACCGCGGTGTAGCCGCCCAGGGCGGCCGCGGCGGCGCCGCTGTCCACGGTCTCGGCGTCCTCCCGGCCGGGTTCGCGCAGGTGCGTGTGCAGGTCCACGAAGCCGGGCAGCAGCACCGCGCCCCCGGCCTCGACCGTCTCGTCGGGGGTGGCGGTGATCCCCGGTGCGATCTCGGCGATCACGCCGTCGTCGATGAGCACGTCCTGCGGGTCGCCCGCGCCGTAGGGCCGGACGTCGGTGAGCAGCACCCGGGTCATGCCGTGGTCTCCTCTCCGGCCAGCAGGTGGTAGAGCACGGCCATCCGCACGTGCACTCCGTTGCGGACCTGTTCGGTCACGGTGGCGCGCGGCGAGTCCGCCACCGCCGGTGCGATCTCCATGCCGCGCAGCATCGGTCCGGGGTGCAGCACCACGGCGTGCTCCGGCAGCCGCGCCAGGCGGCGCGCGTTCATGCCGTAGGCGAGGGAGAACTCGCGCTCGGACGGGAAGAAGCCGCCGTGCATCCGCTCGGCCTGCACCCGCAGCGTCATCACCGCGTCGAGCCGCGGCAGCTCGGGGTCGAGCTCGTGGACGACCGGCGCTCCCCAGGATTCCACGCCCGCGGGCGCGAGCGTGGGCGGTGCGACGAGCACCACCTCGGCGCCGAGCGTGCGCAGCAGGTGCACGTTGGACCGCGCCACGCGGCTGTGCAGCAGGTCACCGACGATGCCCACGCGCCGCCCGGCGAGGCCGCCGAGCCGTTCGCGCAGGGTCGCGGCGTCCAGCAGGGCCTGGGTGGGGTGCTCGTGCATGCCGTCCCCGGCGTTGACCACCTGGGTGCCGGTCCCGTCGAGCCACTCGGCCAGCCGCTGCGGTGCCCCGGAGGACGGGTGCCGGGCGATGACGCAGTCGGCGCCGGTCGCCGACAGGGTCAGCGCGGTGTCCCGCAGCGACTCGCCCTTGCCGACCGAGGACCCGCCGGCGGAGACGTTGACCACGTCGGCGCTCATCCACTTGCCGGCGAGCTCGAAGGAGACCCGGGTGCGCGTCGAGTTCTCGTAGAACATCGTGATCGCGGTCCGCCCGCGCAGCGTGGGCAGCTTGCGGACCTCGCGGCCCAGCAGGGTCCGCTTGAGGCTGTCGGCGGTGTCCAGCACGGCGGTCGCGGTGCCGGCGTCCAGGTCCGCCGCGGACAGCAGGTGGCGCATCACCGCTTCTCACCCCGCCTCAGCAGCACCGAGTCCGTTCCGTCCACCTCGGCGAGGCGGACGGCGACGTCCTCGTGGCGGGCGGTCGGCAGGTTCTTGCCGACGTAGTCCGCGCGGATGGGGAACTCCCGGTGCCCGCGGTCGGCGAGCACGGCCAGCTGCACCACGCGCGGACGTCCCTGGTCGCGCAGGGCGTCGAGCGCCGCGCGCACGGTCCTGCCGGAGTAGAGGACGTCGTCGACGAGCACGACGAGCGCGTCGTCGACCCCGCGGGCGGGCACGGTGCTCGGTTCGAGCGGTCGGTTCGGCCTGCGCCGCAGGTCGTCGCGGTAGAGCGTGATGTCGAGCGCACCGGAGGGCACCTGCACACCGCTGAACTCGGCGATGCGCTCGGCGAGCCGGTGCGCGAGCGGGGTGCCGCGGGTCGGGATGCCGAGCAGGACGACGTCGCTGCCCTCGGAATCCAGCGCGGTCTTCTCGATGATCTGGTGCGCGATCCTGGCGATCGTGCGCGCAACGTCACCAGCCGCCAGCAGCTCCCGCTGCTCGACCGGGTCCGCCGCGCCCGCCTGCTGGCGTGACGCCACGGTCTGACCTCCTTCCCCGCCTCACCGGACGGGTCCTTAAAGGATGGTGTGTGATCAGCCCCTCAGCAGCGGTATCGGGTGGTAGCGCTGCCCTGCGGGCTGGCATGTACGCTATCACCATTGGGAGGTCAAACGTCCGGGTGGTGTGGTGGTCCTCGCTCCCCAGCCGAGGAAGACCAACTTGACCTGGTGACGCTCGCGAGCGAACATTACTCTCCGTATTGATTTGAGCTTTCCTCCCCGGACATCAGTGTCGACTGACGGGGCGAATGGGAACGGAGAAACGCCACATGGGCGACTACGCCAAAGCGCTGGGCAGCAAGCTCCGCGCGATCCGCCAGCAGCAGGGACTGTCGCTGCACGGTGTTGAGCAGAAGTCGGGCGGGCGATGGAAGGCCGTGGTCGTCGGGTCCTATGAGCGCGGCGACCGGGCGGTGACCGTCCAGAAGCTGGCCGAGCTGGCCGACTTCTACGGCGTTCCGGTCGCGGAACTGCTCCCGGAGGGCCGCGTGCCCTCGGGTGCCGAGCCGGCGACGAAGGTCGTGATCAACCTCGAGCGGCTGCAGCAGCTGCCCGCCGAGAAGGTCGGGCCGCTGGCCCGCTACGCGGCCACGATCCAGAGCCAGCGCGGGGACTACAACGGCAAGGTGCTGTCCATCCGCACCGAGGACCTGCGGTCGCTGGCCATCATCTACGACATGACGCCCGGTGAGCTCACCGAACAGCTCATCGACTGGGGAGTGCTTCCGCCGGAAGCGCGCCCCGCGCGCGAGGACTGACGCGCCCGCGCGACCGCCGCAGGCGGAGCGCGCTGCTCGGGCAGGTGTGCGGCCTGCCCGAGCAGGAGGCGCTCCGCCGCAGCGGCCCGCACCGCCCCGGCAGCCACCCGGGGCCCGCAGCTCCCGCGGGACCCGGGCGTCACGCTGGACCCGGCCGGCGCTGAGCTCCCGGCCAGCGCCGGAGTCCGCCAGCGCTGGAGCCCGTCAGCACCGGACTCCGCCAGCGCCGCAGCGCCACGTGCCCGACCCCGCGACGCGCGGGCGGCGACGTGCCGCGGGTGGCGGCGCGCCGCAGCAGTACGGGCACCCGGCAACCTGCGCGAAACGCGGCGGCGGGCCGGACCCCTCACCGGGTCCGGCCCGCCGCCGCGTTCGTCCGCTCCTGCGGAGGCCCGCTCAGCTCTCGGTCGTGTCGGACCCCCGCGACTCGGCCGAGGCGGCCTGCTGCGCCTCGTCGGACTGCCCTTCCGCCGCTCGCGCTGCTCCGGACGCCTCCTCCGACGGGGAGTCCTGCTGCTGCGGCTCGGCCGCCCGGGCCTGCTCCTCCTGACGCAGCCGCGGCGCGAGGGTCGCGAGCCGCCCGAGGACGCCGTTGATGAAGCGCGGCGAGTCATCGGTGGACAGCGCCTTGACGATCTCCACGGCCTCGTCGATGACGACGGGGCCCGGGACGTCCTCGCCGTACAGCAGTTCGCACACCCCGAGCCGCAGCACCGAGCGGTCCACCGCCGGCATCCGGTCGAGCGTCCACCCCTCGGAGTGCTGGGTGAGCAGTTCGTCGATGCGCTCCCGGTGTTCGGAGACGTCCTCGACGAGCCGTTGCGCGTACTCGTGGATCGGCGTGACCTCAGTCGCCCCGATGCGGTCGGCCAGCAGCGTCATCGGGTCCATCTCGCGCTGGTCCGCCTCGTAGAGCAGATCAACCGCGCGTTTCCGGGCCTTGCTCCGGGAACCCACCTCACACCCTCTTTCCGGCCGTACCTGATTGCCGCGCGACGAACGCGAATGCGTCGGCGCGGCCGCTCACTTCGTGCTCACACGGCTGAGGTAGCGACCGTCGCGCGGGTCGACCTTCAGCGTGTCCCCTTCGTTGATGAACAGCGGAACCTGGGCCTCCGCCCCGGTCTCCAACGTCGCCGACTTCGTGCCGCCGGTCGAGCGGTCGCCCTGCACGCCCGGAGCGGTCTCGGTGACCTTGAGCTCCACCACGGCGGGCAGCTCGACGTACAGCGGTTCGTCGTTGTGCCGGGCCACGACCACGCTGCTGTTCTCCAGCATGTAGTCGGCCATGCCGCCGACCACGTTCGGCCCGACCGAGACCTGGTCGTAGGTCTCCGGCTCCATGAACACGTAGTCGTTGCCGTCGAAGTACAAGTACGTCATCACGCGCCGGTCGACGTTGGCGGTGTCGACCTTGACGCCGGCGTTGAAGGTCTTGTCCAGGGTCTTGCCGGAAAGCACGTTCTTCAGCGTGGTACGCACGAACGCGGCGCCCTTGCCGGGCTTGACGTGCTGGAAGCTCACGACCGTCCACAGCTGGCCGTCGAGGTTCAGCACCATTCCGTTCTTCAGGTCGTTTGTCGTCGCCACGTGGAAGTCTCTCCTGTAGATGACTGGGACAGGTTTCCTCGGTGCGCGATTGGCGAACTCGCGCGCTCTGGCACACCGCGATCAGACGGCGAGGAGCTCCTTGGTCGTCAACGTCAGGAGCTCCGGCGTACTGGGACGCACGATCAGCGTGTCCTCGATGCGGACCCCGCCCCGCCCCGTCAGGTACACCCCCGGCTCGACGGTGACCGCCATTCCCGCCGCAATTTTACCGTCCCCTCGTGCGGACAGCGCCGGTGCCTCGTGAATCTCCAGCCCCACTCCGTGCCCCAAACCGTGCAGGAACTGCTCGCCGCAGCCGGCTTCGTCGATGACCGAGCGCGCCGCCGCGTCCACGTCCCGAGCCGGGACGCCGTCGCCGAGCGCGCGCCGGCCCGCCGCCTGGGCGCGGGCGACGAGCTCGTACAGCTCGCGCTGCCAGTCCGCTGGAGCGCCGAGCACGACGGTGCGGGTCATGTCCGAGTGGTACCCGTCCACGAGCGCGCCGAAGTCCATCTTCACGAGATCTCCGTGCGCCAGCTGCGCCTCCGTGGGGCTGTGGTGCGGGATCGCCGAATGCGCCCCGGCAGCGACGATCGTGTCGAACGCGGGCCCGGAGGCGCCCTGGTCGCGCATGCGCTCCTCCAGCTCGCGGGCCACCGCGCGCTCGGTCCGACCGGGGCGCAGCCCGTCGTGCTCGAGCAGCTCCGCCAACGCCTGGTCCGCGGCGGCGCAGGCGGTGCGCAGGGCCTCGACCTCGACCTCGTCCTTGACCGCGCGCAGCTCCTCCACCAGCCCGGGGGCGCGCTCCAGCGACGCCGCACCGGCGGCCTCGGCGAGGGCGTCGCGCCCGTCCACGGTGACGTGCCGGCTGTCGAAGCCGACGCGCCGGTGCGTCCCGGAGAGCTCGCGCGCGTGCTCGGCCAGGGCGACATCGCTGGCACGGGCGATCACGTGCGGCAGGTCCGGCACCTCCCGCGCGGCCTGGTCCCGGTAGCGCCCGTCCGTGCACAGCACCGTGCCCCGCTCGGCCTCCTCGTCGGCGGCGTGCACGAGCAGTGCTGCGTTGGACCCGGTGAAACCGCTGAGGTAGCGGACGTTGAGCAGGTTGGTCACCAGCAGCGCATCGAGCTCCTCCGCGCGCAGCGAAGCGCGCAGGCGCTGCCGGCGGCGGGCGTGCATATCAGGCATGCCGGAAGCCTAGCGGGAGCGGGCGGCGCCGACGAGGTCCGGATCGCCCTCACCCGCGCCCGCGGCGCTCCGCATCCGCCGGGGTGCCCTCCGTCCCCTCCGCCGCACCGGCCCGGGACGCGAGGAGGTAGTAGGCCGTGCGGCGGGTGCCGAGCACGACGGGGATCTCCCGCTCCTCGCCGTTGCCGAACACCGCCCGCAGCTCGGCGAGCAGTTCGGGGGCGGGGTCGGCCGACCAGACCGCGAGCAGGCCGCCGGGGCGCAGCACGGCGCGCCAGGCCCGCAGCGTCGCGGTCTCGTACAGCGCGGTGTTCGCGGTGTGCACCAGGTGGCCGGGGCCGTTGTCCACGTCCAGCAGCACCGCGTCGCAGGCGGCCTGCGCCCCCGCGTCCGCCCCGGGGGTCGCGCGCCCCTCGGGGGCCTCCCGCACGTCCGCGGCGGTCCGCACATCCGCGATGGACAGGTGCACCCGCGGGTCGGCCAGGACCTCGGCCGCCCCGGGCACGAGCCCCTCCCGGAACCAGCGCACGAGATCGCCCTCGAGCTCGTAGACCTCCACGGCCCGCACCCGCGGGTCGGCGAGCACCTCGCGCAGGGTGAACCCGAGCCCGAGGCCGCCGATGACCACGCGCAGCTCCCGCTGCGGCGCGGACTCCAGCACCGCCGCGGCGAGCAGCCGCTCGGTGGCGGTGTGCGCGGTGTCCATCACGAACACGCCGTTGACGCGCAGCTCCACCGCGCCGTCGTCCGGGCGGCGGCGCAGCAGCAGCTCGCCGCGCTCGCTCGTGGCACGTGCGAGGTCCTCACCGCCGGTCATGCGCTCCAGGATAGCGCTCCTGCGGCGGTGGCCCGCCGCCCGCAGCACCCTCCACACCGGACACCGCACCGCGACTCCCGCCGCACCGGCGGCTCTCGCGCACCGGCGGCGGGCCTCACCGCGGCGCTCGCCTCAGCCGCGGCTGGCCAGCCAGCGCAGCGCGAGCGGGTAGCCGTCCACCCCGAACCCGGCGATCACCGCGGTCGCGATGTCGGAGAGGTAGCTGGTGTGCCGGAACGGCTCCCGCCGGTGCACGTTGGAGATGTGCAGCTCGACGAGATCGGCCCGCAGCTGCGCCGCCGCGTCGCGCACGGCGATCGAGCAGTGCGTCCACGCCCCCGCGTTGAGCACCACCGGTGCCTGCTCGTCGGCGGCCTCGTGCAGCCAACCCACCATCTCGCCCTCGTGGTCGGTCTGCCGCACCGCGACGCCCGCGCCGAGCTCACCACCGGTGCGCTCGCACAGCGCGACGAGGTCGGCGTAGGTGGCGGTGCCGTACACCGAGGGTTCCCGCGAACCGAGCCGCCCCAGGTTCGGTCCGTTGAGCACGTGGATGTTCACAGGAACACCTCCGTGCCCGCGCCCTGCTCCTCACCGGTCACCGCGGAGTACGCGGCCGCCAGCAGCGAGGGGTCCGGCCCCTCCAGCCGGCCGGGCTTGGCGAGCTCGTCGAGCACCACGAACCGCAGCATGCCCGAGCGGGTCTTCTTGTCCAGCTGCATGTTCTCGATGAGCTCGTTGAGCACGCCGGCGTAGTACTTCGTCGGCAGCCCCAGCGCGTCGAGCACGGTGCGGTGCCGGTCCGCCGTCGCGTCGTCCAGCCTGCCGGCCATGCGGGCCAGTTCCGCGGCGAAGACGAGGCCGATCGCCACCGCCGCACCGTGCCGCCAGCGGTACCGCTCGCGGCGTTCGATGGCGTGCGCGAGCGTGTGGCCGTAGTTGAGGGTCTCGCGCGAGTGCGCCTCGGTGAGGTCCTCGGCCACCACCGAGGCCTTCACCTGGATCGCGCGGCGCACCAGCTCCCCCAACGTCTCCCCCGCCGGGTCGAGCGCGGCAGCGGGGTCCCGCTCGATGATGTCCAGGATCTCCGGATCGGCGATGAAGCCGCACTTGACCACTTCGGCCATGCCGGCGACCACCTCGTTGCTCGGCAGTCCCTCCAGTGTGGCCAGATCGACGAGCACGGAGCTCGGCTCGTGGAACAGGCCGACGAGGTTCTTCCCGCCCTCGGTGTTGATCCCGGTCTTGCCGCCGACCGCCGCGTCCACCGCACCGAGCAGAGTCGTGGGCACGTGCACGGCGCGCACCCCGCGCATCCACGTCCCGGCGACGAAACCGGCCATGTCGGTGACCGCGCCGCCGCCGAAGGCGACGACCACGCCGTCGCGGTCCATGCCGATCTTGCCGAGCACCTCCCAGCAGAAGCCCGCCACGGCGAGGCTCTTGCCCTCCTCGGCGTCCGGCACCTCGACCCGGTGGGCGTCGACGCCCGCCGCGGCCATCTCCTCGCGGACGTTCTCCACCGTGGTCGTCAACGTCGGCTGGTGCACCAGCGCCACCGCGGAGGCGTCGCGCACCTGCTCGATGAGATCACCGAGCATGCCCCGCCCGATGATCACTTCGTACGGCTGCCGCGTCGCGACGTTGATCCGCACCGGCTCGGTCATCCTCGCCCCTTTCCGACTTGGGGATCCGCCGACGGATCGGCACCGCTCAGCGCGGCGTCGACGCGCCGCACCACCTCCGCCGGTGCGAGCTCGTCGGTCTCGACTTCCACTGTCGCCACCTCGCGGTACAGCGGGATCCGCGCGTCCAGCAGGGCTTTGAACGTCGCCCGCGGGTTCACCCCCGACAGCAGGGGGCGCGCCGTGGACAGGCCCGTGCGCCGGGCGCCTTCGGACAGCCCGACCGCGAGGAACACGACCGGGTGCTCGGCCAGCAGCCGCCGCGTGCGGTCGGACAGCACCGCACCACCGCCGAGGGCGAGCACGCCGCCGTGCTCGGTCAGCGCGGCGGCCACCGCGCTCTCCTCCATCTCGCGGAAGGCCGGCTCGCCGTCGGAGGTGAAGATCTCCGCGATCTCGCGCCCGCTCGAGGTCCGCACGTCCTCGTCGGTGTCCCGGAAGGGCACGTCCCAGTGCTCGGAGAGCAGGCGCCCCACCGTCGTCTTGCCGCTGCCCGGCGGACCGACCACCACCGCACGCGGTGTCATGAGCGTCCGCGCCTTTCCTCCGCTCGTTCTGCCAGGTCCTCGAGGTAGCCGCGCATGTTGCGCCGCGTCTCGGACAGCTCGTCCCCGCCGAACTTCTCCAGCGCGGCCTCGGCGAGCACGAGCGCGACCATCGTCTCGGCGACGACCGCGGCGCGCGGCACGGCGGTGACGTCGGAGCGCTGGTGCATCGCGTGCGCCGGCTCGCCGGTGTCCACGTCCACCGTGTCCAGCGGGCGCGGCAGGCTGGAGATCGGCTTCTTCGCCGCGCGCACGATGAGCGGTTCACCGTTGCTGATGCCGCCTTCCACGCCGCCGGCGCGGTTGCTGGAGCGCGTGACCCACCGCGCCCCGGAAGCGGGGTGGATCTCGTCGTGCGCCGCCGAACCGCGGCGCCGGGCGTTCGCGAAACCGGCGCCGATCTCCACGCCCTTGATGGCCTGCACGCTCATCAGCGCCGCGCCCAGCCTGCTGTCCAGCTTGCGGTCCCAGTGCACGTGCGAGCCCAGCCCGGGCGGCACGTCGTGGGCGATGACCTCGACGACGCCGCCGAGGGTGTCCCCGTCGCGCTTGGCCTCCTCCACCTCGGCGGTCATGCGCTCGGTGGCCGCGGCGCCGAAGGCCCGCACCGGGTTCTCGTCGATCGCCTCGAGGTCCGCCGCCGTCGGCAGGGTCTCCTGCTCCGCGTCCACACCGCCGAGGCTGACCACGTGGCTGACGACCTCCACGCCGCACAGCTGCCGCAGGAACGCCCGCGCCACCGTGCCGACGGCCACGCGCGCCGCGGTCTCCCGCGCGCTGGCGCGCTCGAGCACCGGCCGGGCCTCGGTGAAGCCGTACTTCTGCATGCCGGCGAGATCGGCGTGCCCCGGACGCGGGCGGGTCAGCGGCTCGTTGCGGGCGAGCGCCTCCAGCTCCGCGGGGTCGACCGGGTCGGCGGCCATGACCTTGTCCCACTTGGGCCACTCGGTGTTGCCGATGCGGATCGCGAACGGGCCTCCCTGCGTACGACCGTGCCGCAGACCACCGAGGACTTCGAGCTCATCGGCCTCGAAGTTCATGCGCGGGCTGCGCCCGAAACCGAGTTTGCGACGTTCCAGCTGGGTCGCGATCTCGCCCGTGGTCACCTCGACGCCGGCCACCATGCCCTCCAGCACCGCGACCAGGCCGGGACCGTGCGACTCTCCTGCAGTCATCCAACGCAGCACAACTCATCATCCTGCCACGTGCGCAGGCACGGGCAGGCCGCCGGGGTGGCCGGCACCGGGGTTCGACGTCCGGGGTTCGGCCTCCGGGAGCGGCCCGCACCGGCCGGACCCGCCACCGGACAAACCGCCACCGGCCAGGCCCCGCACCAGCCGGTCACCCGCGCGCGCCTCGCCCGCCGAGGCGGCTCGCCCGCCGAGGCGGCTCACGGGCCGAGGGCGGTCAGCAGCCAGGCGGGCGCGAGCAGCGCAGGACCGTGCGGCACACCGCGCCCCGCCCCCGAGCACGTGCGCCCGTCCCGGCCGCCGCAGCGTCGCAGCAGCCGCGCCAGCAGCGCGGTGAGCACGGCCGCCGCCACCACCACACCGGCCACGGCCCCGAGCGAGACCCCGCCGACGGCAGCGCCGAGCGCACCGGCGAGCTTCACGTCCCCGGGGCCGAGCGCGTCGCCGAGCACCAGGCGCACGAGGAGGTAGGCACCGCCGCACAGCACGCAGCCGGCCGCGGCCGTGACCGCGAGGCGCGGGCGCCCCGCCCCGACCGCCGCGACGGCGAGCAGCACTCCCAGCACCGGGTACAGCGGCAGGGTCAGCGCATCCGGCAGGCGGCACGCCCGCAGGTCGCAAACGCCGAGCAGCACACCGAACCAGGCGAGCACCAGCGGCACCGGCAGCCACCACCCCGGTGCTCCGGGCAGGCACCACCGCACCGCCGCGACCGCCCACAGCGCGCCGACGCCGAACTCGCACCACCCCGCCGGCGGGCGCACGCCCCGGGCCAGCCGCAGCAGGGCGGAGCGGCCGAGACGCCCCGCCGCGGTGCCGAGCAGTCCGCACACCGCGACGACCACCACCGCGCCCGCCGCGGTGGAGTCGAGCACCGCAGCGCTGCTGCCGAGCTCCGCCGTACTGCTGCTCGGGTCCGCAGCGCTGCTGCCCGGATCCGCTGGGCCGGAGCCGAACCTCGTCGTGTCCACCGCTCCAGCCTGCGTCCGCACGCACCGGAGGCCGCACCGCAGCGCACCGGAAGGACGCGTGTCGGGCAGGCTCACCCGGCGCGGGCAAGCTCCCGCACGCCTCAGCCGGGGCCGCGGCCGGGGAGCACGCGCCCGCGGCGCTCAGTCCACGGCGAGCGGTCAGTCCACGGCGAACAGCACGTCGCCGGTGCCGACCTCGCCGTCCTCCCGCCGGTCGCTCAACGCGTCCGGCGTCACCTCGAGCACCACCACGGGGCAGATCGACGCGTACCCGGCCGCCTCCACCGCGGACGGGTCCCACGTGACCACGCGGTCCCCGGCTTCGACGCTGTCGCCCTTGGCCACGTGCGCGGTGAAGCCCTCGCCGGCGAGCTTGACCGTGTCGATGCCGAGGTGCACCAGCACCGCCGCGCCGGTGGGCGCGGCGATGACGAACGCGTGCGGGTGGAACGTCACCACCGCGCCGCTGATCGGCGCGACCGCGGCGGCCGCACCCGCGGCCGGCCGCACGGCCACACCGGGACCCACCATGGCCTGGGAGAACACCGGGTCCGGAACATCGCTGAGCGAGGTCGCCAGGCCGTCGACCGGGCTGCCCACCTCCAGGCTCACCGCAGGTCCTCGATGTCCTCGGCGATCGTGTCCGCTTCCGGGCCCACGACGACCTGCACCGCCGTGCCCTGCAGCATCACGCCGTGGGCGCCGGCCGCCTTGAGGCCCGCCTCGTCGACCTCGCCCCCGTCGCGCACCTCGCACCGCAGGCGCGTGATGCACGGTTCGATTTCCACCAGGTTGTCCCCACCGCCGAGTGCGGTGAGGATCGCCGTCGCCTTGTCCTCGGCCACCGCGGCCTCCCTTCGTCCGGACCGCGCACCGACGCGGCCCCTGCCGATGATCCTGCGCCGCCCGGTGTCGATGCGGCAACGAAGAAACGCATCCCTTGACACCCGCTGCGGCGACCGCGCATCGTCCGCTACTGGTTTAGACCGGACAGTACCAACGCCCGGTCTCCCGGGCACCGAGTCGCTGCGCCCCGCGCACCGACGCCCGGCATCGTAGACACCCCGTTCGGACACGCGTGGCGATGCGGGCCCGGTGACCGCCGGTGCGCCCGCACGGAGGAGGGACGCCATGACCAGTGCCGAGAAGGCACCCGGCGACAGCCGCGGATTCGCGCTGCTGCAGCGCCTGGGACGCAGCCTCATGCTGCCCATCGCGGTGCTGCCCGCCGCCGCGCTGCTGCAGCGCCTCGGGCAGGAGGACCTGCTCGGCGCCGTCGGCCCGCTGCAGGCCGTGGCCGGTGTCATCGGCGCCGCCGGCGGGGCGCTGTTCGACAACCTGCCGCTGCTGTTCGCCGTCGGCGTGGCCATCGGGTTCGCCAAGAAGGCGGACGGGTCCACCGCGCTGGCGGCGACCGTCGGCTACCTCGTGCTGGCCGGCGTCATGTGGGAGATCACCGGCCAGGAGGACGGCACGAGCTACAACGAGGGCCCCTACGGCGTGCTCGGCGGCATCATCGCCGGGCTGACCGCGGCCTTCCTGTGGCAGCGCTTCTACCGGATCAAACTACCCCAGTACCTCGCGTTCTTCGGCGGCCGCCGCTTCGTGCCGATCATCACCGCCTGCGCCATGGTCGTCATCGGCGCGGTCCTCGGCCTGCTCTACCCGCTGTTCGACGCGGGGTTGACCGCGTTCAGCAACGCGGTCACCGCCAACGCCGTCGTCGGCGGCGGGATCTACGGCGTGGTCAACCGGCTGCTGCTGCCACTGGGCCTGCACCACATCCCGAACAACGTCGTGTGGTTCCTGTTCGGCGACTACCAGGGCCAGCACGGCGACATCTCCCGCTTCTTCGCGGGCGACCCGACCGCGGGCACGTTCATGACCGGGTTCTTCCCGATCTTCATGTTCGCGCTGCCCGCCGCCGCCCTGGCGATCTGGCACACGGCCAGGCCCGGCCAGCGCAAGGTCGTCGGCGGCATCATGGTGTCGGTCGCGCTGACCTCGTTCCTCACCGGCGTCACCGAGCCGCTGGAGTTCTCCTTCATCTTCGTGGCCTGGCCGCTGCTGCTCGTCCACGCCGTGCTCACCGGCAGCTCGATGGCGCTGGTGAACGCGCTGGACATCCACAGCGGCTTCGGGTTCTCCGCGGGCGCGATCGACTACGTGCTCAACTTCGGCTTGTCCACGCGGTCGCTGTGGCTCATCCCGATCGGGCTGGGCTACGCCGTGCTGTACTACGTGATCTTCCGCTTCGTCATCACGAGGTGGAACCTGCGCACGCCGGGGCGCGAGGACGAGGACCCGGAACAGACATCCACTTCCGATGCGGATACTGGCGGCGGTGCCTCGTCCGACGGGGCCGGTGGGCGGTCCGACGCCGCGGGAGGCACGTCCCGCGGCCAGCAGTGAGCCGGTCGCGGCGACCGGTGCGCGGAAGGGAGTGACATGACCGAGCGACAGGTGACGGTGGCGAGCGAGGTCGGGCTGCACGCGCGGCCCGCGGCGCTGGTGGCCAAGGCCGCCGCCCAGCAGCAGGTGCCGATCACGATCCGCAAGGAGGGTGCCGATCCGGTCGAGTGCGGCAGCATCCTCGGTCTCATGGCCCTGGGGGCGGCCCACGGCGACGAAGTCGTCCTCGCCGCCGAGGGCGACGGGGCGGAAGCCGCGCTGGAGCACGTGGCCGGACTCGTCGCGTCCGACCTGGACACGGGGGAATGACGCCCGCCGGGTGACCTCCGCTCCGCGACCTCTGCTGGGGGCCTCCGCCGGGCCGCCGCGGTGGGCGGGCCGCGGCGGATCACGGAGCGGCCAGCGCCTCCCCGCCCGCGGCTTCGGCGAGGGCGGCCCGCATCGCCACCCGCGGTGCGGGCAGGCCGGTGAACCACTCCACCTGCCCGAAGGCCTGGTGCAGCAGCATGTCCAGTCCGGTGGCCAGGCGGCCGCCCGCGGCGGAGACCGCCCGCGCCAGCGGGGTGGGCCACGGGTGGTAGAGCACGTCGAGCACGTGCGGCGCGGCCGCCAGCTCCTCGGCCGGGAGGGCTTGCCAGGCCCCCGCGGGCAGCGCGGAGACCACCACGTCGCTGCGTCCGGCCAGTTCGGGCAGCGCGGCGGTGTCCAGCCGCTCCACCCGCACCCGCAGCCCGAGGTGCTCGGCCGTGGCCACGGCTGAACGCGCGCGTTCCGGTTCGCGCACGACGAGCACGCTCTCGCCCACGCCGAGTTCGGCGAACCCGGCCAGCGCGGCCGCGGCCGTCCCCCCTGCGCCGAGGACCAGCCCGCGCTCGAGGCCCCGCGCAGCACCCAGCGCGCCCACCACGCCGTCCACGTCGGTGCAGTCGGCCAGCCAGCCGTCAGCGCGGCGCACCAAGGTGTTGGCCGCACCGACCGCCGCCGCGCGCTCGGTGCGCACGTCCGCCAGCCGCAGCGCCGCGTGCTTGCCGGGCATGGTCACCGACAACCCGGCCCACTCCGGGCCGAGCGCGGCGACGAAACGGGGCAGGTCCTGCTCGCCGACCTCGTGGCGGTCGTAGGACCACCCGCGCAGGCCGAGCTCGCGGTAGGCGGCGGTGTGCAGCACCGGCGACAGCGAATGCGCGATCGGCGAGCCGACCACCCCGGCCCGCCGCGCTTCCGCGGTGCTCCGCTCGGACATGTGCGGTTCACCCCTCCTCGCCCCTCGACGGGGCGGACGTTCCCCGGGAAACGCCGGTGGACCTTTCTCGGGAAACGTCCACCGCTCACCGATGTCGGGCCGCGACCAGCCAGGCGTCCCCAGCTCCGTTCCGGGGCATCAGAACGCACCGCGCTTCTGGGCCTGCTGGATGTACCGGTCGTGCTCCTCCTGCGTCTCGGCGAAGCACGACGTCCCGTCGGGGTAGCACTTGACGAAGTACTTCCAGTCGCCCTCGGCCGGTTTCTCCGCCGCGAGGATCGCCTCCTGGCTGGGCGCGGAGATCGGCGTCGGCGGCAGCCCGTAGGTCTGGTACGTGTTGTACGGGCCGGGCCGGTTCCGGTCCTCCGGCTTCGTCAGCAGGCTGGGCTTGTCCAGCGGGTAGTTGATCGTCGAGTCCATGCCGAGGTGCATCTGCGGCGGCTCGAGCCGGTTGTACACCACCCGGGCCACCTTGCCGAAGTCCTTCTCGATGCTCTCGCTCTGCACCAGCGACGCGACCGTCAGCAGCTCGTACGGGGAACGGCCGGTCTGCTCAGCTGCCTGCGGCACACCGGCCGCTTCCAGCTTCGCCGCCGAGGTGCGCAGCACCGAGCGCAGCACGCCCACCGCGTCCGCGCCCGGCTTCACGTCGTAGACACCGGGCAGGATCAAGCCCTCCAACCGGCGGAAGCCCTCGCCCTTGGCGGCGTCGGCGCGCAGCCACTCCGGCACGCCCAGCTCCGCGAGGTCCGCGGAAGCGGCGGCCTGGTGCATCTGCTCGGAGGTGACGCACTGCTGCGCGCCGCCGGCGCAGGAGGCCTGCGCGAGCCGCGTGAGCACTCCCGGCTTGCGCCCGCCGTCGGGGGAGAGCTGGTCCTCCAGGCGCATCCCGCCGCGCACTTCGACACGCCCCACCTGGGCCTTGTCGGAGACGATGTGCTCGACCGCGGCCTGCCCCGACATCTCCCGGCGCATCAGGTAGTAGCCGGGCTGGATGCTGTTGATCTGCCGGTTCTCCTCCGCCGCCTCGACGAACGCCCGGGAGCTGGCCACCACGCCCTTCTCGGTCATGGTGGATCCGATGGCGCTGATCGTGTCACCGGAGGCCACCTCGATGACGACGTCGCCGTGGCCGCCGCCGTCGTAGTCCTCGTAGGACCGCAGCTCGCGGATCTGGCTCACGCCGTACAGCGCACCGCCCACCACCAGCACGAACACGCAGACCCCGGCGATGGCCGTCACCCAGCGGCGCCGCTTGCGCCGTCGGAAGAACTCCGGATCGCGCCCCCGCCGGGGCGGATCGTCGTCATCGGGGTCGTCCGCGAACAATCCGAGATCGTCGCTCACCAACTGTCCCTTCCCGCACTGCGCCCCCGAGCGTCCAACCAAGCCTGCAAGATCTCCACGGCCGCGGCCTGATCCACCACGACGCGCTGCTGTTTGCCCCGCACGCCCCGCTCGCTCAGCATACGGCTCGCGGTGACGGTGGTCAGCCGTTCATCGGTGAACCGCAGCGGCACGGGAGCGATCCGAGGGGCCAAGGCATCGCCGAACTTCCTGGCCATTCCTGCGGAGTGCCCTTCCTCGCCCGCCATCGTCACGGGCAGCCCCACGACGACCTCGACCACGCCGTACTCGGCGACGAGCGCGGACAACCGCCGCAGGTCGCTGCCGCGGCGCCGGTCCCGGCGCACCGTTTCCACCGGTGTGGCCAGCACCGGTGCGGGGTCGCTGATCGCCACGCCGATGCGCGTCCCACCGACGTCGATGGCCAGCCGCCGCCCCGGGCCGGGGTCCGGGGCGGGTTCGGCCGCGGTCTCGGCGCCCCCTCCCGGTGCGGCGGGTTCCCCCGCCGCGGACGGGCCCGGTGCGGAGGAGCCCTCCTCCGCCCCCGGCTCAGCGGGTCGGTGGCGGCGAGGGTCCTCCCCGCCACCGGGCTCCGGGCGGTCGGCACTCACCCGAGCATCACCCGGCCGATCTCCTCGCGCAGCGTCGACACGGCCGCGGTGATGCCCTCCGGGTTGGATCCACCGCCCTGGGCCATGTCGGGTTTGCCGCCGCCGCGGCCGTCCACGTCACCGGCGAAGACCGGCACGAGCTTGCCGGCGGCCAGTCCCGCGTCCCGTCCGGCTCCGTTGACGCCGACGACGAAGTTGACCTTGCCGTTCTCCACCGAGAACAGCGCCACGACCGACGGGCGGCTGCCGAGGCGGCCGCGCACCTCGCCGACGAGCGAGCGCAGCGCGTTGCCGTCGACGCCGTCGGCGACCCGCTCGGCCACGAAGGTCACCCCGTGCACGTCGACGGCCTTGTCGGCCAGGTCCCCGGCCGAGGACAGCACCTGCTGCACGCGCAGCTGCTCGAGCTCCTTCTCCGCGTCGCGCAGCCGCGTGACGGTCTGCTCGATCCGGTCGGGCAGCTCCTCGGCGGGCACCTTCATCTGGTCGGCGAGCTGGGTGACCAGCATGTGCTCCTTGTTGATGTAGCGCATCGCGTCCATGCCGACGAGGGCTTCGACGCGGTGCACCCCGGAGCCGACCGAGGAGTCGCTGACCAGCTTGACCACCCCGAGCTGGCCGATGCTGCCGACGTGGGTGCCGCCGCACAGCTCCCGCGAGTAGTCGCCCATGTCGACCACGCGCACCTGGTCGCCGTACTTCTCGCCGAACAGCGCGATCGCACCGAGCTCCATGGCCCGGTCCATCGTGGTGTTGTAGGACTGCACCTCGACGTCGCTCTGCAGGTACTCGTTGACCTCCTCCTCGACACCGCCGAGCACGGAGGCCGACACGGCCGAGGGGGCGGTGAAGTCGAAGCGCATCCGCCCCGGCGAGTTCAGCGAGCCCGCCTGGGCGGCGCGCTTGCCGTAGGCGCCGCGCACCGCGGAGTGCACCAGGTGCGTGGCCGAGTGCGAGCGGGCGATGGCGTGCCGGCGGTTGGCGTCGACCTCGGACTCGAGCACGGCGTCCACGCCGACCTCGCCGGCCACGACGGTGGCGCGGTGCACGAACAGGCCGGGCACGGCGCGCTGCACGTCGTGGACCTTGACCTCCGCACCGCTGCCGACGAGCTTGCCCGTGTCGGCGATCTGCCCGCCGCCCTCGGCGTAGAACGGGGTGCGGTCCAGCACCAGCTCGACCTCGGTGCCCGCACCGGCGGTCTTGGCGGGCTGACCGCCCACGAGCAGCCCCAGCACCCGGCTCTGCCCGGCCAGGTCGGTGTAGCCGATGAACTCGGTGGTGCCGTGCTGGTCGAGCAGGTCGCGGTAGGTGGACAGGTCGGCGTGGCCCTGCTTGCGGGCCTTGGCGTCCTCCTTGGCGCGCCGCCGCTGCTCGTCCATCAGGTTCCGGAAGCCCTGCTCGTCGACCGACAGCCCCTGCTCGGACGCCATCTCCAGCGTCAGGTCGATCGGGAACCCGTAGGTGTCGTGCAACTGGAAGGCCTTGTCACCGGGCAGCTGGGTGCCGCCGGCCTTCTTCGTCTCCCGCGCGGCGGCGTCGAAGATCTTCGACCCGGTCGACAGCGTGGCCAGGAAGGCTGACTCCTCGTTGCGCACCACCGCGTCGATCCGGTCGAAATCGTCGACCAGTTCCGGATACCCTGGGGCCATGGCGTCGCGGACGACGGCGGCGAACTCGCCCAGCACCGGTTCCTGCACGCCCAGCAGGCGGGTCGAGCGGACGATGCGGCGCAGCAACCTGCGCAGCACGTAGCCGCGGGCCTCGTTGCCGGGGGTGACGCCGTCGCTGATGAGCATCACGCCGGAGCGGGCGTGGTCGGCGATGACGCGGAACCGGACGTCGTCCTCGTGCGAGTCACCGTAGCGCCGGCCGGACAGCTCCTCGGCCTTGGCGATCACCGGGCGGACCAGGTCGGTCTCGTAGACGTTGTCCACGCCCTGCAGCAGGCAGGCGACCCGCTCGATGCCCATGCCGGTGTCGATGTTCTTCGTCGGCAGTTCACCGAGCACGGGCGCGCCCTCCTTCGGGCTGCCCTCACCCCGGATGTCCTGCATGAACACGAGGTTCCAGATCTCGATGTAGCGGTCCTCGTCGACGACGGGACCACCCTCGCGGCCGTACTCGGGACCGCGGTCGTAGTAGATCTCCGAGCACGGGCCGCCGGGACCGGGCACGCCCATGTCCCAGTAGTTGTCCGCGGCGTCGCGGGTCTGGATGCGCTCCGGCGGCAGACCGGCGACCGACTGCCACAGCTCGGCGGCCTCCCGGTCGTGCTCGTAGACGGTCACCCACAACCGGGCGGGGTCGAAGCCGAACCCGCCGTCGGCCTGGGACTTGGTCACCAGGTCCCACGCCTGCGCGATCGCGCCTTCCTTGAAGTAGTCGCCGAACGAGAAGTTGCCGGCCATCTGGAAGAACGTGTTGTGGCGCGTGGTCTTGCCGACCTCGTCGATGTCCCCGGTGCGCACGCACTTCTGAATGCTGGTGGCACGCGGGTACGGGGCCGGGGCGTCACCGAGGAAGTAGGGCTTGAACTGGACCATGCCCGCGTTGACGAACAGCAGCGTCGGGTCGTCCAGGATCAGCGACGCGCTGCCGACCACGGTGTGGCCGGTGGCGCGGAAGTGCTCGGTGAAGCGGCGGTTGATTTCGTGGGTCTGCACGGTGAAGTCCTCAGGCGATGGTCGGAACGAGCTCTCGGCGGGGCAGGCGGCGCGCTGGAGGCGTTCAGCGCCCCGCCCGGCGCGCTCGGCGCTGGCTGGCGTCCGCTGCAGCGCCGGCACCGGAGGTCTCCGCGGTCCGGCTCCCCGGGACCGCCGCGGCCGCGCGCGCCGTCTCGGCGACCCGCCCGTCCTGCGCGGCCTCGTCGAGCTCCTGCTCGCGTTCCCGCATCCCCGCGCGCACGTCGGCGCCGAAGGCGCCCACCGCGTCGGCCAGGTCGCGCACCGCGCCACCCAGCTGCTCGGCCACGCCCGCCGGGGTGGCCTTCCTCGTGGTCGCGTTGACCTTCCGGGTCACCGCCACTCCGGCCGCGACCCCGGCACCGAACCAGAACAGGCGCCTCACTTGGGTCCTCCTTTACCCCTGCGGCGGGAATGCCGGCCCGCGGGTGCCGCTTTCCTCTTCCGGCGCGCCCGCACGGCCTTGCTCACCCCGTACGAGAAAGCGGCCGTCTTTACCAGCGGGCCTCCCAGTGTAGCCGTGAACAGCGAGGACAGCGCCGAGGCGTTGCCGCTGACCGTCTTGGCGTGCGCGGTGATCCCGTCGACCCGCTCCAGCTGGGTGTTCACGTGGTTCAACGTCGAGTTCGCACCGGTGAACAGGGGATCGGAGTTCTCGTGCGCCTTGCGGATCGCGGTGGTCGCCGCATCCAGCGTGCGGCCGAGCTTGACCAACGGGATCGCCAGCAGCACGACCAGCAGCACGAACGCGCCTGCGGCGATCAGCGCGGCGATCTGCGTGGGCGTCACGTGCCCTCCCGAAATTTCGACGACGTACGGCGGCCACCGGCGCCGGCTCGCACGCGGGTGGCCTTGTGATCGCCGTCAGGTTACCGCGTCGGTTCCGCCCGGCCGCTTCCGCCCGCGCGCGTGCCGGGCAGATCGGCGGCGGTTCTCCGCGGCGGTCGGCAACGGCCGGGCGCCGCGTCCGGCCGGGCCGCGCCCGGGGCGCTCAACCGCCGACCGGTGTGACCGGGGTGCCGGAGTCGAGCACGCCGAGGACGTTGCGCGCGGCCAGGTCGGCCATCGCGCCCCGCGTCTCCCGGGTCGCCGAGCCCAGGTGCGGAACGGCCACGACGTTGTCCATGCCGAGCAGCTCCGGCTCCACCGCGGGCTCGCGCTCGAACACGTCCAGCGCAGCGCCGGCGATCTCACCGGCCTGCAGCGCGCGCACGAGGGCGCGCTCGTCCACCACGGGACCGCGGCTGGTGTTCAGCAGCACCGCGTCCGGGCGCATCACCCGCAGGGCCGCCTCGTCGACCAGGTGCCGCGTCTGCGGGGTCAGCGGGCAGTGCGGGCTGACCACGTCCGCGGTGCGCAGCAGCTCGTCCTGGTCGAGGTAGGTGGCGTCGAGCTCGCGCTCCACCTCGGCCTCGGCCCGGCGCCGCCCGGTGTAGGCGATGCGCATGCCGAACGCGCGGGCGCGCCGGGCGACGGCACGGCCGATCCCGCCGAGCCCGATGATGCCCAGCGTCCTGCCCTGCAACCCGCTGCCCAGCATGAATCCGAGATGGAAGTTCCACGGTTCCCCCGCGCGCAGCAGCCGCTCCCCCTCGCCGAGGCGGCGGGTGAGCATGAGCAGCAGCCCCAGTGCCAGGTCGGCGGTCGCGTCGGTGAGCACGTCCGGGGTGTTCGTCACGACCACCCCGCGCTCGCGCAGCGCGGCCACGTCGACGTTGTCGTGGCCGACCGCCACGTTGGCCACCACGCGCAGGTTCGGCCCGGCGGCCTCCACCAGCTCGGCGTCGACGCGGTCCTGCACCATCGTCACCAGCGCGTCCGCCCCGCGGGCCGCCTCGTGCAGCTCGGCCCGCTCCAACGGCCGGTCCTGATCGCACACGTGCACCTCGCCGGCCTCGGCGAGGCGCTGCCGCGCCTGCTCGGGAATCCACCTGGTGACCACGATCCGGTGGGGCACCGCGAACCTCCTCGCGCCGGGTTTTCGGCGGGGAATCTACCGCGCCGCTGCCGCCGGCGGGACACCGGTGACCGCCCCGGCGCAGGCACCGGTCAGGGCTGGAGCCGGTCAGGTGCCCGCCGGTCAGGACTGGCCGCCGCGGACGTGCCCGCGCAGCTTCGGCACGCGGTCGGCGAGCGTGCGCTCGCCCCCGTGCGCCGTGGGCCGGTAGTAGTCGCGGCCGACGAGCTCCTCCGGCGGGTACTGCTGCGGCAGCACGCCCTCGGGCCGATCGTGCGGGTAGGCGTAGCCCTGCGCGTTGCCGAGCGTGCTCGCCCCCGCGTAGTGCCCGTCGCGCAGGTGCGGCGGCACCGGTCCGGCCCTGCCGGCGCGCACGTCGGTGATGGCCTCGTCGATGGCGGTGATCACGGCGTTCGACTTGGGCGCCGTGGCCAGGTGGACCGTGGCCTGGGCGAGCGGCAGCCGCCCCTCGGGCATCCCGATGAACTGCACCGCGTGCGCGGCGGACACGGCCGCCTGCATCGCCGTGGGGTCGGCCATGCCGATGTCCTCGCTGGCGTGCACCACCAGCCTGCGGGCGATGAAGCGCGGGTCCTCGCCCGCGTCGACCATCCGCGCCAGGTAGTGCAGCGCCGCGTCCACGTCCGAGCCGCGGATGGATTTGATGAACGCGCTGGCGATGTCGTAGTGCTGGTCACCGGTCTGGTCGTAGAGCACCGCCGCACGATCCACGGTGGCCTCCACCGTGGCCAGGTCGATGTGCTCGCCACCGGTGGAGAGGGCGGACTCGGCCGCCGCCTCCAGCGCGGTCAGCGCGCGCCGCGCGTCGCCCGCGGCCAGGGCGACGAGGTGGTCCTCGGCCTCCTGCTCGACCGACACCGCACCGTCCAGTCCGCGCTCCTCGGCCACGGCGCGCCGGAGCAGCTCGCGCAGCCCGTCCTCGGTGAGGCCGTGCAGCTGCAGCACCAGCGAGCGCGACAGCAGCGGGGAGACCACCGAGAAGTACGGGTTCTCCGTGGTCGCGGCCACCAGCAGCACGGTGCGGTCCTCGACCGCACCGAGCAGCGCGTCCTGCTGGGTCTTGGAGAAGCGGTGCACCTCGTCGATGAACAGCACGGTCGCCTCGGCGGAGCGGCCGAGCCGGCGGCGGGCCTCCTCGATGACCCCGCGCACTACCTTGACCCCGGCCGACAGCGCCGACAGCGCGACGAAGCGGCGTCCCGTGGCCAGGGAGACGAGGTTGGCCAGCGTCGTCTTGCCCGTCCCGGGCGGCCCGTACATGAGCACCGAGGCCGGTGCGGCTCCTTCGACGAGGCGGCGCAGCGGAGCTCCGGCCCCGAGCAGGTGGTCCTGGCCGACGACCTCGTCGAGGTTGCGCGGGCGCATCCGCACCGCCAGCGGTGCGTGCTCGGTCAACTGCTCGTCGGCGCGATCCTCCGCGTCGGCACCGAACAGCCCTTCGTCGAACAGACCCTCACTCACGTCCTCGACGCTACCCGCCGGGATCGCCCCCACGTCGCAGCGTTCCCCTCCCGCCGCACGCGGCCGCGGGGGTGGGCATCTCCCGGGAAATGCCCACCCCGAGCCGCAGCGCGTGGCGGGATGTCCGCCCCCGGGGGCGGACATCCCGGAGTTGGCTCTCCGGGCCGGAGACCGCGGGCCCGAGCGGGCCGGATCAGCGCGACGGGGCCAGGTCAGCGCGAGAGGGCCGCCTCCCGCTCCTGGTCGGGATCGGTCTGTCCCCGCTGGTGCGGCAGCGCGACGTCGACCTCGTGGCCGTCCTCACCGCGCCGCTGGTGGGCCCAGTTCTCCACGGCCTGCTGGCAGGCGTGGTCGAGGTGGCGCACCCCCGTGAGGTCCAGTCGCACGTGCCGCCCGCTGGGCAGCTGTTCGAGGTGGTCCAGCAACCGCGGCAGGCGCAGGAAGGTGGCGTTGCCGCCGAGTTCCACCCGCACCTGGTTGCGCTCGTCGTCGTGGTGCGAGCGCACCGACAGCCGCGACATCTCGAACGCGCTCTTGATCACGGCCAGCGCCAGCCCGGTCAACGTGCCGACGAGCAGGTCCGTGGCCACGATCATGCTGGTGGTCACCAGCAGCACGACGGCCTCGGGCCGGTTGGTCCGCATCAGCTCGACCATGTCGCGCGGGGCCACCAGTTTCCACCCGGCCTGGATGAGCAGCGCGGCCAGCACCGCGTTCGGGATGAACGCCAGCACCTGGGGCAGGAGCACGACGAACAGCAGCAACCAGGCGCCGTGCAGGATGCGCGACAGCTTCGTCACCGCACCCGCGTTGACGTTGGTCGAGCTGCGCACGATGACCGCCGTCATCGGCAGCGCGCCGAACACTCCGCAGACGGCGTTGCCGACGCCCTGGGCGGCGAGCTCCTTGTTGTACTGCGTCTTCGGCCGGCTGTGCATCCGGTCGACCGCCGCGGCGCTGAACAGGCTCTCCGCCGAGGCGACCAGGGTGAAGGTGACGACCGTGCCCCACAGCGCGGGGCTGAGCAGCTCGCCGAACGCTCCGCCGTGGAACGGCACGTTCACGGCCTGCAGCAGCGAGCCCACCTCGACGGTGCTCACGGGCAGCGCGAGCACGGCCGCGGCCGCGCTGACGAGGACCACGGCCACGAGCGGGCCGGGAACGGAGCTGAGCGGTTTCGGCAGCTTCTTCCACACGCCGAGCAGCACGAGCGTGGCCAGCCCCAGACCGAGCGAGGCGAGACCGGTGGGCGTGGTCAGCGCGTGGCCGAGCAGGCCGGGCGCGCCGGAGAACTTCTCCCCGGTGCTGGTGGGCTGGTCCTGCCCGCCGAACGGGTAGATCTGGCCGAGGATGAGCACCAGGCCGATACCGGCCAGCATGCCTTGGACCACGGCGGGCGAGATCGCCCGGAACCAGCTGCCGAGCCGGGAGATGCCGAGCAGGACCTGCAGCAGCCCGGAGATCAGCACGATGATGCCGAGCGTGGCGAGCCCGTGCTGGGCCACCGCCGAGGACACCACCACGGTCAGGCCCGCGGCGGGGCCGCTGACCTGCATCGTGCTGCCGGGCATGAAGCCCACGACGAGTCCGCCGACGATGCCGGTGATCATGCCGAGCTCGGCCGGAACACCGGAGGCGACCGCCACCCCGACGCAGAGGGGAACGGCCACGAGGAACACGACGAGGGATGCGGAGAAGTCCGCCAGCACGGTCTGCTTGGACCAGGAGCGGGAGGGCGCGGGGCCACCGCTGCGGTTCGGGGGCGTCTGGGTTTCGTTATGGGACGTTCGAGTCACTGTGCACTCCAGGCGCGTCGACCGGACGGCCGGGTCCTCCGGCGGAGGAGACACTCCTCCCCGTGCCCGAGCCGTCCGCGGCTTCACAGGGGGTGGAAGACAGCCGTGTTCGCGTCGGCTGCGTCGGAGCCACACTCCAATGTGTGGACTCGACCGGTGTCGAGCTCGAAGAACCAGCCGTGCAGGGCGAGTTCCCCGTTGGCGAGTCGATCCCGGATGAAGGGGTATTCGCGGAGTTCGGCGAGCTGGTCGCGCACGTGCTGCTGGCTCGCGGCGCGCACGGCGGGATCGACCTCGGTGTCGTCCCGCTGCTCCCCGGTGAGCTCGAACCAGGTGCACAGCGCGGGCATGTCGGATAAGCCGCGCCCGGCGACGGCCATCGCGGTCACCGCTCCGCAGTGCGAGTGCCCGCACACGACGATGTTGGGCACGCCCAACCGCAGTACCGCGTACTCGATCGTGGCCATCTCGCTCGTGCCGGTCTCGGGCCGGTACTTCGGCACCACGTTGCCCGCGGTGCGCAGTTCGAAAAGCTGGCCCGGTTCGGCTCCGGTGAGCCGGCTGGGGATCACGCGGGAGTCCGAGCAGGTGATGAACAACACGTCCGGATTCTGCCCGGATGCGAGCTCGCGGCAGTGCTCCTCGGTCACCGCGCTCGGGTGGTTCTCGGCACGCGTCAGGTACGCTTCGAAAGTCACAATTCGCCTCACAGCCGTGTTCAGCGACGTCGTTGGTCCACCTGTTTTCCGAACAGGATCGAAAAATCTCGCCGAAATGGCGGGATCACAGCCGGAACACGTTGAGCACGGAAGGCGATTGTCTCTTTCTCAGACTCAGCTCGTGCGAGTTTCCGCCGAGCACCAGGTGCTCGCCCGAGGGCAGCACCCGGTCGGCACCGGAGAGGGCGCGGACGTCGAGCTTGAACAGGCACCGGGGCTTGTCGCCCTGCTCGGCGCACCGCCGCTGGACCGCGGTTCCGGGCGTCCGCTCCCGGAGCTTTTCCTCGCGGTGCTCGTTGCTCTGGGAATTCGTCGTCTCCGCCGTGGCACGCGTGGGCACCTGGGCCGTCGCGGACAGCGGCGAGAGCACGACCAGCGCGACCGCGAGCAGCAGCCAGGTCACCGCTCGCACGACGCGCTGAGTCCCGCGCACTCGGTCCTCCCAGAAGCAGCTGGATGGCGACCTTCGCCGAGAACCACTTCAGCGGAGCGAAGCGACGAAGGACTGAACTCAAGGTATCCGATCACACCCGGATCCCCGCAAGTCGCAGAACACGTGATCAACACAACGGAGCAGCCCGCCGCCCACATTCCGGGAGAATGCCGAAAAGCTCACCCGAAAGCGTAAGCCGCGCCGCTTCCCGGGACGGCCGCATGCGCATTCGACCACATGTGGCGCAGGCGTTTCCCCCAAGCGCATCCGCCCGCGCGGAACGCAGAATGTCCGAATTGATCTCATTTTCGATGGCGCGCACAACTCCGCCGGGCACGGCGCGCACCACCGCGGAGGCAGCAGCCGCGACCGGGCACCGGACGCGCGCAGGAGCGCCGCACCTCCGGCGGAGAACGGTCCCGGCGCCCGAGCGGCAGCGCCGCCCGCCTCAGCCCCGCTGCTCCCCGCCGAAAGCGGGGTACGGCACGAGGTGCAGCGCCCCGGCTCCGAAGCGCTCGACGAGCGCGTCCACGACCGCACCCGCGAACTCCGCGAGATCACCCGTCCCGGCGTCCTCGGCGCCGGACCGCACGTGCCGCCACCGGTCCACGAGCGCCGTGCTGCGGCGCGGCGAGGGCATCTGCAGGTCGATGGGCCGGTCGTTCTCCCCGGCGCGCGGCAGGAACCACCACGTCGACACCCACACCCACAGCAGCTCCGCGTCGAACAACCGCGGCAGGAGCACAGCGTCGTCGTCGAGCTCCGGCCACACCTGGGCGACCTCGGAGCGCCAGGTGTCCAGCATCCCGCGCGCCACGTTGTCCGGCAGCGCGTAGGAGCACCACGAGGACGGGAACGGGTACTGCAGGTAGGCCGCGTCCAGGACCACGTCGCGCACGCAGCCCCCCTCGAAATCGAGGAAACGCCCCCCGGTTTCGGTCACTAAGCTGTTGTCGGGGCAGATGTCGGACGGGCTGAACGCCCGGTACCGCCCCGAGGTGAGCAACTCCGTGGCCGCGGCCAGCCGTTCCGACACGCTCGCCGGAACCGCCACGCCGAGCGTGCCCGCCAGCAGCTCGGGCAGCTCCGCGCAGGCCTGCAGGATGTCCTCGGTGATCGGATCGCTCGCGTCCTGCGACCCGAGGCGGCGCATGAGCGCGTCGAAGTCGGCGTCGCATCCCGCTGTGGTGCTGTGCAGCTTGCCGAGCGCGCGCGCCCAGGCCAGCAGCGACCGCTCGGCCGCGCGCGCGTCATCGGCGAAGAGCACGTCGGCCAGCGTGGAGCCGCGCCCCAGGTCCTCGAGCACCAGGATGCGCTGAGCCGCGTCGTGCGCGATGAGCTCCGGGCCGACCCGAGCCCCCGGCGACAACGCGGTGGTGAGCTGGCAGCTCGCCGCCTCGTGCGCGAACGGGTCCGACCGCGCCTGCTCCGGGCACGCGCCGTAGTGCTTGACCACGAGCGTACGAGGCAGGTCGAACGGGGATTCGACGACCCGCACGCGGAGCACGACGGAACGGTCGCTCCCTCCCAGGTCCTCGGCCTCGGCCAACCGCACCGCGGCCCCGGTCCACTTGCTCAGAACCGCCTCCGCGGTTCCGACCGTGTCGGTGACCTCCCCGTCCGCGGAAACGCGAACTTCCGGAGGACCGCTGGTGATCTCTACGCTCATCGTCTCCCGACACTACCCCGACTCGTCCGGGCGCGGCTGCGCATGACCGGTCAAGTTGATCAGTTCCGGGCACGTGCACCGCCACGTACCGTGCTCGCGGCGCATCGCACCCGCGCACGCCTCACCGCACCCACCGCATGATCAGGGGAACGGTACACGCACCGCGTTCGCCGCGTCACCGGATCCACGCGGGTTCAACCCGAAAAGGCGCCCCCGCCACCGGAATCGTCCGGTGGCGGTGAGGTTCCGCACCCGCCGGTTCGCGCGGCGCGGGCCGCTCACGCCCCGGTCTGCTGACCCGAGTCGTGCTTCTTCGCCGGTTTCGCGTCCACGCCCGCCTCCTTGCGCTGCTGCGCGGTGATCGGCGCCGGCGCACCGGTCAGCGGGTCGAAACCGCCTCCGGTCTTGGGGAACGCGATCACATCGCGCAGCGAGGTGGCCCCGGCCAGCAGCATGCAGATCCGGTCCCAGCCGAACGCGATGCCGCCGTGCGGCGGGGGGCCGTACTTGAACGCCTCGAGCAGGAAGCCGAACTTCTCCTGCGCCTGCTCCTCGCTGATGCCGAGCACCTCGAACACGCGCTGCTGCACGTCCGGGCGGTGCACGCGGATCGACCCGCCACCGATCTCGTTGCCGTTGCACACGAGGTCGTAGGCGTCCGACAGGGCGTTGGCCGGGTCCTGCGCGAACTCGTCGACCCACTCCGGCTTCGGCGCGGTGAACGGGTGGTGCACCGCAGTCCAGTTGCCGGTGCCGACGGCGACGTCGTCGGACTCGGCGGTGGACTGGAACATCGGCGCGTCCACGATCCACGCGAACGCCCAGGCGTCGTGGTCGATGAGCCCGCACAGCTGGCCGACCTCCAGCCGGAGCGCGCCGAGCAGCGCCCGCGAAGGGCCGGGTTCACCGGCGGCGAAGAACACGCAGTCACCCGGGTTGGCGCCGACCGCCTTGGCCAGCCCGTCCCGCTCGGAGTCGGAGAGGTTCTTGGCCACCGGACCGGACAGCGTGCCGTCCTCGCCGACGAGCACGTAGGCCAGGCCCTTGCCGCCGCGCTGCTTGGCCCAGTCCTGCCACGCGTCGAGCTGCCGGCGCGGCTGGTCCGCCCCGCCCGGCATGACCACGGCGCCGACGTAGGGGGCGCGGAACACGCGGAACGGGGTCTCGGCGAAGTAGTCGGTCAACTCGACCAGCTCCTGCCCGAACCGCAGATCCGGTTTGTCCGTGCCGTACTTGGCGACGGCGTCGGCGTAGCTGATCCGCGGGATCGGCAGCGGGATCTCGTGCCCGCGCAGCTCCCGCCACAACGCGGCCACGACCGCCTCGCTGAGCTCGATCACGTCATCGGCGTCGGCGAAGCTCAGCTCGAGGTCCAGCTGGGTGAACTCCGGTTGGCGGTCGGCGCGGAAGTCCTCGTCGCGGTAGCAGCGCGCGATCTGGAAGTAGCGCTCCAGACCGCCGACCATGAGCAGCTGCTTGAACAGCTGCGGCGACTGCGGCAGCGCGTACCAGCTTCCCGGCTGCAACCGCGCCGGGATGAGGAAGTCGCGCGCGCCCTCCGGCGTGGAGCGGGTCATCGTCGGCGTTTCGACCTCGACGAACTCGCGGTCGTTGAGCACGTCGCGCGCGATCCGGTTGCTCTCGCTGCGCAGGCGCATGATCCGCGCCTGCTCGGGCCGCCGCAGGTCGAGGTAGCGGTGCCGCAGGCGCACCTCCTCGCCCGCCTCGAGGTTCTCGTCCAGCTGGAACGGCAGCGGGGCCGCCTCGGACAGCACCTCCAGGTCGGTCGCGGTGACCTCGATCCACCCGGTGCCGATCTCCGGGTTCTCGTTGCCCTCCGGGCGCTGCACGACCTCCCCGGTGATGCGCACGCAGAACTCCGCCCGCAGCCGGTGGGCGCGTTCGGCCATCTCGCCCTCGCGGAAGACGACCTGAGCCATCCCGGACGCATCGCGCAGATCGATGAAGATCACCCCGCCGTGATCGCGGCGACGCGCCACCCATCCGCTGAGGGTGACGGACTGCCCGGCGTGACCGGCGCGCAGCGATCCGGCCTTGTGCGTGCGCATCACGGGACTGTGCTCCTTGTGGGTCGCGGCTTGCTCGAGTGCTCGTTCCTCTTCCTCGCCCGCCGCGGGGCCGCGCGGCGGACCTGCACAGCAGGGAGGCGAGACCTTCAGGCTATCGGCAAGCCGCGGCGCTTCGTGACCAGCCCCGCCCCCGAGTGACCGGCCCCATCCCTCCCGCGCCCCTCCCCTGCGGCGCGCGTGCGGCGGCGTGCAGCGCTCCCGACCCCGCCGCGCCGGCCGAACGCCACCCTATTCGCACCTTAAAGGAGGGCGATGACCACCTTAATCCGCAATTGTGGGCGCATTCCTCGATTGCGCCGAATTGATCACAGCAATACCGTGTCGAGCCATGCGGCGGATACGAGGAGTCACGATGAACCGCCCGAATCTCGAAACCCCGAATACCGAATCCCGGTGCGGCGTCGCGAAAGCGGTGCGGCACCAGAACTCCCCGAACCCCTCCCCCGAACTGTCCGAACTGCTGCGCACCGGCCCCTTCGACGTGGCGCTGCGCGCCGCGATCCGGGAGAGCCGGCTGAGCCTGGACCGCATCCAGCACCACCTGCGCGCGCGGGGCACGCCGGTGAGCATCACCGCGCTGAGCTACTGGCAGTCCGGGCGGCGGCGCCCCGAACGGCCGGACTCCCTGCTGGCGCTGCGCCAGCTCGAGCACGTGCTGGCCGTCCCCCAGGGATCGCTGTTCGCCCTCGTCGGGCCGCCCCGTCCGCGCGGGCGCAACCGCCGCTCCGCGAGGAGCACCCCGAGCTCCTCTACGCTGTGGACGGAGCAGACGCGCGGTTCGGAACTGCTCACGAAGATCGACACGAGCCACGACGACGAGCTCACGCGGCTGAGCCACCACGACCGCGTGCACATCGACGCCCAGGGGTACCAGTCCACGGTGCACACGCAGAAGCTCGTGCGCGCCGAAACCGACGGCGTGGACCGGTGGGTCGTCATGTTCGACGGCGGTTCGCGCGCGGAGAACCCCGCGGTGATCCGGCCGTTGCGCTCGTGCCACTTGGGCCAGGTGCTGACCGACCACGCGCGTGATCTCGTCGTGGCCGAGTTGCTGTTCGAGCACGTCCTCAACGCGGGTGAGACGCTGCTGATGGAGTACGAGGTGCGCAATCCCCCGACCGCACCGCGAGGCGACCCGCACGAGTTCCGCCGCGTGTTCCGGCTTCCCGTGCGGCAGTACCTGCTCGAACTGTGCTTCGATCCGCAGCGCACGCCGCGGCAGTGCACGAGCCGCGTCTCCGACGGGCGCGAGGACGAGCCCGGGCACCCGAGCCCGATGCACGTCGACGCCTCCGGGCGCGGGCACGTGGTGAAGCTCGACTACGGCCCGGGCGTGGTCTCCGCGAGCTGGCAACCTGCGCACACCCCGAATCAGGTGTCGGTCAGCCGCTGAGCCGGTCGCACTCCGCCAAACCCCGAACAACGTTCCGCCGCATGCTCTTTTCCGGTCGGACGTCCCCGGAGTGCTCCGGGGACGTCCGACCCCCCGAATTCCGGGATGGATCCGCGAAAACCCGGTTCGCACATTCCGCCGCGCGGGGCTCACAGCAGCGCGAGCTGCTCCTGAATCGCTGCGCCGGGAGGGGATGGCTCCTCCGCGGCCCCGCCCCCGCGGACCGCGGCATCGCGCTCCGCCGAGTCCTCACCGGGTCGGCGGTGCGACCCGCCCTCCTGCTGGTCGCACCCGTGGCGCCGTTCGGCCTCGCGCACCCGCGCGAGCACCTCGCGCTGGTACGACTGCGGCGCGTACGCCCCGTCGCCGTACAGCCGCGCGTACAGCGGCAGCAGCTCGGGGTGCGCTTCCCGCAACCACTCGCGGTACCACTCGCGGGCGCCCGAGCGCAGGTGCAGCACGATCGGCGTGATGCTCGCAGCCCCCGCGTGCGCCAGCGCGGCGACGGTCTCCTCGATGTGCTCCTCCCCGTCGGTCAGCCCCGGCAGGATCGGCGCCATCAGCACCGAACACCCGATACCGGCCTCGGCGAACCGCCGGACCACGTCGACGCGCCGCAGCGGCGAGGGCGTGCCCGGCTCCACCTGCCGCCACAGCCGCTCGTCCACCGAGCCGATGGACACGGCCATGGACACCGAGGTGACCGCGGCCGCCTCGCGGAGGAGATCGAGGTCCCGCAGCACGAGCGTGCCCTTGGTGAGGATCGAGAACGGGTTCGCGCGGTCCCGCAGCGCGGCGATGATCTCGCGCATGAGCCCGTAGCGCCCCTCCACCCGCTGGTACGGATCCGTGTTCGTCCCCAGCGCGACCGGATCGCCCCGCCACCGCGGGGAGGCGAGTTCGCGGCGCAGCAGCGCGCCCGCGTTGACCTTCACCACGATCTTGCTGTCGAAGTCGTAGCCGGAGTCCAGGTCGAGGTAGGTGTGCGTGCGTCTTGCGAAGCAGTAGCGGCACGCGTGGGTGCAACCCCTGTACGGGTTCACCGTCCACTCGAACGGCACCCGCGAAGCGCCTGGCACGCGGTTGAGGATCGACTTCGCGCGGATCTCGATGGCGTAGGCGTCCTGCTCCCCCGCCTCGATCGGAACCGGATCGGGCAACCGCAGCCCCGCGCGGCGACCCGCCCGGTCCGGTTGCGATGTCGCGGCGTCCGGTACGTCCAGGGGCAGCTCCGCGGTCCCCGGCCGCCCGGCCGGCACGGTGGATCCCGACGCAGCGGAGCCCGACGCAGCGGAGCCTGGCGCAGCGACTTCAGCGGCGCCCGCGTCAGCTCCCGCGGCGGAGCCGGTCGGAGCGGGGCTCGCCGCGGGCCCGGCTGCGGCTGAATCAGCCGCAACCGGGCCCGTCGAGCCCGGCTCGGTCGTGCCGGGCTCCGCGCTCCGAGGCGGAACAGGAGGGTGGACTCGTTGCCGTTCCCAGCGCATGCACCCATTCGAACACGTTGTCGAAAAGCTGTCGAGGTGGTCGACATCGCGCGATCGGGTGGGGTCCGCGTCAACCCGCCACCCCGTCGCCGCGCTGCACCTCCGCCCGGCACCTCCGCAGGCATCCCCGCAGCGCATGTCCCCGGCGTCCAGCCCCACCGCGCGCCGCCGGCACGAGCTGCCCGGGTTTATCGCCGCCGCGCCGCCGGGTAGACCACCGGCACTGCCGACGCGCCCCGCAGCGCGGCGGCTGCGACCGCAGCGCGTCGGGGCTGGACGCACCACCGGAAAGGCAGGTGAGCCACCGCGATGGCGAACAACGCGCACTTCGTCACCTCCGGACCGGGCGCCTACGCGCGGGTGATCATCCGCGACGACCGGGGCGCTCCCGTCACCGAACTGGACCTGCCCGAGGAGGTGACCGAGCCGACGCAGGCGGACGCGGAGCTCCGCGCGGCCGGCTGGACCCGGCGGTCCGACACCGAGTGGACGCAGGCCGACGACGGCTGGGTGGTTCCGGTCGTGCCGACGTGACCCGCGCGGAGCAGAACGCGGCGGCCGACCTTCGGACCTTCGACGAACCGGGAGGACACGATGAAACTCTCCCCGCTGCGGCAGGTGTACGGCCGGGAAGGCCCGTTCGCCACGGTGTACCTGGAGAGCCGCCCGCCCGCCGAGGACGCGAACGAGCAGCTCCGGCTGCGCTGGAAGGCCCTCCGGGAGCGCTTGCAGTACCACCCGGCGAGCGAGGCTGCGCTGCACGCCCTCGACGGCGCCATCTCCGGGTCGACCGCCGGGGAGGCGCAGATCGACGGGCGCGTGCTCGTGGCGAACGACTCGGGAGTGCTGCTCGACGAGCAGTGGGACGCCGCGCTCGGCACCGGCGACGCCGCGCACTGGACCAGCGTGCCGGAGCTCGGGGCGTACGTGCGCGAGCAGGCGCGCGCCGTGCGGGAACTCGTCGTGATCACCGACCAGGAAGGGGCCCAGCTCCGCCGGACGGTCGTCGCCGAGCAGCACACCCCGCGGAACGTGGACGCCGAAGTCGTGGAGGGCAGCGCGCAGACCGGTGTGCACAAGCCCCGTGGCCAGGCGCTGTCGCACAAGCAGATCCAGCGGCACGCCGATGAGAACCTCGGCCGCAACGCCAAGGACATCGCCTCCCGCGCGAGCGAGCTGGCCGCCGGCTTCGGCCCGGACGTGCTCGTCCTCGCCGGCGACCCCCAGGCGCGCACCACGCTCCGCGAGGAGTTGCCGCCCGACCTGTCGGGGATCCTCGCCGAGACCGAGCGCAGCGGTCGCGACGAGGGCGCTTCGGAGAGCACGCTGTCCCAGGAGCTGGTGCGCACCGCCCAGCACGCGAACGAACAGCTCCGGAGCGACAACGCCGCGCGGCTGGAATCCGGGCTGGCGCACGGGCGGTCCGCGCAGGGGGCCGAGCAGGTCGCGCAGGCCGCCGAGATGGGCGCGGTGGACACGCTCCTGCTCGAGGAGGGGGTCGAAGCCGAGCAGGAGGCCTACCTGCTCCAGAAGTGCGCGGAAACCGACTCGCAGGCCTCCCTCGTCGCCGGCGGAACCGGCCTGCGGGACGGCGTGGCCGCGCTGCTGCGGTTCCCGATCACCGGCTGAACGCCCCGGCGCATAATGGCCGGGTGCCCGAGCGAGACCCGTCCGGACCGCCCCGGCCTCCCACCCCGCACCCGTTCGCCGCGCACCGGGACGCAGCGCACCCGGACGCCGGCGCCCCGGCGGACTCCCCCGCTGAGCACTCGCCGGCCGAGCACTCCGTCGCTGAGCACGCCGCGACGACGCACGCCCCGGCCGCGCACAGCGCCGCACCGAACGTGGGCCACGGACACGGGCACGGCACGGCCGCACCCGCTTCCCCGCGCGTGCGGGCAGTGCTCACCGCCGTGCTCGGACCGGTGCTGCTGGTCGCGCTGATCGGGGTGCTCGTGCTCCACCCGTTCGGCGAGCACCCCCGGTCCGGCGCGGACCTGGGGTTCGGCGCCTCACCGGTGCACGGCGAGGTCATCGCCGCCGAGAGCGGCTCCTGCACGCTCAGCAGCACCGGCGGCCCCGACAGCTCCGCCGGGGACTGCACCCGGCTGCGCGTGACCATGTCCGACGGTCCCGCCGCCGGGGAGACGATCGAGCAGGTCATGCCGGTCGGCCCCGGCACGCCGCACTTCGGCGCGGGCGACCGCGTCGTGCTGTCCTACTCCGGCGCGGAGCCGAGCAGCGACAGCTCCTACCAGGTGGTGGACTTCCAGCGCGACCACGGCCTGCTCGCGCTCGTCGGGCTGTTCGCCGCCGCGGTGCTCGTGCTCGCCCGGTGGAAGGGGCTGCGCTCGCTGCTGGGCATCGGGGTGAGCTTCGCCGTCCTCATCGGCTTCGCCCTGCCCGCGATCCTCGCCGGGCGCGACCCGCTGCTGGTGGCGCTGGTGGCCTCCGGGGTGATCATGTTCGCGGTGCTGTACCTGGCGCACGGTCTGTCCGCGCGCACCTCCACCGCCGTGCTCGGCACCATCGCGAGCCTGGGCCTCATCGGCCTGCTCAGCGCGGTGTTCTCCGGCGCGACGCGGCTGACCGGCCTCGACGAGGAGACCACCCAGCTCGTCGGGGCGCTGGACGCGCCGATCGACGCGCGGGGCCTGCTGCTGGCCGGGATCGTCATCGGCGCGCTCGGCGTGCTCGACGACGTCACCGTCACCCAGACCAGCGCGGTGTGGGAGCTGCACGAGGCCAACCCCCGGCTGAGCTGGCGGGAGCTGTACCGCGCCGCGCTGCGCATCGGCCGCGACCACGTCGCGTCCTCGGTCAACACCCTGGTGCTGGCCTACGCCGGTGCGGCGCTGCCGCTGCTGCTGGCCTACAGCCTCTCCGGCAGCGGCTTCCGCACGATCGCGACCTCGCAGGACGTCGCCCAGGAAGCGGTGCGCACCCTCGTCGGCAGCATCGGCATCATCGCCGCGGTGCCCATCACCACCGCGCTCGCCGCGGCCGTGGTCAGCAGCGGGTCCGCAGCCGGCGCGCACCGCCCGCACCCCGCTGTGCTGACCGCCCGGGCGGGTGCGATCGCGGCGGCGCGGAGCGCCACCGCGCAGACCCCGCGTCCGCCGCGGGCACCACCGCGCTGAACCGCACCGGAGGTTCTGCCCAGCAACCACTCCGGCAAGCCGCCGAAGCTCAGCGCCTACCCGTCCAACGTGGCGACGAACCGGGCCACCGCGCTCGGGTCGAGCTTCTGCGCCACGCGGCCTTCCGGGGCCATCGAGCCGAGGCGGTACAGCGGGCGCTCCGCCGCCGCGTCGCCCCGGGCCTCCGCCCGCAGCTGGGCCACGATCAGGTCGGACAGCACCAGCGCCTGCGCCGTGCCGATCCCCGCCAGCGTGTCGGCGATCCGGCGCAGCGCGAAGATGTCCAGCTCGCGCCCGCCGGTCCCGGCGTACATCGCCAGCGCGGCGGTCACCGCCTTGTTCTTCGGCGGCCCCGTGACCAGCAGGCTGATCGTGCGCGCCCCGCGCACGTCGGTGACCAGCAGGTCGATCTTGCTCGCCCGCGCCAGGTCGACCACGCGCGTGCCGAGAGCGCGCACCCGCACCTCGGTGCCGCGCAGCGACGTGTCCCTGCGCGCCTCGGTCAGCGCGAGCAGCAGCAGCGGCACCACCACGACCGCGAAGGGCACGACGAAGCCGAGCGGTCCGGCGAACAGACCGATGATCCCGCCCAGCGCCGCCCCGACGACCACCGCGGCGATGGCGACGTTGCGCGCGCGGGCCCGGATGACCGAGCGGTCCAGCAGGTTCAGCGGCACCGCTTCCTCGGCGGCACTCATCGCACCTCCGCGAGCGCGCCGACCACCTCGTCGCGCGCGGTCTCCAGCTCCACCGGGCGCTGCTCGCCGCTGTCGAGCTCCTTGAGCTGCGCGGTGCCCGCGGCGAGGTCGCGTTCGCCGAGCACGAGGGCGAACCGCGCACCGGAGCGGCCGGCCGCCTTCATCGCGCCCTTCAGCCCCCTGCCCCCGTAGGACATGTCCACGCGGATCCCGGCGCGGCGCAGCTGCCCGGCGACGACCACCAGCCGCCGCTTGGCCTCCTCGCCGAGCGGCACGCAGTACACGTCGCAGTGCGCGGTGTCCCCGATGTCCAGTCCCTCGGTCTCGCAGGCCAGCAACGTGCGGTCCACTCCCAGGCCGAACCCGACACCGGAGTGCTCCCCGCCGCCGAGCTCGGCCATGAGGCCGTCGTAGCGGCCACCGCCGCCGATGCCCGACTGGGCGCCGAGCCCGTCGTGCACGAACTCGAACGTCGTCTTCGTGTAGTAGTCCAGACCGCGCACCAGCCGCGGGTTCTCGGCGAACGGCACGCCCAGGTCGGTCAGGTGCTGCTTGACCTGCTGGTAGTGCTCCTCGGCCGAGGCCGACAGGTGGTCGACCATGAGCGGCGCGTCGGCGAGCAGCTCGCGCACCTCGGGGCGCTTGTCGTCGAGCACGCGCAGCGGGTTCAGCTCCGCCCGCTGCTGCGTCTCCTCGTCGAGCGGCAACCCGCGCAGGAACTCCAGCAGCTTCGCCCGGTAGGCCGGGCGGCAGGTGCTGTCGCCGAGCGAGGTGAGCTCGATGCGGTAACCGGTGAGGCCGAGCCGCCGGTAGGCCTCGTCGGCGATGGCGATGACCTCGGCGTCCAGGGCCGGGTCGTCGACACCGACCGCCTCGACCCCGACCTGCTGCAGCTGCCGGTACCGCCCGGCCTGGGGGCGCTCGTAGCGGAAGAACTGGCCGGCGTACTGCAGCTTCACCGGCAGCTGCCCCTTGTCCAGGCCGTTCTCGATGACCGAGCGCATCACCCCGGCCGTGCCCTCCGGGCGGAGCGTCACCGAGCGGCCGCCGCGGTCGGGGAAGGTGTACATCTCCTTCGCCACGACGTCGGTGGCCTCGCCGACGCCGCGGGCGAACAGGGTGGTGTCCTCGAACACCGGCAGTTCCAGGTAGCCGTAGCCGGCGCGGCGCGCGGCGTCGGCGAGCGTGTCGCGCACGGTCAGGAACGCCGCCGACCGCGGCGGGTAGTACTCCGGGATGCCCTTCGGGGCGGTGAATGTGCTCATCGTGCCTCAGTTCTCGTCGGTGTGCCGGCACGTGCCCGGGGCGCCCTGCAGGAACGGGTTGCCCGCGCGTTCCTGACCGACCGTGCTCGTCGGCCCGTGCCCGGGCAGGACGACGGCCTCGTCGGGCATCGCCAGCAGCGAGGTGTGCAGGGAGCGCAGGATGGCGCTGTGATCGCCACCGGGCAGGTCGGTGCGGCCGATCGCACCGGCGAACAGCGTGTCGCCGGTGAACAGCAGGTGCCCGCCTTCGGCGGTCTCCACGCCGTACACGACCGCACCGCCGGTATGGCCGGGGGTGTGCAGCACGTCGATGCGCAACCCGGCGAGGTCGAGCCGCGTGCCCGCGGCCACCTCGCGCACGTCCTTCGGCGGGTGGGCGGCGAAGTCCTCCCCGAACAGCTGCGCGCCCATCGGGCCGAGCGCCGCCGCCGGGTCGGCGAGCATGTACCGGTCCTCGGGGTGGATCCACCCCGGGACGGAGTAGCGGTCGCAGACCTCGCCCGCGGAGAGCACGTGGTCGAAGTGGCCGTGCGTGAGCAGCACGCCCGCCGGGGCGAGCCGGTGCTCGGCCAGTCGCGCGTCCAACTCCTCCGCCGCGTCCTGCCCGGGGTCGATCACGACGCACGGGGCGTCGTCGGAGGCGGCGAGCACGTAGCAGTTGGCCTGCAGCGGTCCGACGGGGAATCCCAGCACTAGCACGCCAGCCGGTCCCTTCTCGTTCTCCGCGGTCAAGGTGGGCGGACCCGGGGCGGTGTGCGGTGCACGCGGCAGCCGGGAACCGAAGCCACCCTAGAGTATCGCCCGGCGGGGGCGGCCCCCGGCGACGGGCGGTACCGCGCACATACCGGACAGCACCCGACCCCTACACTTCCGGATGAAGATCACCACGTTCGCCGGAGGTGCACGTGACCGAGCCCGAGCACGACAGCGAGCCCGAGCACGACAGCGAGCCCGAACGCGACAGCGAGCCCGAACGCGACGGCGAGCCCGAACGCGGCAACGAGCAGCGCCGCCAGGAGGCCAAGCGCAAGCTGCGGAACCAGCTGCAGCGGCAGGCCGAGCGCACGCGCCGGCGGCGGGTCGCGACGCTGGTGGTCACCGCGATCATCGTCGCCGCGGCCGTCGTGGGCGGCTACGTGGTGTTCGCCCGCTCCGACCAGCAGGCGCTGCCCGACCAGCAGGCGCTGGGGGCCGGGGCGGACGTTCCCGCTCAGGTCGCCGAGGTGACGCGGTAGACGTCGTAGACGCCCTCGATGTTGCGCACGGCCTTGAGCACGTGGCCGAGGTGCTTCGGATCACCCATCTCGAACGAGAAGCGGCTGACCGCCACCCGGTCGTTGGAGGTGGTCACCGAGGCCGACAGGATGTTCACGCGCTCGTCGGCGAGCACCTTGGTCACGTCCGACAGCAGGCGGTGCCGGTCCAGCGCCTCCACCTGGATGGCCACGAGGAACACCGAGGACGCCGAGGGCGCCCAGTGCACGTCGACCAGCCGCTCCGGTTTGCTGCGCAGGTCATCGGCGTTGGTGCAGTCGGTGCGGTGCACGCTGACGTAGCCGCCGCGGGTGACGAATCCGAGGATGTCGTCGCCGGGCACCGGGGTGCAGCAGCGGGCGAGCTTCGCCCACACGTCGCCGGTTCCCTGCACGACCACGCCGGAGTCGCCGGAGATCCGCCGCTGGCCCTGCAGCGTGGAGGGCGTGGCGCGCTCGGCGACCTCGTCCGCGGCCTGCTCCGGCCCGCCGATGAGCGACACCAGCCGCTGCACGAGGTGGTGCGCCGAGACCTGGCGCTCCCCGACCGCCGCGTACAGCGCGGTCACGTCGACGTAGTGCATCTCCTTGGCGACGGCACCGAGCGACTCGGAGGAGACCAGGCGCTGCACCGGCATGCCCAGCCGGCGCACCTCCTTGGTGATCCACTCCTTGCCGTTCTCGATCGCCTCCTCGCGGCGCTCCTTGGCGAACCACTGCTTGATCTTCGTCTTCGCCCGCGGCGAGGCGACGAACGAGAGCCAGTCGCGGCTCGGCCCGGACCCCTCGGCCTTGGAGGTGAAGATCTCGACGACCTCGCCGTTCTCCAGCTTGCGCTCGAGCGCGACGAGGCGGCCGTTGACGCGGGACCCGATGCAGCGGTGCCCCACCTCGGTGTGCACCGCGTACGCGAAGTCCACCGGGGTCGATCCGGAGGGCAGCGTGATCACATCGCCCTTCGGGGTGAACACGAAGATCTCGCGGGTGGCCAGGTCGTAGCGCAGCGACTCGAGGAACTCTCCCGGGTCGGCGGCCTCCCGCTGCCAGTCGAGCAGCTGCCGCATCCAGGCCATCTCGTCGACCTCGACGCCGGCCTGCCCGCCGCTGCCGTTGCGCCCCCGCGTCTCCTTGTAGCGCCAGTGCGCCGCGATGCCGTACTCGGCGGTGCGGTGCATCTCGTGGGTGCGGATCTGCACCTCGAGCGGCTTGCCCTCCGGGCCGATCACGGTCGTGTGCAGCGACTGGTAGACGCCGAAGCGCGGCTGGGCGATGTAGTCCTTGAAGCGCCCCGGCATCGGCTGCCACAGCGCGTGCACCACGCCCATGGCCGCGTAGCAGTCGCGCAGCTCGTCCACCAGGATGCGCACGCCCACGAGGTCGTGGATGTCGTCGAAGTCCCGACCGCGCATGATCATCTTCTGGTGGATCGAGTAGTAGTGCTTCGGCCGCCCCTCGACCTTCGCCGACAGCTTGGCCGCGTCGAGGTGGCCGGACAGCTCGTCGATGACAGTGCGCAGGTACGTGTCCCGCGACGGCGCCCGGTTGGCGACCAGGCGCACGATCTCGTCGTACTTCTTGGGCTGCAGGATCGCGAAGGCGAGGTCCTCCAGCTCCCACTTGATCGTGGCCATGCCCAGCCGGTGCGCCAGCGGCGCCAGCACCTCGAGGGTCTCGCGGGCCTTGGTGGCCTGCTTCTCCGGCGGCAGGAAGCGCATCGTGCGCATGTTGTGCAGCCGGTCGGCCAGTTTGATCACCAGCACCCGCGGGTCCTGGGCCATGGCGATGACCATCTTGCGGATGGTCTCGGCCTCCGCAGCCTGCCCCAGCTTGACCTTGTCCAGCTTGGTCACCCCGTCGACCAGGTGGGCGACCTCTTCGCCGAAGTCGGCGGTGAGCTTGTCCAGCGAGTACTCGGTGTCCTCGACCGTGTCGTGCAGCAGACCGGCCACCAGAGTGGTCGTGTCCATGCCCAGCTCGCCGAGGATCGTCGCCACCGCCAGCGGGTGCGTGATGTACGGATCACCGGACTTGCGCTGCTGGTGGCGGTGCGCGTGGGCCGCGGTGTCGTAGGCGCGCTGCAGCACGCCCAGGTCGGCCTGCGGGTGCACCTCGCGGTGCACCGCGGCCAGCGGCTCCAGGACCTGCTTGACCGGGGTGGCGCGCTGCGCCGTGATCCTCCGCGCCAACCGGGCGCGCACCCGGCGGGTCGCGGAGGCACCGCGCGGCTGCGCAGCCGATTCGGACGAAGCGGGGGACTCCACGTGTTGACTCACCGCACGCTCCCGAGGCACTGGCGACTATGGCGTTCGGCCCGGGTCGGTCGTAACGGCCCGGGCATTGAGAATAACGCCGTTCACCGCGGTGACCTTCCCCGGCCACACGCGTGTTCCGGCGAACGGTCCCGCACCGCTGCGAACGACAGCGCCACTTCGCCCGCGCCGATCAGCCGCACCCCGCCCCTGCGACGGTGAGCGGCCCCGCCGGCGCCCCCGCGCAGCGCGGGCTCACACGCTGAACAGGGCGTGCGGCGGGTGCGCGCCGAACCGCGCGCGCCCGCCCAGCGCGCTCAGCTCGAGCACGACCGCCAGGCCCGCGACCGAAGCCCCCGCCCGGCGGACCAGCTCGGCACCGGCGACCAGGGTGCCACCGGTCGCCAGCACGTCGTCGACCACGAGCACCCGCTGGCCGGAACGCAGCGCGCCCGCGGGCAGTTCGAGCGAGGCCTGCCCGTACTCGAGCTCGTAATCGACGCGATCGGCCACCTCGGGCAGCTTGCCGGGCTTGCGCAGCCCGACCACGCCGGTGCCTGAGGCGTGCGCCACGGCGGCCCCGACGAGGAACCCGCGCGCCTCCACCCCGGCCACCAGGTCGAACTCCGCACCGCCGCCCAGTTCGCGCACGATCGCCTCCAGGGCGCGCGCGTCGGCGAACACCGGGCTGATGTCGCGGAAGAGCACCCCCGGTTCCGGGAAGTCCGGGACCTCGCGGACCAGTGCGGCGGCCCGCCGCAGCTCCTCGGCGCTGCCCGCCGCCGCGGCGTCCTCCGTCATCCGCATCACGCGGTCACACCCGTCTCGCTCCCGCCCCGGCTCGCTCTCACCGGCGGCGCCTGCCGGACGACCGGTTCGCCTTGCCCGTGGGCTTCGCCTGACCGGACCTGCCGGCCTTGCCGGCGGGCTTGCGGCCCGGGCGCGGTTTGTCCGCCGCGCCCCTCGCGGCTCCGCCGCTGCCGGATCCGCCGCTGCCGGACGCGCCACCGCTGCCCGACGCGACGCCGGCACCACCGCCGGTGACGTTCACCGCGGCCGGGACCCCTCCGGACTCGGCCTCGTTCGGGGCGGACCGGGTGCCGCCGGTCCCCCCGGCACCGGTCCCCCCGTCGCCGGCGGATCGCCCGCGCCGCTGCATCACCTTCTCGGCGTGCTCGCGGTACCGCGTCTCGCGCATCTTGAACGTCACCAGCAGCGGAGCAGCCAGCAGCACCGAGGAGAACGTGCCGACGAACATGCCCACTCCCTGCACCAGGCCGAGGTCGCGCAGCACGCCCACGCCGAACAGCCACGCACCGACGATGAGCAGGCCGAGCACCGGCAGCAGACCGACGAGCGAGGTGTTGATCGAGCGCATCAGCGTCTGGTTGATCGCGAGGTTGGCCGCCTCGCCGTAGGTGCGGCGGTTCACGCCGAGCAGGCCGCGGGTGTTCTCCCTCACCTTGTCGAAGACGACGACCGTGTCGTACAGCGAGTAGCCGAGGATCGTCAGCAGACCGATCACCGTGGCCGGGCTGACCTCGAAACCGGTCCACGAGTACACGCCGGCCGTGACCGTCAGGTCGTACAGCAGCGTGATCACGGCGCTGACGGCCATCCACCGCTCGAAGTAGAAGACCAGGAACGCCGAGACCAGCGCGAGGAAGACCACCAGGGCGATGACCGCCTGCCGGGTGATCTCGCCGCCCCACGTGCCGCTGACCGCGCTGTCGCTGATCACCTGCCGGTCGGCGCTGCCCTGCGCGTTGTGCGGGCGCAGCTGCTCGAACAGCGCGTCCTTGACCCGGCTGGTCTGCTCGGTGTTCAGCGTCCTCGACTGGAGCTCGATCGTCTGGTTGCCGCCCGCGCCGACGACCTGGACCTTCTCCGGGGGGTGGCCCAGGGCGTCCCGGTAGCCGTCCTCGACCTGCTCGGTGGTGATCCGCCCGTTGTCGCCGGTGGCGGGCACCGTGATCTGCGTGCCGCCGACGAAGTCGATGCCGAGGTTGAACCCGCGCAGGCCGATGCCCGCCAGGCAGATCACCACGACCAGTCCCAGCGCGAGGAACCACCGGCGGCGCCGCCCGACGATGTCGAAGGCGCCGGTGCCGGTGTGGAGCCGGTGGAGCACGGAGCCGCGACGCGCGGACGCCTGCTCGCTCGCTGTCGTCTCGGTGCCGGGGGTCGTCACCTCACGCCTCCTTGGTGTTCGCGGTCCGCCTGCGCTGTCCGCGGTCGGCGGCGGCGATCCGCTGCACCGCGCCCAGACCGGTCACGCCGGGTTTGGACAGGGCTCTCTTCCGCGACGCCCACGCCACCAGCGGGTGCGTGACCAGGAACACGACGATCAGGTCCAGTACGGTCGACATGCCCAGGGTGAAGGCGAAGCCCTTCACCTCGCCGACGGCGAGGATGTAGAGCACGACCGAGGCCATCACGCTGATCGCGTCCGAGGCGAGGATCGTGCGGCGCGCCCGCTCCCAGGCCCGCGGGACGGCGGAGCGGAACGTGCGGCCCTCGCGTATCTCGTCCTTGATGCGTTCGAAGAACACGATGAACGAGTCCGCGGTGATGCCGATGGCGATGATGAACCCGGCCACGCCCGCCAGGTCCAGGGTGAAACCGATCCACCGCCCCAGCAGCACGAGCGCCCCGTAGACCACGGCGCCGGACAGCACCAGCGACAGCACGGTGAGCACGCCGAGCAGGCGGTAGTAGAGCAGGCAGTACACGGCGACGAAGGCCAGCCCGATGCCGCCGGCGATGAGTCCCGCCTTCAGCGAGGTCACCCCGAGCGTGGGCGAAACGGTCTGCGCCTCGGACTGCTTGAACGCCAGCGGCAGCGAGCCGTACTTGAGCATGTCGGCGAGTTCCGTGGCCGACTCCTGGTTGAACTGGCCCGTGATCTGCGTGCGCGCGCTGGAGGCCGCCTGGATCTGCGGTGCGGACACCACCTCGCTGTCGAGCACGAACGCGGCCTGCTTGCCCTGGTTGGCCGCGGTGAACTGGCCCCACTTCTGGGCGCCCTCGGGCTTGAACCGCAGGTTCACGCTCCACTGCGGATCCTGCTGGCTCGGGGCGCTCGCCTGGGCGTCCTCGATCTGCTCGCCCTCGAGCAGCACCGGCTCCAGGACGTACTTGGCGCTGCCGTCCCGCTCGCAGGTCACCAGCGGCTTCGCCGGGTCGGCGTGCCCGCGCAGCGGATCGGGCGCGTTGCAGTCCAGGTTCTGGACGGCCTGCCGCAGCACGTTCGGGTCGGTGCTCTGCCGCGTCTTCTTCGCCTCGGCGATCCGCTCCGGCGCCCCGCCCGCGTTCTGCGGCTGCTGTTGCTGCTGTTGCTGTTGTTGCTGCTGCGGGTTCGGCACGGCCTGGGCGACGCGGCGGATCTCGAGCTTGGCGGTCTGCCCGAGCTGGCGCGCCTGCTCACCGCCCTCGCCGGGGACCGTGATGACGAGGTTGTTGCCGTCCCGGGTCACCTCGGAACCGCTGACGCCCATGCCGTTGACCCGCGTCTCGATGATCTGGCGGGCCTGGTCCAGCGACTCGTTGCTCGGCGGCTCCCCCGTGGGGGTCTGCGCGGTCAACGTCACGCGGGTTCCGCCCTGCAGATCGATGCCGAGCTCGGGAGACGGCTCCCGGTCCCCGGTGAAGAACACCAACGAGTACAGGACCGCGACGATCAGCGCGAAAACCGCGAGATAACGCCCTGGGCGGATGTGACCGGCCGGAGGTGCCACGGTTTCTCGGTCTCCTGTTCACGCGGATGGCAGAAGCAAGCGGTCCACCCGCGTCACGCACACCGACGCCGGGAGACCGCGTGGCACCAGTCTGACAGGGTTCCGCCGCACCCCTCCCCCCGGGTGCGCACACCGCGTGCGCAGGGGTTACGCAGCGGAAACGACGGAGAAGACAGGGGGGACGCAGCGGGTTTCGCGGACAACGGCGAGGCGGCGCCCCCGCGGCACGCGCGGCCCGGGAGCTCGCAGCAGCGCTCCCGGGACCGTGCGCCAGGTCAGTTCTTCCGGTTCTCGATCGGCTCGGCGAACTGCGCGTTCGACTCGGTGCTCGCCTCCGACGCGTCGTCCGCGGAGTCCTGCTCCGACGAGTCCGCCGCCTCGGTCTGCTCCTCGTTCGCCTTCTGGCGAACCGCCTGGCGCAGCCAGGTGGTGGTCACACCGGGCGCGAGCTCGAGGTCCACCGTGTCCTCGGCGGTGGCGGTGATCGTGCCGTACACCCCGGAGGTCGTCATGACCCGGTCACCGACGGTGAGCGAGTTCTGCAGCTTCTGCTGGTCCGCCATGGCCTTCTTCTGCTTGCGGACCTGGAAGAACAGCATGAGACCGATCGCGAGGATCAGGACGATGGGAAGGAATTCCATGATGCTCCGTTCAGCGAACACGTTGTTCAGCGAACACGTTCCGGACCGCCCCGACCTCAACCGAGCACCGGTCCGAATTGCGCGGATGTCCAACTCCTCAGTGTGCCGGAAACACCCGGAGTTTTCGAAGACCCGCTCCGCACCGCCCCGCGATCGGGCGCTGCGTCACTCCTCGAACAGGCTCGGCGTCGCCTCCCCCGGAGCGTGGTCCGGGGCGGTGAGACCGAGGTGCCGCCAGGCGGCCACCGTTGCCACACGCCCCCGTGGCGTGCGTGCCAGCAAGCCTACGCGGACGAGGTACGGCTCACACACCTCCTCCACCGTGCTCGACTCCTCCCCCACGGCCACCGCCAGGGTGGAGATCCCCACGGGACCGCCGTGGAAGGAACGCACCAGCGCACCGAGCACCGCGCGGTCGAGCCGGTCCAGCCCGACCTCGTCGACGTCGTAGACCTCCAGCGCCGCGCGCGCCACTCCGAGGGTGACCACGCCGTCCGCGCGGATCTCGGCGTAGTCGCGCACGCGCCGCAGCAGCCGGTTCGCGATGCGCGGCGTGCCGCGCGAGCGGCGCGCGATCTCGGCGGCCCCGTCCTCGCGCAGCTCCACGCCGAGGATGCCCGCCGAGCGGCGCAGCACCTGGTCGAGCTCGGCGGGCGCGTAGTACTCCATGTGCGCGGTGAAGCCGAACCGGTCGCGCAGCGGACCGGTCAGCGCCCCGGAGCGGGTCGTCGCGCCGACCAGGGTGAACGGCGCCAGCTCCAGCGGGATGCTCGTCGCCCCGGGACCCTTCCCGACGACCACGTCCACCCGGTAGTCCTCCATGGCCAGGTAGAGCATCTCCTCGGCCGGGCGGGCGATCCGGTGGATCTCGTCGATGAACAGCACGTCGCCCGCGGTGAGGTTCGACAGCATCGCGGCCAGGTCGCCGGGCTTCTCCAGCGCCGGGCCGGAGGACACGCGGATCGAGGCCCCCAGCTCGGAGGCGATGATCATGGCCAGGCTCGTCTTGCCCAGCCCGGGCGGCCCGGAGAACAGCACGTGGTCCGGCTGGTCACCGCGCCGCACGGCCCCGTGCAGCACGAGCTCCAGCTGCTCGCGCACCCGCGGCTGCCCGACGAACTCGGACAGGTGCCGCGGTCGCAGGCTCGCTTCGAGCTCGTGCTCGGCGGGCTGCTGGTGCGGCGTGAGCGCCACGGAACCGCCGGCCTCCCCCGCGTCGCCCGCTTCGGGCGCGTCCTGCCCGGTTGCTTCCTGACCAGCCGGATCGTCCTGGTACATCGCCCTCCGTCCAGGAAACGTGTCGGTGTTGCCGGGGCGGGTCGCCGAGCCGCGCGGCACCGCCGCGCCGGCCCGGACTAGCTCGGCCCGAGGGTGGTCAGCGCCCGGCGCAGCACCGTGGCCGTGTCCGCCTCCCCGTCGGTCTCGTCGAGCACGGCCTGCACGCTCTGCTCGGCCTGCTTGGCCGAGAAGCCCAGCCCCACGAGGGCCTCGGAGACCTCGGTGCGCAGCTGTTGCGCACCTTCGCCGACCGGTGCGGTGCCGGCGACCGCGCCGACCTTGTCCCGCAATTCCAGCACGAGGCGCTCAGCGCTCTTCTTCCCCACACCGGGCACCTGGGTGAGGGTGGTGATGTTGCCGTCGGCGATGGCGTCGCTGAGCTGCTCCGGCGCGAGCACGGCCAGCGCGGCCAGCGCCAGCCGCGGCCCCACGCCGGAAGCGGTCTGCAGCAGCGTGAACAGGTCGCGAGCCCCGGGGTCGGCGAAGCCGTACAGGGTCAGCGAGTCCTCGCGGACGATCAGCGCGGTCCACAGCCGGGCCTCCTCACCACGCCGCAGCCCCGCCAGCGTCGCGGGCGTCGCGTGCACGGCGTAGCCGACGCCCTGGACCTCGATCACGGCGTGGTCCAGCCCCACGGACAGGACCGGCCCGCGCACGGAGGCGATCATGGTCGGAATCCTTTCGTCTGCCGCTCGGTGGTGCCCGACTGCCCGCCGCGCTGGGCCGCCTGCTGCAGCCGCGCCCGATGGTTGCGCGCCATGCGCGCGGCCTCGGCCTCGGCGCTCGCGAGCCGCCCCGTCATCGGCGACCGCCAGGCGTGGCAGACCGCCAGCGCCAGCGCGTCCGCGGCGTCGGCCGGCTTCGGCTTGCTGCTCAGCCCGAGCACCCGCGTGACCATCGTGGTGACCTGGTCCTTGCCCGCGCGGCCCGAACCGCTGATGGCGGCCTTGACCTCGCTGGGCGTGTGGAACGCCACGGGCACCTGGCGCTGCGCCGCCGCGAGCGCGACCACGCCGGAGACCTGCGCCGTGCCCATGACGGTGCGCACGTTGTGCTGGCTGAACACGCGCTCCACCGCGACGACCTCCGGACCGTAGGTGTCGAGCCAGTGCTCGACCGCCCGGCTGATGCCCAGCAGGCGGTCGGCGAGCTCGGACTCGGCGGAGCTGCGCGCGACGTCGACCGCGACGCACTCCACCTGGCGACCGCGCCCGCTGTCCACGACGCCGAGCCCGCACCGGGTCAGCCCGGGATCGATCCCCAACACCCGCACACCGCACCTACTCACTGCCACCGGGAACGTCCGTTCGAACCCTACCGGACGGAGCGCGTCGCACCCCTCCCGACACTCCGGGCCCTGCGCGGCCGCTTCCCCGGGGACCTGCACCACCGGAACCCCTGCACCACCGGAACCCCTGCGTCACCGGAACCCTGCGCCGTCGGATCCCTGCGCCGCCGATGCCCTGCACCACCGGAGCGCCGGGCGCGCTGCCGCGCACCGGCGCGGCAGGTCGGCGCACCCGCGTGCGGCGCGTCCACGTGCAGCAGCCGCAGCCGCCCGGGCGCCCACGGACCGCTCGCACACGAGCCGCCGCGAACGCACCCCGCGGCGCTCGGTTCACGGACCGGTGACGCCGGGTGTCCAGCTCTCCGGGGCTCCGCTCCCGGTGAGCACCGGCTGGTAGGCGGCGAAGCCGCCCGGCGCGTCGTCCTGCCAGGGGAACTTGCCGTCCGGGGAGGCCACGACGAGCTGGACGGCGGGGAAGTCGTCGCCCTCGTAGAGCAGCATGGCACTGCCGAGGAACTGCGGGTAGTGCCCGTGCGCCACGTTCTCCACCACCACCGGCAGCCCGTTGAGGAAGCCCTCGTACAGCTGCCCGGGGACGAACCGCTCCCCGGCGGCGACGCGGCGGGCGTAGGTGTTGATCACCGAGTGCGCCACGTCGCGGGGCAGCCCGATGACCACGACCTCGGGCCTGCCGAACCGGCGCCACACCCCCGCGGAGAAGGCGAACGGAGCGCCGGAGTCGTCGCCCGCCACGTGCAGCACCGCGGTCCCGTGCTCCTCGGCGGTCCGCACCATCCACTCGCGCAGTTGCGCATCGCTGTCGGTCACGCGCGCCATTCTGTCGGACGGATCCACCCCGAGCGGAGCGGGGCGCGGCGGTCAGGTCTTCGCGGCCCGGCCACCCCAGCGCTCTTGTTCGCGGGGACGCAGGGGAGAATCCTGCCCTTCGTGATCACCGACCCGGCACACGCCGCACCCGAGCCCGTCGTCGAGGACGCCCCGAGGCCGACGCGACCTCGGCTGCTGCGCCAGCAGTGGCGGGAGGTCACCTTCCTGCACTGGGCAGTGCAGCCGGAGCAGGTCGCGCCGCTGCTGCCGCGTGGTACCCGGCCGGATGTCGTGGGCGGCCGCACCTACGCGGGGCTCGTGCTGTTCCGGGTGGTCGGCAACGGATTCGCACGCGGACCTGCGCTTCCGTGGCTGGGCACCTTCCTGGAGACGAACGTGCGGCTCTACTCCGTGGATGAGACCGGCCGGCGCGGTGTGGTCTTCCTGAGCCTCGATGCCGACTGCGCGCCGGTCGTCACGGCCGCGCGCGTCGGTTTCGGGCTGCGCTACCGGTGGGCCCGGATGGGCTTCGACAACGGCGACGGCTCGGCCGGCGCGCTCCGCACCTACACCGCGCGGCTGCGGTGGCCAGGTGCGCGCGCACGCAGCCGGGTCGTCGTTCGGCCCGGCGAGGAGTCGCTCGACGGCCGGCTGGAGGCCTTCTTGACCGCGCGCTGGGGGTTGCACGTGGCCCGGTTCGGCCGCACCTGGCACCTGCCCAACGCCCACGAGCGCTGGCCGCTGCGCCGCGCCGAGCTGCTCGAAATCGATGACGGCCTCCTCGCCGCCGGAGCTGATCGGGTGCAGCAGTCGGTGCGGGTGCTGGCGGTGAGCTGTTGCAGGGGCGCCGGGCCAGCAGAGCTCCGGACCCCGCGTTCAGCCGGCGAAGGCGCAACGCCCACCACGCACCCCCGCCGCACCAGCTGGCGCGGCGGGGCGCCAGAAGCTCCGGTCACCTTCCGTTCAGGCGCTGACCTGGGACATCACTTCGTCGCTGACGTCGAAGTTCGCGTAGACGTTCTGCACGTCGTCGCAGTCCTCGAGCGCATCGATGAGCTTGAACACCTTGCGGGCGGCCTCCGCCTCGAGCGGGACGTTGACGCTGGCGAGGAAGCTGATGTCCGCCGAGTCGTACTCGATCCCGGCTTCCTGCAGCGCCTTGCGCACGTCGACGAGATCGCTCGGCTGAGTGAGGACCTCGAAGTTCTCGCCGAGGTCGTTGACCTCCTCGGCCCCGGCTTCCAGCACCGCGCCGAGCACGTCCTCCTCGGTCAGCCCGTTCTTCGGCAGGATGACGACGCCGCGCCGGGTGAACAGGTAGGCAACCGAGCCGGCGTCGGCCATCGACCCGCCGCCGCGGGTCATGACCGTGCGCACGTCGCTGGCCGCGCGGTTGCGGTTGTCGGTGAGGCACTCGATGAGGATCGCCACGCCGTTGGGCGCGTAACCCTCGTACATCACGGCCTGGTAGTCGGTGCCGCCACCCTCCTCACCGGATCCGCGCTTGCGCGCGCGCTCGATGTTGTCCAGGGGGACCGAGTTCTTCCGCGCCTTCTGGATCGCGTCGTACAGGGTGGGGTTGGCTTCCGGGTCACCACCACCGGTCCGCGCGGCCACTTCGATGTTCTTGACGAGCTTCGCGAAGAGCTTGCCGCGCTTGGCATCGATTGCGGCCTTCTTGTGCTTGGTGGTGGCCCACTTGGAGTGGCCGCTCATCTCTCCTCCGTCTTCCTCGGACGACGCATCCGCGCCGGGTCGGGCGCCCTCCCCGCCGCTTCTAGGACGCGCGTACGGTCTGCACGAAATAGCGGTGCACGCGTTCGTCACCGCTGACCAGCTCCGGGTGGAAAGCGGTCGCGAGCACGGGCCCCTGCTGAACGGCGACGATCCTATCGTCGCCGTCCCCGCCGCCGGCGCTGTCCGGGGGTGGCACGGTCGCCAGGACGTCGACCCCGGCCCCTGCCTTGGCCACCTGCGGAGCCCGGATGAACACGCCGTGCACGGGCGGACCGGGGATCCCCGCGAACTCGAGGTCGGTCTCGAACGAGTCCACCTGGCGGCCGAACGCGTTGCGGCGCACCACGACGTCCAACGCGCGCAGGGGCCGCACGTCTTCCCCGCGCTCGTCGTCGAGCACGCGTTCGGCGAGCAGGATCATGCCCGCGCAGGAGCCGTAGGCGGGCATACCGGCGGCCAGGCGGGCGCGCAGCGGTTCCGCCAGCTCGAAGGTGGCCAGCAGGCGGCTGATCGTGGTCGACTCCCCGCCGGGGAGCACGAGGCCGTCGACAGCGGCGAGCTCGCTCGGCCGCCGCACCGGTGAAGCCTCGGCCCCGCACCGCTGCAGCGCGGTGAGGTGCTCCTCGACCCCGCCCTGCAGGGCGAGCACGCCGATCCTCGGTCGCGTCGTCATCGAACTCCATTCTCCTCGTTCGTCCCGCACCGGAAAACGTCCCGGCCCCCGGAAACGCCCCGGTCAGCGCGGCAGCCCCAACCGCAGCAGCGCCGTGGTGGCCGCGGCGGCGACCACGACCGCGACGAACGGGGCGCGGCGCCAGGCCAGCACCCCGCCGACGGCGACGCCGGCGACGCGCTCGACCCCGGCGAACTCACCGGCCTCGAACGCGGCACTGGTGACCACGAAGGCCCCGAGCAGCGTGATCGCGCCGATCGACATGCCGCGTTCCCACCGCTCGGACGGCCGCATCCGCTCGCGCAGCAGCGGTCCGGCCAGCCGCAGCAGGTAGGTGCCGCAGGCCAGCGCCAGCACCGCGGTCAGGGTCATGAGCGCACCTCCCCGGAGGCCGCGGCGGACTCACCGCCGTCGGGTGCCTGCGCGCCGGACCCGGGCAGCGGCAGCGCGGCGGCCACGCCGAGCAGCGCCACCAGCACGGGCAGCCCCTCCGGCAGCACGGGCGTGGTCAGCACGGCCAGCCCGGCGCCGAGGGCGGCGGCGCGGAGCACGCGGTGTTCGCGCAGGGCCGGCGTGATGAGCGCGAACAGCGCCGCGGGCAGGGCCGCGTCGAGGCCGAGCACCTCCGGGTCGCCGACGGCCCGCCCCAGCAGCCCGCCGAGGAAGACCCCGGGTGCCCAGGCGCAGTACAGCCAGATCCCGGTGATCCAGTACGCGCGGGCGCGTTGGTGCGGGTCCTGCCGGGCCAGCGCGGCGGCCACGCTCTCGTCGACCATGAGGTGGGTGGCGAGCAGGCGCTTGCCCCAGCCGTGCTCGCGCAGCAGCCCGCCGACGGCGAAGCCGAACGGCAGGTGCCGCGCGTTGAGCATGAGCCCGCCGGCCACGGCCGTGACCGCCGAGGCGCCGCCGGTCATCATGCCGACGACGAGGAACTCCGAACCGCCGGCGAAGACCAGCACGCCCATGACGGTGACCAGCCAGAGCGGCACGCCGCTGGTCACGGCGATCGCGCCGAGCGAGGCGGCGACGATTCCCAGGGCGAGCGCCACGGACAGGGCGTTGCGGACCACGTCGTCTCGCCACACCGCTGCTGTTCGCTGTAACGTACGCACGTTCACCATGATGAACACAGCCACCGTGTTCGTCAAAGAAGACCGCCTGTTCGCCACAGCGAACGAACGGACCGGAGGAGGCACGGTGCCCGAGGCCGACAGCGCCCCGCTCGCCACGATCGCCGCCGCGCTGCGCCGGGAGCGGGACCGCGCAGAGATGTCGCTGACCGAACTGGCCCGCCGGGCGGGCATCGCCAAGTCGACGCTGTCCCAGTTGGAGAGCGGCACCGGCAACCCGAGCGTGGAAACCCTGTGGGCCCTCGCCGTGGCGCTGGAAACCCCGTTCAGCCGCCTCGTCGACCCGCCGCGGCCCCGCCTGCGCGTGCTCCGCGCCGGCGAGGCGCCGATGGTGCGCTCCGAGCAGTCGCCCTACGCCGCGGCGCTGCTGTCCTCGTGCCCGCCGGGGGCGCGGCGCGACCTGTACCAGCTCGAGCTCTCCCCCGGCGCGCCGCGGCACGCCGCCGCGCACAACCCGGGCACGGTCGAGCACCTGCTGCTCACCGCCGGCCGCGCCCGCGTCGGTCCGCAGGAGCAGCCCGTCGAGGTCGACCCGGGCGACTACGTGTCCTTCTCCGGCGACGTGCCGCACCTCTACGAAGCGCTGGCGCCGGGAACCGCGGCGGTGCTGGTCATGGAGCACTCCTGAGCCCGGCACCCGCCGCGCTCACCACAGCGCCGGGGCTCCCCGCCCGCGCCGCGCTCACCACCCGCGCTGGGCGAGGCGCTGCTGCTCGTCCAGACCGTCGGCGTTGCGGCCGACCATCGCGCCCCCGAGCCCGGTCGAGACCTTGGCCAGCACGTCCGGGTCGTCGTGGAAGGTCGCGGCCTTGACGATCGCCTCGGCGCGCCGCGCCGGCTCGCCCGACTTGAAGATGCCGGAGCCCACGAAGACGCCTTCCGCGCCGAGCTGGCGCATCATCGCCGCGTCCGCCGGGGTGGCGATGCCGCCCGCGGTGAACAGCACCACCGGCAGCCGGCCGGTCTCGGCGACCTCGCGCACGAGCTCGACCGGGGCGCGCAGCTCCTTGGCGGCGACGTAGAGCTCGTCGGCGGACAGCACCGACAGCCGCCGGATGTCCGCGCGGATCTGCCGCATGTGCCGGGTCGCCTCGACGACGTCCCCGGTGCCGGCCTCGCCCTTGGAGCGGATCATCGCCGCGCCCTCGGAGATCCGCCGCAGCGCCTCGCCCAGGTTGGTGGCGCCGCAGACGAACGGCACGGTGAAGGCCCACTTGTCGATGTGGTTCTCCTCGTCGGCCGGGGTGAGCACCTCGGACTCGTCGACGTAGTCGACGCCGAGGGACTGCAGCACCTGCGCTTCGACGAAGTGGCCGATGCGGGCCTTGGCCATGACCGGGACGGACACGGCCTCGACGATCCCGCGGATCATGTCCGGGTCCGACATGCGCGCCACGCCGCCGTCGGCGCGGATGTCGGCGGGCACGCGTTCGAGCGCCATCACCGCGGCTGCCCCGGCCTGCTCGGCGATGCGCGCCTGCTCGGGAGTGACCACGTCCATGATCACGCCGCCCTTGAGCATGTCGGCCATGCCGCGCTTGACACCCTCGGTACCGGTCGTCGCCGTCTTCCCGTTCGCGGGAGTAGTCACCGGTGTTCCCTTTCCACTCGAGACTGCCTGGACACCGGTCACGCTAGGCCGTTTTCCGGACTGGTTCACGGGCCAATTCCGCCCTTTTTCAGCAGTCCACTCGCCGTCCCCGCCGCAGGCGCCCACCTGCGCGGCCGATCCGCGGCCTCCCGCTGTTGCGCAACCCATGAACACCGGGTGTGATCGAGGGCACACGCAAGCACGACGGCACACCGCGAGCGGAGCAGCGATGAGCAGCAAACAACCCAACGGCAGAACAGGCGGTGCTGCGGGCGCACCAGCGCCCGCCGAACCGGGAGGCATCCGCAACGTCGCCCTCGTCGGCCCCTCCGGTTCGGGCAAGACGACGCTGGTGGAGGCGCTGCTGGCGACGAACGCGACGATCGCGCGACCCGGTTCGGTCGTCGAGGGCAGCACGGTCTGCGACTACGAACCCGCCGCGACCCAGCAGCAGCGTTCGGTGGGCATGGCCGTGGCGCCGGTGCAGTACGGCGACCTGAAGATCAACTTCATCGACACCCCCGGCTACGCCGACTTCATCGGCGAGATGCGCGCCGGGCTGCGCGCCGCCGACGCGGCCCTGTTCGTGCTCGCCGGGGCCGAGGGCGTCAACGCCGCCAGCCGCGCGATGTGGCACGAGTGCGCCGAGGTCGGCATGCCCCGCGCCGTGCTCATCGCGCGGCTCGACCAGGCGCAGGCGGACTTCGACGCGGCCCTGGAGGCGTGCCAGGGAGTGTTCGGGGACGGCGTGTTACCGCTGTACCTGCCGCAGCGGGACGCCGCGGGCGAGCACACCGGCCTCCGCGGGCTCATCACCGAGACCGTCTCCGGTCGGGCGGAGAGCCTGCCGGACATCGCGCCGGAACGCGTCGAGCACTACCGCGGGCAGCTCATCGAGGCGATCATCTCCGAGAGCGAGGACGAGTCGCTCATGGACCGCTACCTCGCCGGGGAGGAGGTCGACGAGGACACGCTCATCACCGACCTGGAGCGCGCGGTCACCCGCGGGGGCCTGTTCCCCGTGCTGCCCACCTGCTCGGCCACGGGCCTCGGGCTGGAGGAGATCCTCGACGGCATCGCCCGCGGCTTCCCCTCCCCGCCGGAGCGACCGATCCCGGACGCGGTCGAACTGCGCACCGACACCGCCCGCACGCTGGACACGGACCCGTCCGGCCCGCTGGTCGCCGAAGTGGTGCACACCTCCGCGGACGCCTACGTCGGGCGGGTGTCGCTGGTGCGGGTGTTCTCCGGATCGCTGCACCCGGACACCGAGATCACCATCGCCGGGCAGGGCATGGCCGAGCGGGGGCACGAGGACCACGCCGGCGAGGACCGCGTCTCGCACGTGTACTCCCCGCTTGGCTCGCGCCTGCGCCCCGTCCCCCGCTGCGTGGCCGGGGACGTGTGCGCGCTGACGAAGCTCACCGGGGCCGAGACCGGCGACACGCTCTCCGCCCCCGCGGACCCGCTGCTCGTGCGGCCGTGGGCGATGCCCGAGCCCCTGCTGCCGATCGCGGTGATCGGCCGCGGCCGCGGCGACGAGGACGCGCTGGCGCGCAACCTCAACCGGCTCGTCGCCGCCGATCCGACGCTCCGGCTGGAACGGGACGCCGAAACGCACCAGCTCGTGCTGTGGTGCATGGGAGAGGCGCACGCCGACGTGGTGCTGCAGCGGCTCCGCGACGGCGGGGCCACCGTGGACACCGAACCGGTCCGCGTGCCGCTGCGGCAGACCTTCGCCGCCGCGACCAGCGGGCACGGCAGGCACGTCAAGCAGTCCGGCGGACACGGCCAGTACGCGGTGTGCGACGTGGAGGTCGAACCGCTGCCGCGCGGCTCCGGGGTGGAGTTCGCCGAGCGCATCGTCGGCGGCGTCGTGCCGCGCCAGTACATCCCGGGCGTCGAGAAGGGCGTGCGCGCCCAGCTCGGCAAGGGGCTGGCCGACCGGTGGTGCCCGATCGTGGACGTGCGGGTGACGCTCGTGGACGGCAAGTCCCACAGCGTCGACTCCTCCGACGCCGCGTTCCAGGCCGCCGGCGCGCTGGCGATCAAGGCCGCCGCCGAGAAGGCGGGGCTGATCACCCTCGAACCCGTCGACGAGGTCGAGGTGCACCTGCCGGACGAGCACCTCGGCGCGATCCTCGGGGACCTGTCCAGCCGGCGCGGCCGGGTGATGGGCACCGAGCCGGAGGAGCCGGGGTGGACGGTCGTGCGGGCGCACGTGCCCGCCAGCGAGCTCGTGCGCTACGCGGTGAACGTGCGCTCGCTGAGCTCCGGATCCGCCCGGTTCACCCGCCGGTTCGAGGGGTACGAGCCCATGCCGGAGAGCCTGACCCGGCAGGACTGATGGACTCCGCGGATCGGCGGGTGCGGCCGAGCACGCAACCGCCGATCCGCGCGTCCGCCGAGGAGCGCGGACCCCGGGCGCGGCGGCCGCCCGGCACCGGGGTCACCTCCGGGGGCCGCCCGCGGACGCGGCGACGCTGACCAGCCGCTGGGCCACCGTCCACGCGGACAGGGCCGCGAGCCCCCAGATGGCGACATCGAGCACGACCGGAACGCCGAAGCCGTGCAGGCCCGTGCCCACCAGGATCACGAGGAACCGTTCGGCGCGCTCGGCCAGCCCGCCGTCGGCGGAGAGCCCGCTGGCCTCGGCGCGGGCCTTGACGTAGGAGATGACCTGCGCGAGCACGAGGCAGAGCAGCAACCCCGCCCCGCGGTCGGGACTGCCGTCGTGGACGAGGGCCCACCACACCAGCGAGCCGAACAGCACCCCGTCGACGATGCGGTCGCAGGTGGCGTCCAGCACCGCTCCGAACGCCGAGGCGACGCCGCCGGCGCGGGCCATGGCCCCGTCGACGAGGTCGAACAGCAGGAAGACGGCGACGACGATCGTGCCGGCCACGAAGTGCCCGCGCGGGAACAGCCCCAGCGCCGCTGCCGAGGCGGCGATCGCACCGGTCGCCGTCACCGCGTTCGGGGTGATCCCCGAGCGCACCAGCGCCGTGCCGAGGGGGCCGGTCAGCCGCGCCAGGGAAGCCCTCGCGAATAGGTTCAACATTGCCCGAAGTCCGCACCCGTGCCCTGGGATCCTCCGCAGTCCGCGGATTCCTGTGCGCCCGCAGGTTAGCGCCTCGCCGCCCCCGGGCGATCAGCGCCGGGGCCCGGAGAGGTCCGCACCACCCCGCCCCGCCCGCGGAAGGCGCTCCCTGTGAGATCCTTCACGGGCAGGGGCGCGGGGAATGCGTTCCGAGGTCCTCGAGTTGGAAGTAGGTGACACGTCCACTTCAGCACGCGAGGAGGCGGTATGACGGCCACGTCCACGATCCCCGGCTACACCACCGGCACCTGGGACATCGACGCGGTGCACTCGGTCGTCGAGTTCAGCGTCCGGCACATGGGTGTCGGCAAGTCCCGCGGGCGGTTCGACAGCTTCCGCGGCGAGATCACCACGGGGAACGACCCGCTCGACTCCTCGGTGACCGCCACGATCGACACCGACTCGATCAACACCGGCAACGCGGACCGCGACAACCACCTCCGCAACGCCGACTTCCTCGACACCGCCAACCACCCGAGCATGACGTTCACCTCGACCGGGGTGCGCCAGGACGGCGAGGACTTCTACGTCGACGGCGAGCTCACCCTGCGCGGCGTGACCAAGCCCGTCACCCTCGAGGTCGAGCCCGGCGGTTTCACCGAGGGGCTGCTCGGCCTGTCGGCGAGCACCACGATCAACCGCCGCGACTTCGGCGTCGGCCCGGAGGGCGGCGCCATGGTCGGCGAGAAGGTCACCATCACCCTCGACATCGAGGCCCAGCAGCGGGGCTGAGCCCCGCACGCGGCCGCCCGCGCGGAGCGGGCGCAACCGGGAAGCGCCGGCGCCGGGAGGGGTCCCGGCGCCGGCGCTTCACACGCTCACGTGCTGTACATGCAGCGCAGTGCTCACGGGCCGGCGTGTTCCCCGTCGCGCTTCGGCGCGCCGGCTGCCCCGGCCACCCCGCATAGCAACAGGTCCAGCCGCGGGTTCTCCAGGGTGGCTCGTGCGAGGAAGGCGAGACGTTGCGCAGGCGGCTGCTCGATGTCGAGCACCCGGAGCACGAGCCTTCCTGGAGGTTCCGCCCCAGGACCAGCACGCAGAAGACCCGGCATCCTATTCCCAGGCCCGCGACAGCAGCTCCTGGGTCTCGCCCAACAACTGCGGCAGCACCTTCGTGTGGCCGATGACCGGCATGAAGTTCGAGTCACCGCCCCAGCGCGGCACGACGTGCTGGTGCAGGTGCGCGGCGATGCCCGCACCCGCCACCGGCCCCTGGTTCAGGCCGATGTTGAACCCGTGCGGTCCGGACACGCTGCGGATGACCCGCATCGCCTGCTGGGTGAACTCCGCGACCGCCATCGTCTCCGCCGCGGTGAGCTCGGTGTAGTCGGCGACGTGGCGGTAGGGCAGCACCATGAGGTGCCCCGGGTTGTACGGGTACAGGTTGAGCACCGCGAACACGAGCTCGCCCCGGGCGATGATCAAGGTCTCCCGGTCCGGCCTGGCCGAGTCGAGCAGCCTGCAGAACGGGCAGCCGTCGCTGCCGTCGCCCTCCGGCTTGTTCTCGCCCTGGATGTAGGCCATCCGGTGCGGGGTCCACAGCCGCTGCAGGGCGTCGGGCACACCGATGCCGTCCTGCTCGGTGAGCTCGACCCCCTCGGGCTTGCCGTACGGCTCGCTCACCAGGCCTCCCATCGACGGAAGCCCCGGCCTTCAGGCCGGGGCGAGATCGATCCCGAAGGGTCGCGGCGACTCCTCTGCCGCCCCGGGGTGATCATCTCTGTTATACGACTGTTACGCGGACGGCGTACAAGTGCCGGGTCTACAAGGCCAAGCGCGAGCTCGCCCGCGCGCACCGCAAGGTCCGCCACGCGCGAGCGGACCTCCTGCACCGCACCACCACGAACCTGCTGCGGGCGTGGACCTGTCCGCACTGCCGCACCCGGCACGACAGGGACCACAACGCGGCGAAGAACATCCTGACCGCTGGTCGAGCGATAGCCGGGAAGCACCCCGGCGAAGCCTGTGGAGCTGATGTGCGTCCGCAAGGGTCCTCCCTTCGGCGATCGGCGTGGAAGCAGGAACCCCGGGCGCGAGCCCGAGGGGAACCCCCGCCCCTTGGGAGCGGGGAGAAGGTCAAGCCACCTCCGCTTGGAAGTTCTCCGCGCTCGGCGAGTCGTTGACCTGGCGCTGCACCCAGTCGACGATGCCCGCCACCGCGCTCTCCACCCCGACGCCGTTGATCTGGCTGCCGTCGCGGAACCGGAACGACACCGAGTCGCCCTCGACGTCGTCGTTGCCGGCGATGAGCATGAACGGCACCTTCTGCGTGGTGTGCGTCCGGATCTTCTTCTGCATCCGCTCGTCACCGGCGTCGACCTCGACCCGCAGCCCCTTGGCGCGGAGCCCTTCGGCCACCCGCTGCAGGTGCTCGATGTGGTCGTCGGCGACCGGGATGCCCACGACCTGCACCGGCGCCAGCCACGCGGGGAACGCGCCGGCGTAGTGCTCGGTGAGCACGCCGAAGAACCGCTCGATCGAGCCGAACAGCGCGCGGTGGATCTTGATCGGGCGCTGCTTGGAGCCGTCCGGCGCGGTGTACTCCAGGTCGAACTTCCGCGGCAGGTCGTAGTCGACCTGGATGGTCGACATCTGCCAGCTGCGGCCGAGCGCGTCCTTGGCCTGCACGGAGACCTTCGGCCCGTAGAACGCGGCACCGCCCGGGTCGGGCACGAGCTCCAACCCGGACTCCTCGGCGGCCTGCCGCAACGCGTCGGTGGCCCGCTCCCACTGCTCGTCGGTACCGGAGTACTTCTCCTCGTTCCGCGTGGACAGCTCGAGGTAGAAGTCCTCCAGCCCGTAGTCGCGCAGCAGGTCGAGCACGAACGACAGCAGCGACTTCAGCTCGTCCTGCAGCTGCTCCGGCATGCAGTAGATGTGCGCGTCGTCCTGGGTCATCCCGCGCACGCGGGTGAGGCCGTGCATCACGCCGGAGCGCTCGTAGCGGTACACCGACCCGAACTCGAACAACCGCAGCGGCAGCTCCCGGTAGGACCGGCCGCGGGAGCGGTAGATCAGGTTGTGGAACGGGCAGTTCATCGGCTTCAGGTAGTAGTCCTGGCCGGGCTTGCGCACCTCGCCCGCGGCGGTCCGCTCCTCGTCCAGGTGCATGGGCGGGAACATGCCGTCGGCGTACCAGCTGAGGTGCCCGGAGGTCTCGAACAGCGCGCTCTTGGTGATGTGCGGCGTGTTCACGAACTCGTAGCCGGCCTGCTCGTGCCGGCGCCGCGAGTACTCCTCCAGGATGCGCCGCACCGTGCCGCCCTTGGGGTGGAACACGGGCAGGCCGGAACCGATCTCGTCCGGGAAGGAGAACAGGTCCAGCTCCTGGCCGAGCCGGCGGTGGTCGCGCCGCTCCGCCTCGGCCAGCCACTCCAGGTACTCGTCGAGGCGTTCCTTCGACTCCCAGGCGGTGCCGTAGATCCGCTGCAGCTGCTGGTTGTTCTGGTCGCCCATCCAGTAGGCGGCCGCCACGCGCATGAGCTTGACCGCGGGCAGGAACCGGGTGTGCGGCACGTGCGGACCGCGGCAGAGGTCGCCCCAGGCGGTCTCGCCGTGCCGGTCGATGTTGTCGTAGACGGTCAGCTCACCGGAGTCGCCCTGACCGACCTCCATGATCTCGCTGGTGTCGAGGCCGTCGGAGGACTTGGTCTCGACCAGCTCGAGCTTGTACGGCTCGTCGGCCAGCTCCTCCTTCGCCGCCTCCACCGAGTCCAGGCGCCGCCGGCTGAACTTCTGCCCGGACTTGATGATCTGCTTCATGCGCTTCTCCAGCGCCTGCAGGTCCTCCGGGGTGAACGGGCGGGAGACGTCGAAGTCGTAGTAGAAGCCGTCGGCCACCGGCGGCCCCACGCCCAGCTTCGCCTCCGGGAACCGCTCCTGCACTGCCTGGGCGAGCACGTGCGCGGCCGAGTGCCGGATGACCGAGCGCCCGGCCTCGGTGTTGGCCGGGACGGGTTCGACCTCCGCGTCGGACTCGGGCGCCCAGGCGAGGTCGCGCAGGTTCTGCTCCTCGTCCCGGACGACGACGACCGCTTCGGGCCCCTTGGCCGGCAGCCCGGCCTCGGCGACCGCCTCGCCCGCGGTAGTGCCCGCCGGAACCTTCACCCGGGCGACGTTCTGGGCTGGGGCAGGCAGTACGGACACGGGTCACTCCTCGGCTGCTGCCGGCACGGCTGCCGGCACGACGGTTGCGTTGGACACTGTCGATGCTATCGAGGCCAGGCACGCCGCTTCCGCACCGGTTTCGACCGCGCCGCCGGGAGCGCCCGCCCGCGCGCCGAGCGGACGGCGGCCCGCGAGGCGCCGCTGCGCGGCGCCCGGGTGCGCGGCGCGGTCAGCTCCGCAGCGCGGCACTGACCTCCAGAGCGGAGTGCGAGCCGCCGATGTGCTCGCCCTGGGCGAAGGAGACCCCCTCGGCCCGCAACCGCTCGGCCTGCACCGCGGTGTTCACCCCGGTGGCGAACACCGGCAGCTCCAGCAGGCCCGCGGCGGTGGTGAGCGTGCGCAGGTGGTGCTCGTCGAACACCTCGGGCCCCGCGGCGCCGGCGAAGCTGTCCAGGTAGCTGCCGCCGATCTCCACGGCGTGCACGGGCAGCTGCCGCATGCGGCGCAGCCGCGTCGGGTCTTCGCCGAAGCGGTGGACCACCAGCCGCACGCCCATGTCGGCGAAGATCTCCACCACGTCCACGGGATCGCCGTCGGCGTCGAACAGCGCCGGCTCGGGCAGGCCGAACGCCAAGCGGTCCGGCCGCACCCCGCTACCGGTCAGGATACGCTGCACGTCCCCGACGACGTCGGCGTCGCGGCAGTGCCGCTCGGACAGGCGAACCAGCGCGACCGGGCACCGGTCGCCGCCGAGCTGCTCGGTCCAGGTGGCCACGTGCTCGCACACCCGCTCCAGCATCCAGTTGCCCAGCCGGGTGATCATGCCGGTCTCCTCGGCCAGCCCGAGGAACCGGTCGGCGTGCAGCTCGCCGAACTCGTTGTGGTCCCACCACACCTGGGTGTCGACGGCGACCACCCGCCCGCTGCCGAGCGCGCGCACCGGCAGGTACTCGACGTAGAGCTCCTCCCCGTCGAGAGCGCTCGGCAGGTCGGCCGAGAGCCGGAACCGGTCGCGCGCCGCGGCGTTGTGCTCCGAGTCGAACAGCACCCACTGGGCGCGGCCGTCGACCTTGGCCCGGTAGAGCGTGATGTCGGCGTCGCGCAGCAGCTCCTCGACCCCGGTCCGCGCGACGGGCCGCTCCACGACCCCGACGCTGGCCTCCGCGGTGAGTTCGTGCTGCCCGACCCGCACCGGGCGGGTGATCTCGGCGAGCATCTCCTCGACCCGCCGCACGAGCGGTTCGGGGCCCTTCGAGTCCGGGACGAGCACGACGAACTCGTCACCACCCATGCGCGCGGCCAGCGCCCCGTCCGACTCGGTCAGCGCCTGCAGCCGGTGGGCGACCTGGCGCAGCAGCTCGTCCCCGACCGGATGCCCCAGGCTGTCGTTGACGGCCTTGAACCCGTCCAGGTCGAAGTAGCAGATGCCGACCCGGCGCCCCGGCGGGTCCGGCAGCAACGCCGACTCCACCCGGTTGGTCAGCAGCGTCCGGTTGGCCAGCCCGGTCAGCGGGTCCTGCGTGGCCTGCCGGCGGAAGTGCTCCTGCAGCATGTGCCGGTGCGTGATGTCCTCGTACAGCAGCACCTGGTACTCCGGGGCGCCGTGCTGGTCGCGCACCAGCGTCGCCGACAGCTGCGTCCAGACCTCCCCGCCGTCGCTGCCGGTGAAGCGCAGGTCGACCTGGTGGAAGTCCTTCTCGCCCGCGGCGATGGCCTCCTGGCCGTCCCGCAGCTCCTGCTCCCACTCGCCGTCGGCGAGCCGCACCACGTGCGTGCCGAGCAGCTCCTCGGGGAAGGCCTGGAAGATGCGGTGCATCGCGGGGTTCGTCTCCTCGACGACCCCGTCGAGACGGGCGATCGCGATGCCCACCGCGGAGGCCTCGAACACCGTGCGCGAACGGGTCTCGCTGGCGCGCAGCGCCTCCTCCGCGCGGTCGCGGGCGCTCATCACCGCCTGCTTGACGTTCTCCTGCTGCTGCAGGGTGACCTCGCGCAGCTGGCCGGCGAAACCGGCGGCGAACGCGGACAGCACCGCGTTCAGCTGCCCCGGGTCGGCATCGGACCGGCACGCGGGCAGGCGCTCCCCGAGCAGTTCGAGACTGCGCTCCAGTGCCACCGACCGGGTGAAGTGCAGCCGCACGAGGTGCCCGCCCGCCTCGGAGGCCGCCTCCTGCGGCCGCCTCCCCGCGGCCGCGGCGAGCAGCGTGTCCACGTGGCCGCGGAGCAGCGCCACGACCTCCTGGCGCGACAGCGGCACGTAGCTGGTCGCCAGGATCCGCGAGGCCCACTCCCGCGCGATCGCCTCGCGTTCCGGGACATCCGGGCCCTCGCCTGCGCCTCGGTCGGTCACCGGCCCACCTTGCGTCCTACCGCGGAGTGGATGAGCGTTTCCGCCGGATCCTCCGCGCGATCGTCGGGACTCTCCGCGCGCCACTCCGTCACCCAGGTGATCCCGGGGTCGACGAGTTCGAAGTCGCTCACGAGTGCGGCGACCTCCTCGCGGCTGCGGGTGATCAGCGGCGTGTCCCCGGCAGCGTAGAGGTTCGAGACCGCCTCCACCGCCGCGGGGTTGCCGTCGGCGGTGCCGTGCGACAGCGCCAGGTAGCTGCCCGCGGCGAGCCGGTCGTGGTAGCTGCGGATGACCTCCCGCGGCCGCTCCTCGTCGGGCACGAAGTGCAGCACGGCCACCAGCATCACCGCCACCGGCCGCGAGAAGTCCAGCAACCGCTGCGTTTCCGGGTGCTCGAGCACGCCCGCCACGTCGAGCAGGTCGGCCTGGACCGCCGCGGCGTTGTCCACCTCCTCCAGCAGGGTGCGGGCGTGCGCGGCGGCCACGGGCTCGTTGTCCACGTAGACCACGCGGGCCCCGGGGTCGACGGCGTGCACGATCTCGTGCACGTTGCCCGCCGTGGGGATGCCGGACCCCAGGTCGAGGAACTGCCGGATCCCCCGGTCCAAGCAGTACCGCACCGCCCGCCGCAGGAACGCCCGGTTGTTCCGCGCGATCTCCTGCACCTGGGGAACGGCGGCCACGACCTGCTGCGCGAGCTGCCGGTCGACCTCGAAGTTGTGCGCCCCGCCCAGGTAGAAGTCGTAGCACCGCGCCGCGCTGGGCTTCTCCAGGTCGACATCGGGCGGCCGGTCCGCGTCCTGCTCCATCAGCGCTCTCCGTCCTGCCGACTTCGCGGTCTCAGCCCTTGTAGCCGACGGCGCCGTAGACGATCGAGCGCTCCGGGTTCTCCCCGACGTCATCGGGCACGTCGGGGTGCCACTCGGGCACGTAGACCACGCCGGGGTCGACGAGGGAGAAATCCGACAGCAGCTGTTCGACGCGGGAGCGGCTGCGCAGGGTCACCGGGTTGGAGCTGCTCTCGTAGAGCTTGACCAGCCCGTGGGTGCCCTCCGGGTGGTCGTCGTCGGTGACGTGCGAGAAGCCGAGGTAGCTGCCGGGCGCCATCCGCTCGTGGTAGCGGCGGATGATCTCGCCGGGCCGGGCGCTCTCGTCGACGAAGTGGACGACCGCGATCATCATCACGGCCACCGGCCGCGAGAAGTCGATCATCCGCTGCGTCTCGGACGCGCCGATGACCTTGTCGGCGTCGAGCATGTCCGCCTGGATGACCGTGGCGTTGGGCTCGTCGCTGAGCATCGTTTCGCTGTGCGCGGCGGCCACGGGCTCGTTGTCCACGTAGACCACGCGGGCCCCGGGGTCGACGGCGTGCACGATCTCGTGCACGTTGCCCGCCGTGGGGATGCCGGACCCCAGGTCGAGGAACTGCCGGATCCCCCGGTCCAAGCAGTACCGCACCGCCCGCCGCAGGAACGCCCGGTTGTTCCGCGCGATCTCCTGCACGTTCGGCACGACCTCCATCACCCTGCGGCCGAGGTCCCGGTCGATCTCGAAGTTGTGCGCCCCGCCCAGGTAGAAGTCGTAGCACCGCGCCGCGCTGGGCTTCTCCAGGTCGACATCGGGCGGCAACCAGTCGTCGTTTCGCTGCATGGTCGAAGCTCCTCCCGGTCCCGGGATCCGACGCTCCCCCCGAAGCCCGTGCTGCCCGCCGCGATCCCGCGGAGTGTGTTCATGATCGACGCAAATCCTAGCGACACGAAGTGCAGTCGGTCACCCACCCGGTGTCGTCCGGACCGCCCCGCCGGTATGAGCGGTCTCACCGGAGCGGGCCCGCCACTTCCTCCTTAGGTGTGCCTAACCTGGGGAGGAGGAATCAGTCGAGCACGAGGAGCACACATTGGGCAGGGCGCTGCGCGTGGCGATCATCGGAACCGGCCCCGCCGGGATCTACACCGCCGACGCGCTCGACAAGTCCGACAGCGACGTCACCATCGACATCTTCGACCGGATGCCCGCCCCCTTCGGCCTCATCCGCTACGGCGTGGCCCCGGACCACCCGCGCATCAAGGGCATCGTCGCGGCGCTGCACCGCATCATGGAACGCCCGGCGATCCGCTTCTTCGGCAACGTCGACTACGGCACCGACCTCAAGCTCGCCGACCTGCGGCAGCACTACGACGCCGTCGTCCTCGCCACCGGAGCCGACCACGACCGCGGCCTCGACATCCCCGGCATCGACCTGCCGCACAGCCACGGCGCGGCCGGGTTCGTCCAGTGGTACGACGGCCTGCCGGAAGCGCCGCGCGAGTGGACCCTGGACAGCGAGCAGGTCGCGGTGATCGGCGCGGGCAACGTGGCCCTGGACGTCGCCCGCGTGCTCGCCAAACCGGCCGAATCCCTGCTGAGCACCGAGATCCCCGACAACGTCCACGCCGGCCTGCGCGCCTCCCGCGTGACCGACGTGCACGTCTTCGCCCGGCGCGGCCCGGCCGAGGCCAAGTTCACCCCGCTGGAGCTGCGCGAGCTCGACCACCAGCCGGACGTCGACGTGCGCGTGGCCCCGGAGGGGTGCGACGTCGACGAGGCCGGCGAGCAGGCGATCCACAGCAGCAACCAGGTCAAGAACGTGGTCACCACGCTGCAGGACTGGGCGCTGCGGGACCCGCGGGGGGACACCGCGCGCCGGTTGCACCTGCACTTCCTGCGCGCTCCGGTGGCCGTCACCGGCCAACAGCGGGTGACGGGGCTGCGCACCGAGATCATGGAGCTCGACGGCGCCGGCGGGGTGCGCGGCACCGGCGAGCACGAGACGTGGCCGGTCGGGCAGGTCTACCGGGCGGTCGGCTACCGCAGCTCCCGCGCTGCGGACCTCCCGTTCGACGAGCGCAGCGGGACGGTCCCGCACGCGGGCGGACGCGTGCTCGACGAGCACGGCCGGCACTTGGACGGCGTGTACACCACGGGGTGGATCAAGCGCGGCCCCGTCGGGCTCATCGGGCACACCAAGTCCGACGCCGCGGAGACGGTGGCCAGCCTGCTCGCCGACGCGGAACCGAACGCCGCCGAACCGTCCCCGGAGGCGCTGCCGCGACTGCTCGACGAGCGCGGCGTCAGCTACACCACGTGGGAGGGATGGCAGCGGCTCGACGGCCACGAGCAGGCGCTCGGCACCGAGCGGGAGCGGGAGCGCATGAAGGTGGTGCCGCGCGAGGAGATGGTGCGGATCTCCCGCGCTGCGGACTGAGCGCGTGCCGCTGGTCGGGGCGGTGCCGCTGGTCGAACGGCGGAGGCCGGACGGCGGGAGGGGACGGCGCGGCCTCCCGCCACCGCCAACATGTCGGACTGGGTTCGGCATCCCGCACGACGCTGAGCGGCGTGTACTACCGTGGCGGTGAACGCCACCGCACCGGAGGTAAGGCACCGTTGACCGCGACCGATCCCCTCGTCAACACGACACCGGAAGAGCTCGACGCGACCCTGGCGCGCGCCGCCGAGGCCGCCGAGGCCTTCGGCACCCAGCGCCCGGCCGACCGCGCACGGCAGCTGACCGCGGTCGCCGACGCGCTGGACGCGGCCTCCGCCGAGCTCGTGCCGCTCGCCCAGGAGGAGTCCCACCTCTCCGAAGGGCGGTTGACCGGTGAGCTGAAGCGGACCACCTACCAACTGCGGATGTTCGCCCGGGTGCTCGACGAAGGCACCTACCTGGGCGCGACGATCGACCGCGCCGACGGCGACTTCCCGCTCGGGCCGAAACCCGACCTGCGCCGCGTGAACCAGCCGCTCGGGCCGGCGCTCGTCTTCGCGGCGAGCAACTTCCCGTTCGCGTTCTCCGTCGCCGGCGGGGACACCGCCTCGTCCCTGGCCGCCGGGTGCCCGGTCGTGCTCAAGGCCCACCCGGGGCACCCGCGCCTGTCCGTGCGCACCGGTGAGATCGTCACCGCAGCGCTGCGCAGCGCCGGGGCACCCGACGGCGCGTTCGCCGTCGTGCTCGGATTCGAGACCGGCACCACGGCCCTGCGCGACCCGCGGATCGCCGCCGCGGCGTTCACCGGTTCCGTGCCCGCGGGACGCGCCCTGTTCGACATCGCCAACGCCCGTCCCGTCCCGATCCCGTTCTTCGGGGAGCTCGGCAGCATCAACCCGGTCTTCGCCACGGGCGAAGCCGCGCGCGCCCGCGGCGCGGAGCTGGCCAAGGGCTTCGTCACCTCGTTCTCCGGCAACGCCGGGCAGTTGTGCACCAAGCCCGGCCTGCTGTTCCTGCCGGAGGGGCACGGGCTCGACGACACCCTGGCCGCGGAGTCCGCCGCGGTGCCCGGGCACGCCCTGCTCAACGACCGGTTGCACGAGGGCTACTGCGGGCGGCGCGCCGAGATCACCCAGCTGCCGGAGGTGCGCGTGCTCGCCGAGGGCTCCGCCGAGGAGCAGCCGGTCCCCACGCTCGTGACCACCGATGTGGACACGCTGCTGGACAACCGCGAAACGCTCCTCGAGGAGGCCTTCGGACCGCTGTCCATCGTGGTCACCTACCGGTCCGAGCAGGACGCGCTGCGCGCCGCCGAACAGCTGCAGGGCAACCTCACGGCCACCGTCCACGCGGAGACGCGCGGCGAGGCCGACGCCGACGCGGCGTTCAGCCGCGAACTGGTGCGCCGGCTGCGCGAGCGGGCGGGGCGGGTGCTCGTCAACGGCTGGCCCACCGGCGTCGCCGTCAGCGACGGGATGCAGCACGGCGGCCCGTACCCGGCCACCACCGACTCCCGGTTCACCTCGGTCGGCACGGCCGCCATCGAACGCTTCCTGCGGCCTGTGACCTACCAGAACACCCCGGAGGCGCTGCTGCCCGAGCCGGTGCGCTCGGACAACCCGTGGGACGTGCCGCAGACCGTCCGCTGAGCACGCGCCCGCGGCCACCTCAACCCCCGCACGAGGGGCGAGTCCCTCGAGAAGTGCTCGCACCGGTGGGCCGTCACCGCCCGCGCCGGGGCTCCTGCTCGGCGCGGGCGCCGGCCCGCGGTTCGGCACGCGGGCGGTACACGCCGAGCGTCACCGCGGCCGACACCTCCGCGGGCTGTCCGAGCTCCGCGGCTCGCCCGGCCAACTCCTCCGCACCCAGGTGCCGCGCGCTCGGTCCCATCGCCGCGAGCGCGCGCACCTCGTCGGCCCCCAGCCGCATCCGGAACGCGCAGGGGCGCTGGTCGACCTGCGCGAAGTACGCCCCGAGCAGGCGTTCCAACCGGCCCTGCTTGCTCTCCCCCACCGTCAGCAGCCCCAGCGCGCGCACCAGCTCCGCCAGGTGCCCGCTCTGCGGCGTCACCACGAACAGGCGGCCCTCCGGCCGGAGGACGCGGTGGAGCTCGGCCGCGTTGCGCGGGGCGAAGACGTTCAGCACGGCCGCGGCCGCACCGCCGCGGACGGGGAGGTGCCGCCACGTGTCGGCCACCACCGCTCCCGCGCCGGAACGGATCCTCGCCGCGCGGCGGCAGGCGTACTTCGACGCGTCCAGCGCGAGCCCCACCTCACCGGGGCGCCGGTCGAGCACGCGCGCCAGGTAGTGGCCCGTCCCCGCGCCCACGTCCACCACCGGTCCGGACGGGGCGTGCGCGACCACCTGGGCGGCGAGCAGCTCGGTGACGGGCTCGTAGTGGCCTGCGGCGAGGAACGCCGCCCGCGCCGCGACCATCTCCGCCGAGTCGCCGACGCTCGGCGAACCCGTGGCGAGGTTGACGTAGCCCTGGCGCGCGAAGTCGAACCCGTGTCCGGCCTCGCAGCACAACCGCCCCGGCTCGATGACGAATCCGCCCCCGCAGTGCGGGCACGCCAACAGCCCGACGACGTCGTCGAGCACGTGCTCGTCCCCCTCGTCGATCGCCGCGGCGACGCCGCGCGGTCCTGTGCGGCGGGCGGTCCTGTGCGGCGGGCGGTCCTGCGGCGGACTCCCGCGGCCAGTCTATCCGCACCCCCGGTTCCGCGGCGGCCAACCGCCCCTCAGGGCGGCGCGGCCCACCGGGGGAGAGCGCTGCGGACGCAGCTGGTGCGCCCGCCCGGCCCGCTCGTCCTAGACTGGGCGCGAAGCCGCTCACCCCGCACCACGGCGGCACCCCCCGCGCACGTGGCAGGAGGGCACATGCCGGCGGTGCTCCGACCGGTCAGCCGGACCGGCCGTCGCGGCTGCCCGGACGATCCCGCCGTCGCGCATGCCGAGGTGCGGACATGACGTGGGAGTGGTTCACCGCCGAGCACTACTCGGCGGCGCGCTTCGCGGTGCAGCGGCTGGTGGCGCTGCTGTACCTGCTCGCGTTCACCTGCGCGCTGCGGCAGTTCCGCGGCCTGCTCGGGCAGCACGGGCTCACGCCGATCCCCCGCTACCTCGCCACCACGGATTTCCGCAGCAGCCCCAGTCTTTTCCACTGGCGCTACTCGGACCGCGGGTTCGCCGCCGTGGCGTGGGCCGGTATCGCGCTCAGCTCGCTCGCCCTGCTCGGGCTCACCGAAATCCTGCCCGTGTGGGCGAGTCTGCTGTGGTGGGCGCTGCTGTGGGTGCTGTACCTCTCCATCGTCAACGTCGGGCAGATCTGGTACTCGTTCGGCTGGGAGTCCCTGCTGCTGGAAACGGGCTTCCTCGTGGCGCTGTTGGGACCCGCGCACGTCGCCGCACCGGCACCGGTGATGTGGCTGCTGTGCTGGCTGCTGTTCCGCGTGGAGTTCGGCGCCGGGCTCATCAAGATCCGCGGCGACCCCGCGTGGCGGGACTTGACGGCTCTGTACTACCACCACGAGACGCAGCCGATGCCGGGGCCGCTGAGCCGCTGGTTCCACCAGATGCCGAAACCTCTGCACCGGGTCGAGGTGCTGGCCAACCACGTCACCCAGCTCGTCGTGCCGTTCGCCCTGTTCCTGCCGCAGCCGGTGGCCGGTGCCGCCGCGCTGTGCATCATCGTCACGCAGGCGTGGCTGATGCTGTCGGGCAACTTCGCCTGGCTGAACGCGCTGACGCTCACGCTCGCCGTGGCGGCGCTCGACGACTGGTGGCTGGGTGCGCTCGTGCCGGTGCCGCAGGCCGCGTCCGCGCCACCGGTGTGGTTCGCCGCGCTCGTCGCCGCCGCGACCGCGCTCATCGTGGTGCTCAGCTACTGGCCGGTCCGCAACATGCTCGGCCGGCGGCAGGTGATGAACCGTTCGTTCAACGCGTTCCACCTGGGCAACACCTACGGCGCCTTCGGCTCGATCACCCGCGGCCGCTACGAGGTGGTGCTGGAGGGCACCAGCGATCCCGAGCAGGGGTGGTCGGAGTACGAGTTCCGCGGCAAACCGGGGGATCCGCAGCGGCGTCCGCCGCAGATCGCGCCGTACCACCTGCGCTTGGACTGGCTGATGTGGTTCTGCGCGATCGCCCCGGGGTACGGGCGCGGATGGCTGCCGCGGCTGCTGGGTGCGCTGCTGCGCAACGACCGGCACGTGCTCGGGCTGCTGCGGCACAACCCCTTCCCGGAGGAGCCGCCGGTGCTGGTGCGGGCACGCCTGTTCCACTACCGCTTCACCACGCGCGAGCAGCGCCGCTCCAGCGGGGCGTGGTGGGTGCGCGAACCGGTCGGCGAGCTCGTCCCGCCGCAGACGCGCGAGGACCTCGCGTACTGAGGGCTCCAGCGCCCTGGCGCTCTCCCCGCGCCCTGGCGACTCCTGGCACCTCCGCCCGCGCTGACGCCCCCGTCCGGCCCGGTCCGCTGCCCGCGCTCCGCCTCCGACACACCCCTGGCGAGAATCCCCTGGGCAGGAGGAACCTGCGCTCGGCCGGACTACCACGGTGGGGTGTCGGACGCGCCGGGCCACCCACCGGGTGAGAACCGCAGCAAGCCGCACCCACGGGGTGGGTGGTCCCACCAGCCGGGGTGCAGCGGGCGGGGTGGTCTCACCAGTCCGGGCGCAGCGGCATGTGCGAGTCGTTCCCGTCGAGCTTGACGCCGAGGGTCTGGTGCAGCTGCACCACGTTGCGCTCGAAGCCGAGGCGGCAGGCCGCCATGTACAGCCGCCACACCCGCGCCCGCTGCGGCCCGACCTCCGCGAGCGCGGCGCCGTAGTTCCGGTCCAGGTTGGCGCACCACCCCGCCAACGTCCTGGCGTAGTGCTCCCGCAGGTTCTCCTCGTGCCGGATCTCGAACCCCGCGTCGTTCATCTCGGAGGTGAGCGTGCCCACAGGTTCCAGCTCGCCGTCCGGGAACACGTAGCGCCCGATGAACTTCCCCGCGCGGATGCCGTGCCCGCCGTGCGGACGGGTGATGCAGTGGTTGAGCAACCGGCCGCCGGGACGCAGCTTCCCCGCGAGCGAGCGGAAGTACTCCGGCAGCTGGTCGCGTCCGATGTGCTCGGTCAGGCCGATCGAGCTGACCGCGTCGAAGTCGGACTCAGGCACGTCCCGGTAGTCCAGGTGGCGCACCTCGGCCAGCTGCGACAACCCGCGCTCGGCGATCACCTTCTGCGCCCATTCGGCCTGCTGCTGCGACAGCGTCACACCGAGGGCGCGGACGCCGTAGTGCTCGGCGGCGTGCATGACCATGCCGCCCCAGCCGCAGCCGACGTCCAACAACCGCATCCCCGCGCGCAGCGCCAGCTTCCGCGCGACCAGGTCGTGCTTGGCGTGCTGGGCTCCGTCCAGTGTGGAATCAGCGGAGGGGAACACCGCGCAGGTGTAGGTCATCGACGGTCCCAGCACCCACTCGTAGAACCGGTTGGACACGTCGTAGTGGTACGACACGGACGCGCTGTCCCGCCGCTTCGAGTGGCGCAGGCCGCGCAGCGCTCCGCGCGGCCGGTGCTCCACCTCCGGCACGGACACGGGCCACCACGCGCGGTGGGCGGCCAGCTTCGCCAGCAGCTCGCTCCGCAGACCGGGCGGCAGATCCCGCAGCTGCGGGGTCGGGAAACCGGACAGCGCGGTGTACATGTCGCCGTGCACGTCGATGGCGCCGCTGACGTAGGCCCGCGCCAGCCCGAGCTCACCGGGGGCAGCCGCGAGGTGCGCCAGCGCCAGCGGGGACGTGATCTCCACGCGCGCGTCCGCCCCGGACCTCCCGGTGCGGCTGCCGTCGTAGGCCGTGATCTCGACCGGGAGATCTTCGCCGAATACCCGTCGCACCATGTCTGCCCAGCCCATGATCGCGACTCCTCCCCTGCTCGTTCGATTTTTCCCTGTTCGCACGCCGCCGCTGCCGGATCAGGCGGTGCAGCGGCGCGCCTCCGGAGCGTCCGGTGCGGCCGCTCCGGTCAACGTTCGCGGACGCACTTGTCGTACAGGTCGGGCAACCGCCCCTGCGGGTCGTACTCCTGCTTGAGCGCGCGGTAGGCCTCGGCGTTGTACAGCTGCCAGAACTCGTCCTCGGTGTAGTACGCGTTGGAGTACAGCGACTTGTGCCCGCCGAGCTCCCGCACCGCGGTCTCGATGCGCCGGTTGTGCGTGCCCGGCGCCTCGCCGGGCCGCAGCGGCACCACGGACCAGAACCCGACGTTGATGTAGAGCGTCTCCGGGTCCATCGGGTACAGCGGCCAGCCCTGCGGGTCGCGCAGGTTCACCGGGCACAGCCACACGGGGGCGATGCCGATCTCGCGGTGGAAGAACTCGAGGAACTCGGTCAGGCGGTCGGCGGGGATCTCCACGTCCTGGATCACCGGCTCGTTGCCGCCGCCCCCGCGCAGCACGGACAGCCGGTCGCTCAGCGCGTAGCGCCGGTCGAGCGAGACCAGCTTGCGGTAGACGTCGGAGCGCCGGTACTTCTTCGGCCACAGAGGACGGATCCACCGGTTCTGCGCGCCGAAGGCCCGGGAGCACCAGAACCAGTCGGTGTCCCAGCGCCAGACGTAGTCGTACGTGCGCAGGTAGTCGACGTGGCGCTGCCGCAGCGACAGGTAGTAGATGTCCCGACCGGTGTAGTCGCTGGTGTACGGCGCGTCCTCGGTCCACGTGCCGACGGTCAGGTACAGCTCGTTCGGGCCGAACACGGTGCCGTCGAGGAAGTCGACCCGGTGGCCCTCGCAGTCGCGCTCGGTGCACAGCCGCGCGAGTTCGGCGGCGCACTCGGCCGCGGAGGTGAACCGCAGGTGGCGCAACCGCACGTGGTTGGCGACGCGTTCCAGCTCGATGTCCAGCCGCAGCGAGTAGCCGAGCGTGCCGTAGGAGTTGGGGAAACCGCGGAACAGCGCGGCGTGCTCGTTGTCCGGGCGTGCCGTGACCACGTTGCCGTCACCGGTGAGGACGTCCATCTCCTGCACGGATTCGTGCGGCAGTCCGTTGCGGAACGAAGTGGATTCGATGCCCAGCCCCGCGATCGCTCCGCCGAGCGTGATGGTCCGCAGCTGCGGCACGACCTTCGGGACGTACCCGGAGGGGAGCAGCGCGTCCACGATGGACTCGTAGGTGGCCATGCCCTCGACCTGGGCGCGGTCCTCGTCGCTGTCGATGTCGAGGACGTGGTCGAACGCCGCGACGTCGAGTCCGGGCCGGTCCTCGGCGGAGCGGAAGCGGAACAGGTTCGACGTCGGCTTGGCCAGGCGCACTGGTCGTCCGGCCGGGATGGCGGAGTACTGGCGGCGCAGGTTCTCGACCCGGTCGGTGTGCGCGCGGATCGCGGAGGTTTCCGGCATACCCCGACTCTAGGGCGCCGACCGCCGGTGAGCAGCCCCCCGGGACGTGGCTATGCCGTGCCCCACGTTCACGATCAGCACCCGTTCGACTGACCGCCGGACGTGCGAACCGCGCGGCGGGCGTCAGTCCGCGCGGCGCAGCGCCCAGGCCCGCACACCGCGGAAACTGGGCACCTTGCGCGGCCCCAGCGGGGTGAGGCGGTAGGCGCCCACGGGCCGCAGCGCCTCGGCCACCTCCTGGTCGATGAGCACCGATGCGGGGCGCGCCACCGAGGTCAGCCTGCTGGCGATGTTCACCGTCGAGCCGTACACGTCACCGAAGCGGCTGAGCACCGTACCGCGGGCCAGGCCGATGCGCAGCGGCGGCAGATCGCTGTCGGCGATGCGCTCGTTGAGCGTCAACGCGACCTCGGCCGCGTCGCCGGGGCGCTCGTTGACGAACAGCACCTCGTCGCCGACGGTCTTGACGATGCGACCGCGGTTCTCCGCGACGACGCTGGTCGCCAGCTCCTCGAACGCGTCGATGAGCCGCGCCAGCTCGAGCTCGGTGAAGTCCCTGATCAGCCGCGTGTAGCCGACGATGTCGGCGAACCCGATCACCTGGACGCGTTCCTCCGAGGAGCCGGGGTCGGCGAGCTCCCGCGTGGCGGTGGCGGCCAGGTGCCGCCGCCACACGTAGCTCTGCATCTGCTCCATGACCGGCAGGATCGCCCGCGCGACCTCCGCCGTGGTCGCCGGGTCCCGGGTGAACGTCTCCCCGAGGACGGAGCGGAAGATGCCGACCTCCCACTCGGCCAGGCGCGACATGGTCTGCGCGAGGCTGCGCGCGACCGCGGTCTCCAGCTCGGGGTTGATCACGTCGGCGGAGACCAGCTGCACCAGCGCGCGCAGCGCGCCCACGTCGGAGTCGGTGAACACGACGTCGTCCTCACCCACGTGGGAGAAGCCCATGGCCTGCCAGAGGCGTTCGGCGCGTTCGAGCTCCACACCGACCGCCTCGGCGACCTCCGACTTGCGGTACCGCGGCTCACCCCCGAGCAGGACCTCGGTGACCTCGTGGGGTTCTCCGCGGAAGTCAGCGGGCTGTTCGGACGACGAGGACATCGCACTCCGCTCGGCGGGATACTTCGGACGGCACGGAGCCCAGGATGCGCCCCTTGAGGGTGTTGAGGCCGCGGCTGCCGATCACGAGCAGCTCCGCCGCGTGGCGCTCGGCCTGCTCGAGCAGCACCCCGATGGGGGCACCCACCTCGGCGACGGTGCGCACCTGCTGCGCACCGGTGGAGCGGGCGATGTCGGCGGCCTCGCGCAACGTGTCCTCGGCGGGCGCGGAACCGACGACCTGGAACGCCTCGTCCCCGAGCTCGTCGCGGGCTTCCTGGATCTGCCGGTCGTCGTTCGGGGTGTAGGCGCACACCACCACGAGCTCGGATGCGGCGTCGCGCACCACCTCGGCCGCTCTGCCGACCGCCTGCAGCGACGGCGGTGACCCGTCCGTGCCGACGATGACCGTGGAGTAACTGGACATCGACTCCTCGCTTCCGCTGACCGCGACTCCCTGGCGCCGTGAGAACCGGCGTGAACACTAACGACCGCGGCCAGCAGCGGTCACGCAGGGCGCACGAGGCGGCCGCTGCGCGAGGCGCGGCACGCCCGATATCGACGCCGTTCATCCGAAAGGCCAACCACTCGGGCACATCCTTGTGCTCCAGCACAACATCACGACACGGATGGCGGCGTACGTTTCACCGCTGGCCGTTCGCAGCGGCCCCGCCGCCGCAGCGCGGCACCAACGCGCTCCGCGGCTGGTCTGCGACGGCCGTTCCGAGACGTCGCCCGGGCGCTGCCGCGGGCACCACCACCTCACTGGAGAGGAGCAGCCGTTGACGGCATCTCGCAGCACCTCCGGGCTCGGAGTGCTCCGCCGGAAACCGATCGAGGAGATCTCCGAGGACACCGGCGGAGGCGGACTCCGCCGCTCGCTGGGGCTGTGGCAGCTCACCGCGATCGGCCTCGGCGGCATCATCGGTGCGGGGATCTTCTCGCTCGCCGGGGCCGTCGCCAACGAGAAGGCCGGCCCCGCCGTGCTGTTCTCGTTCCTCATCGCCGGGATCGCCAGCGCGGCCGCCGCGTTCTCCTACGCCGAGTTCGCCGGCATGATCCCCAAGGCGGGCTCGGCCTACACCTACGGCTACGCCGTGCTCGGCGAGATCGTCGGCTGGTTCATCGGTTGGGACCTGCTGCTGGAGTACACCGCGATCGCCGCCGTCGTCGCCATCAGCATCTCGGGCTACTTCAACGAGCTGTTGAGCTTCGCGAACCTGGACCTGCCGCTGTGGATGAGCGGCGCACCGGGCACGGAGCCGGCGGGGGTGCCCGACGGCAGTTACAAGATCAACCTCATCGCGGTGCTGCTGTGCCTGCTCATCGCGTTCGTGCTGAACATGGGCATGAAGAGCGCGGCCCGCTTCGAGAGCGTCCTGGTGTACCTCAAGATCGGGGTGGCGTTGCTGGTCGTCGCCGTCGGCGCGTTCTACGTCAAGACCGGCAACTACGAACCGTTCTTCCCCTTCGGGCTCGCGGGCACGTTCACCGGTGCCGCGACCGTGTTCTTCGCCGTGTTCGGCTACGACGCGATGAGCACCGCCGCGGAGGAGTCGACCGACTCGCAGAAGCACCTGCCGAAGGCGATCCTGCTGTCGCTGGCGATCGCCATGGTCATCTACGTGTTCGTCTGCCTCGTGCTCACGGGCATGGTCCCGTTCGACCAGATCAACCCGGACAGCGCGCTGGCCACCGCCTTCGCGGACGTGGGCCTGCCGATCATCGGCGCGGTCATCGCCGTCGGCGCCGTCCTCGGCGTGCTCACGGTGATGTTCACCTTCATGCTCGGCGTCACCCGCGTCGGCTTCGCCATGAGCCGCGACGGCCTGCTGCCCCGCTGGTTCGCGAAGACCCACCCGGTGCGCCAGGTGCCCACCCGGTTCACCTGGGTCGTCGGCGCGGTCGCGGCCGTGCTGGCCGGCCTGCTGCCGATCGGCGAGGCCGCGGAGCTGACCAACATCGGCATCCTGCTCGCGTTCGTCGTCGTCTGCGCCGCGGTGATCGTGCTGCGCTACCGCCGGCCCGAGCTGCCGCGCTCCTTCCGCTGCCCCGGCATGCCCGTGGTGCCGGTGATCGGCATCGCGTTCTCGCTGTGGCTGGTGACGTTCCTGACCACCGAGACGTGGCTGCGCTTCGGCGCCTGGTTCCTCATCGGGCTCGTGGTCTACTTCGCCTACAGCTACCGGAACTCGGCGCTGCACCGCGAGCGGTGATCCGGTTCGGCGGCCCGCCCCCGCGGCGGGCCGCCACGTCCGGGAGCACCCCGTCCGGCGGGAGCGCCCGACGAACCCGCAGTCCGCATCCCGCCGGCGCCCGACGGGGCGCTGTTCCGTTGCTCTCACAGTGCAGTGGATCACTGCACGCGGCGAAGGCGCGGGTCTAGCCTGCTCGAGTTGCCGCTGCGGCAGCACGGGTCGTTGTTGTCCCCGCCTCATCGTCGAGGGGTATAGCGTGACGCGCGTTCGCGAACAGAGCCCGTACGTCGAACTGCACCGCGAGCAGTGGCGAGAGCTGCGCGACAGCCTGCCGCTCCCGCTGACCGAGGAGGAGCTCGACCGGCTGCGCGGCCTGGGGGAGCCGGTGGACCTCACCGAGGTCGCCGAGGTCTACCTCCCCCTGTCGCGGCTGATCAACCTCCAGGTGGCCGCCCGGCAGCAGCTGCACGCGGCGTCGACCACCTTCCTCGGGGGCGGCGGGAACACGGCGAAGGTGCCGTTCGTCATCGGCATCGCCGGCAGCGTCGCCGTCGGCAAGTCGACGACCGCGCGCATCCTGCGCACCCTGCTGGCCCGCTGGCCCGACCACCCCCGCGTGGACCTGGTCACCACCGACGGGTTCCTGCACCCCAAGGCGGAGCTCGTGCGCCGCGGGATCATGCACCGCAAGGGATTCCCGGAGAGCTACGACCGCCGGAAGCTGCTGCGGTTCGTCAGCGAGGTGAAATCCGGGGAGCCCGAGGTCTCCGCTCCCGTGTACTCGCACCGGGCCTACGACATCCTGCCCGACGAGCGCCAGGTCGTCCGCCAGCCCGACATCCTCGTCCTGGAGGGGCTCAACGTGCTCCAACCGGGGCCGAGCCTGACCGTCTCGGACCTGTTCGACTTCTCCATCTACGTCGACGCGCACCTCGACAACATCCAGCAGTGGTACGTCGACCGGTTCCTCGCCCTGCGCGGGCTGTCCTTCTCCGACCCGCGGGCGCACTTCCACCACTTCGCCGGACTGTCCGATCAGGAGGCGCGCGACGAGGCACGGCACCTGTGGAAGACCATCAACGAGCCGAACCTCGTGGACAACATCCTGCCCACGCGCCCGCGGGCGTCCCTGGTGCTGCGCAAGGACGCCGACCACTCGATCAACCGGATCCGCCTGCGCAAGCTCTAGCAGCGCTTCGCCACGCCGCTGACGCCTGCCGCTGCGGAGGAGCTGCGAGCTCCCCCGCGCGCGAAACGACGCGACGAAGTCCGGCTGGAGCGCAGCACCGGAAGCCCCGGCATCACCCGGTGCCGAAGGCGCGCAGCTGCAGCTGGGCGCTGAGGCGTTCGGTGGCGTCGCCGAGGTCGACGCCGGCGATCTCGCCCGCCCGCCGGATCCGGTAGCGCAGCGTGTTCGGGTGCACGTGCAGCTGCGCGCTGGCGCTGCGCACGTCGCCGAACGCGTCGAGGTAGGCCAGCAGCGAGCGGGCCAGCTCGGCGCCGTGCTCGGCGTCGTGGGCCCGCAGCGCGTCCAGCCGCCCGTCGCGGAACCGCTCCTGCCCCCGCAGCACCGACAGCGCCTCGCCGAGCAGCACGTGCGCGCGCACGTCGTCCAGCGTGGCGATCTCCGGTCCGCCCTCGGTCGACAGCGCGCCGAGCACGCGGTCGGCCTCCGCGCGCGACTCGGCGGCGTCCTCGAGCGTGCCCACCGCTGAGCCGACCCCGGCGCGGATCCGCACGCGCAGGTGCTGGCGCGCGGCCTGCGCGATCTCCTGCACGAGTCCCAGCGCGGAGGTCCCGGCACCGCGTCCGGGCAGGTCGGGCAGCAGCACGTACACCCGCGAGCCGAGCATGGTCACCAGCGCGCTGCGCCGGTAGGCGGCCGCGTGCACCGAGATGAGGCTGGTCAGTTCGGCCCGTTGCAGCTCGCGCTCCGCGTGGTCGGACGCGAGGGTCTCGGCCGGGCGCAGCGTGAACACCGCGACCGCGGCCGGCCGCTCCACGTCGGCGCCGATGTTGTCGGCCACCGAGCGGGCGTCGACCCGCCCGTCGAGCAGCCCGGTCAGCAGGTTCTCCCGGAACCGCGGACCGGCGCTGGCCTCGGTGCGCTGGCGGATCAGGTGCAGCGCGGCGACCCGGGCGGCGCCGAGCAGGGCGCGTTCCGAGTCGGGGGCCAGCCCGCGGCGCCCCTCCTGCACCCAGATCGTGCCCAGCGGTTGCGCGCCGGCGTGGATGCCGACGGCCATCCGCCCGCGGATGCCCAGGTCCGGGTGCTCGTCGATGCGCACGACTTCCTCCCCGGAGCGCAGCCGCTCGTACACGCCCCACTCGCGCAGCATCACCAGGTACGACTCGGGTCCTTGCCTGCCCAGGATGGACAGGCGCCGCAGCTCGTCGACGTCCTCGTCGGAGCGCGAGTAGGCCAGCACCCGGTTGGCGGTGTCCTCGATGCTGACGCTGCCGCCGGTGATCGCCGCGACCGTCTGCGCCAGGGAGAACAGGTCGCCGATGGACTCGGCGGCCTCGGCGTCCCCGGCCAGCCGGGCGTGGTGCAGCGCCGACCGGGCGAACGACTCGAGCTGCTCCCAGCGCACCTCGCCGCGCACGCCGAGCAGGGCGATGCCCTCGTCGATGGCCGAGTCGCGCAGCACCCGCGCGTCCTGGTCGCTGGTCACCTTGACGGCCACGGCCACCGCACCGGCCCGCGCGGCGGCGCGCACCACGCGCAGCGCCGCCCGCCCGCGCGCCCCGATGACGAGGACGAAGTCGCCGCGGTGGCCGCTGATGTCCTCCTCCGGGTCGAGGATGGCGACGTCCGCGACGGGGACGTCGAAGCCGCGGGGCGCGGCGAGCACCTCCACCAGCGGATCGCCCACGGCGATGAGCAGCTGCCGCAGCGGCACCTCGCGTTCCTCGCCCGCGCGCGCCTCGCCCTGCGCAGGACCACCCTGCGCAGGACCACCCTGCGAGGGGTCGCGGGCCTCGTTCACCTCGTCCACTCCCACACCTTGGTTCATTCGTGCAGCAGAACAACCGGATCGGGCCAACGATAGCCGCTCGAACAACACGCGTGACGTGGAAAACACCTAATCTTCCCGTGAGAGCGGGACACAACCACCCCGAACCGCAACGAGGAGGATGGCCATGGACGCGGTCACATCCGTTCCGGCTCCGGCCAACGAGCCGGTGCACGAGTACCGCCCCGGTTCTGCGCAGCGGGAGTCGCTGCAGAAGCGCATCGCCGAGCTCGAGGCCGACCACGTCGAGCTGACCTGCACCATCGGTGGCGAGCAGCGCATGGCCGGCGGCACGCGCTTCGACGTGGTCCAGCCGCACGAGCACGCCCACGTGCTCGGCACCTCCGCGCAGGCCACGCGCGCCGACGTCGCCGACGCGGTCCGCGCCGCGAGAGACGCCGCCGCGGGCTGGGCCGCCACCCCCTTCGACGAGCGGGCTGCGGTGCTGCTGCGCGCGGCCGACATGCTCTCCGGGCCGTGGCGGGACACGATCAACGGCGCGACGATGCTCGGCCAGTCCAAGTCGGTGCACCAGTCCGAGATCGAGGCGGTCTGCGAGTTCGCCGACTTCCTGCGGTTCAACGTGCACTTCGCCCGGCAGATCCTCGCCGAGCAGCCCCGGTCGGTGCCCGGCGAGTGGAACCGCATGGACTACCGCCCGCTGGACGGCTTCGTCACCGCGATCACCCCGTTCAACTTCACCGCGATCGCGGCGAACCTGCCCACCGCCCCGGCGCTGATGGGCAACACCGTGGTGTGGAAACCGACACCGACGCAGCAGTTCGCGGCCCACTACTCGCTGCGGATGCTGGAGGCCGCCGGCCTGCCACCCGGCGTGATCAACATGGTCACCGGCGACGGCCAGGCGGTCAGCGAGGTCGCCCTGACCGACCCGCACTTCGCCGGGCTGCACTTCACCGGCTCGGCGGCCACGTTCCGCAGGCTGTGGCGCACCATCGGCGAGAACCTGGAGACCTACCGCAGCTACCCCCGCATCGTCGGCGAGGCCGGCGGCAAGGACTTCATCGTCGCCCACCCCTCGGCCGATCCGGAAGCCGTGGCCACGGCCATGGTGCGCGGCGCGTTCGAGTACCAGGGCCAGAAGTGCTCGGCCGCCTCGCGGGCCTACGTGCCCCGCTCGCTGTGGGAATCCGGCCTGCGCGAACGCGTCGCCGACACCACCCGGGCGCTCTCCTACGGCGACGTCACCGACTTCGCCCACTTCGGCGGAGCCGTCATCGACAACCGCGCATTCGCCAAACACGCCGCGGCGCTGCAGCGCGCAACACGCGAACCCTCCCTGGAGGTCCTCGCCGGCGGCGGCTGCGACGACACCACCGGCTACTTCGTCGAACCGACCGTGCTCGTCGGCACCGACCCCACCGACGAAGCCTTCACCACCGAATACTTCGGCCCGATCATCGCGGTGCACGTCTACGACGACACCACCTACCCCCAGATGCTCGACCAGGTCGACGCGACCAGCCCCTACGGGCTGACCGGCGCCGTCTTCGCCACCGACCGGACCGCCATCGACGAAGCGCACCACCGGCTGCGGTTCGCCGCCGGCAACTTCTACGTCAACGACAAACCCACCGGCTCCATCGTGTCGCGCCAACCGTTCGGCGGCAGCCGCGCCTCCGGCACCAACGACAAAGCCGGCTCACCATTCAACCTGCAACGCTGGACCAGCCCCCGAGCAATCAAGGAAACCTTCGTCACCCCCACCGACCACACCTACCCCCACATGGGCTGACGTCACCCACGCCGGTTCCGCGCCGGGGCGCGGAACCGGCCGCGCCCCGCCGTCCCGGACCCCGAAACTCCAGGAGACCGACCATGTTCCGGAGCACCCTGCTCGCCGCCGCGCGCTCGCCGCGGATGCGCCACCTCGTCGAAGCCAACCCGCTGACCAGCGCCGTGGTCGACCGCTTCGTCGCGGGCACTACGACGGAGCAGGCCGTGGCCGCCGTGCACCGGCTCGTCGACCAGGGCATGACCGTCAGCCTCGACCACCTCGGTGAGGGCACGGTGGACCGGGAACGGGCCGCCGAGACGGTCCGGGCCTACGAGCAGGTGCTCGGAGCCCTGCGCGCCGGCGGGCTGGCCGAGCACGCCGAGGTCTCGGTGAAGCTCTCGGCCGTGGGCCAGTTCCTGGTGCGCGACGGCGAGAAGCTCGCGCTGGACAACGCGCGCGCGATCTGCGAGGCGGCCGCCGCGGCGGGCACCACGGTGACCCTGGACATGGAGGACCACACCACCATCGACTCCACCCTGGGGATCCTGCGGGACCTGCGGGTGGACTTTCCCTGGGTCGGCGCCGTGCTGCAGGCGTACCTGAGCCGCACCGAGGGAGACTGCCGCGACCTGGCCACCAGCGGGGCGCGGGTGCGGCTGTGCAAGGGCGCCTATTCCGAGCCCGCCTCGGTTGCGTTCCAGCAGCGGCACGAGGTGGACCGCTCGTACGTGCGGTGCCTGCGGGTGCTCATGGCGGGCAACGGCTACCCGATGGTGGCCACGCACGATCCGCGGCTGGTGCCGATCGCCTCCGATCTGGCCGAGCGGTGCGGACGCGGTCCCGCGGACTTCGAGTACCAGATGCTCTACGGCATCCGACCCGAGGAGCAGCGGCGCATCGTCGCCGAGGGCAACCGGCTGCGCGTGTACGTGGCCTACGGCGAGGACTGGTACGGCTACTTCATGCGCCGGCTGGCCGAACGTCCCGCCAACCTCGGGTTCTTCGCGCGTTCGCTGATCACCCGCGGCTGAGGGGAGCTGGGCCCGCGACTGACGAGCACTGCCGCGCACATCACACACCAGGCGAGGATCCGGAACCGTTCACCTCAGTTACGGTTGGACTGTTTGCGCGTCGGTGATCTCGCGGGGGTGGGGTGTGCGCGGCAGTTCGGTCGCCGGGTTCTATCGCGTCGTGGTCGCTCTGGTCGCCGCCCTCGGCGTGGTGCTCAACGTCCACCAGCACGGCGCCGGCGATTCCCTCGTGTTCTTCACCGTGCAGAGCAACATCCTGCTGGCCGCGGCGTTCGCCTGGTCGGCCTGGGCGTCGTTCGCGCGGCGCGCGCCGCTGCCGGGATGGCTCAAGGGTGCTGCCACGCTGTACATCGTCATCACCGGGCTGGTGTTCAACTTCGTGCTCGCCGACGCGCCGTCGGACACGATGGAGGGAGGCGACGTCGCCCCGACCGCGGCGATGGAGCTGTCGACCTGGCTGCTGCACACCGCCGTGCCCGTGCTGGCGGTGCTCGACTGGCTGCTCTTCGACGAGCACCGCCGCTTGCGCTGGCGCTGCGGGCTGCTCTGGCTGGCCTACCCGGTCTGCTACTTCGTGTTCGCCCTCGTGCGCGGCGCGCTCATCGATGCGGAGGTGCGCTACCCCTACCCGTTCATCAACGTCGACATGCTCGGCGCGGCCGGGGTGGCGCAGAACGTGGTCCTCTACGGCGCGGCGTTCTGGCTGCTGGGGGCGCTGCTCGTGGCGCTCGACCGGTTCCTGCCGCGCAACGCGGCTCCACCCAGGGCGGAGGAGCCCTCCGTCCCCGCCCGCACCGGTTCCTGAAGCGGGACCGTCCCGTCACCGCCGCCCACCCCGGCGCTGCACCACTGCTGAACCACCCAGGTCCTGGGCTGCATCAACCCGAAAGACTGAGAAACGCCGGTTGCCCTGCAGCTCCCTCTTTTGACCGATTCCAGTGTGCGCAATTTTCATGAAAATTGCGCACACTGGAACGGATCCAATCTGGGTGAGCTCGGTGCAACTCACGGGACCCGGGAGAGCACGTCCCCCACCGGAGGAGCTCCTCCTAGCGGGCCCGGACGCAGCGGAACGTCCACTGGTGGGGCTCCCGGTGGAGCAGTTCCCGGGGTGGCTCCGGCAGCGACGCGGGAGCACCGTCGAAGTGCAGGATCGCCACGACGCGGTCCTCACCGGCTTCGTACAGCCGGGCCTCGGCGAGCCGGGTCGCACCGCGCGCGGCTGGCAGGGCGGTCTCCTCGACCCAGCGGAGCAGCGCCCCGCACGAGCCCGGCACCGCGCGCGCTTCCCACATGAGCGTGTCGTCATCGGCCATGCCCGATCACCCCTGCGCCCCACCGGACTGCGCCCCACCGGAGCGGGCGCTGCCGGACAGCGGTGGCACGGCGGGCACCTCCGGGGCCGCGTCGATGTCGGCCTGGGTCATGCGGAACCGTTCCGGGTAGGCCGCGCGCGTGCTGCGGCGGGCCGGCTCGGTGGTGCGCCAGGTGTACAGGCACCGGGCGCACTGCCAGACCTCCCACACGTCGGGCACGGGCGAGGTGGCGAGGTGGTGGAGCTCCTCCCACGCGCAACGCGGGCACATCATGGTCCTCCTCTGCTTCGGTGTCGGCGGGTCGGTATCAGCGCTCGGCGAGCATGCCGCGCAGTTTCTCCACCCACGCGGGGGTTTCCGGCAGGTCGCTCACCGGTTGGCTGTAGTGCCCGCGGTCGTCCGGCTTGACCGGGGTGGTCGCGTCGATGACGAGCTTGTTGCTGATCCCGGGCGGCTGCGATCCCGGATCCAGCTCCAGCACGGACATGCCGGGCAGGTTCACCAGATCGCTGGCCGGGTTGACCTTCGTGGACAGCGCCCACATCACCTGCGGCAGGTCGAACGGGTCGACGTCCTCGTCGACGACGATCACGACCTTGGTGTAGCCGAGCCCGTGCGGGGTGGTCATGGTGCGCAGCCCGACGGCGCGGGCGAAACCGCCGTAGCGCTTCCTGGTGGACACGATCGCCAGCAGCCCGTGCGTGTACATCGCGTTGACCGCCTGCACCTCCGGGAAGTCCGCGCGCAGCTGCTGCTGCAGCGGCACGCAGGTGGCCGGCCCGATCAGGTAGTCGATCTCGGTCCACGGCTTGCCGAGGTACAGCGACTCGAAGACCGGACTGGTGCGGAAGGAGATGCGGTCGATGCGCACCACGGTCATGTTCCGGCCGCCGGAGTAGTGCCCGGTGAACTCGCCGAACGGGCCCTCGATCTCCCTCTTCCGGCCCTCGACGACGCCTTCCAGCAGGACCTCGCACCCCCAGGGGACGTCCAACCCGGTCAGCGGTGCGGTGGCGATCGGCGCGGGAGCCCCGCGCAGCGCCCCCGCCATCTCGTACTCGGACTGCTCGTAGCCGAGCGGCGTGCCGGCGACCATCGTCATGACCGGGTCGTTGCCCAGCGCGATCGCGACCGGCAGGTCCTCGTCCCCCTCCTCGGCCTTGCCCAGGTGCAGCGCGATGTCGTGCATCGGCACCGGTTGCATGCCGAGCTTGTTCTGCCCCTTGACCTCGAGCCGGTAGGTGCCGACGTTCTGCTTGTCGAAGTTCTCCGGGTCCTCCGGGTCGCGGGAGACGACCGCCGCCTTGTCCAGGTAGAACCCGCCGTCACCGTCGTTGAGCCGGAACAGCGGCAGCACGTCGAACAGGTCGACGTCCTCGCCCTCGCGGGTGTTCGCGGCGAACGGCGGATCCGCGCGCCGCTCCGGCGGCACGGGGAAGTCCTCCCAGCGGCGGATGAACTCCTCGACCTGCTCGCGGGTGGAGGTGTTCGTCGGCAGGTCCATGGCGACGGCGTGGTTGGGCCACGAGCCGTGCGCGTTGAGCGCGATGCGCGCGTCGGTGAACCCGGTGACGTTGTCGAAGTACAGCGCGGGGGCCGTCTCCCCCAGGCGGGGTGCCGCGTTCGCCGCTGCGCCGAGGTCGGGCTCGGGGTCGACCTGCTCGGCGACGTGCAGCAGCTGGCCTTCCCGGTTCAGCGCGTCCAAGTAGGACCGGAAATCGTCGTGGGGCACTGCTCCTCCTGTTCGTGATCTCCGGGCAGCTGCGCGGATCAGCGCGGCCGCTCGGGGCGGGTTTCGGACTCCTCGGCGCGCGCGGCGGCAAGACCTCCCCACCTCTTCGGGTTCGGCGCGGGCAGGTCGAACTGGTCGAGCACGCGGGTGACGACGTGGTCGACCACATCGGACACCGATTGCGGGTGGTCGTAGAACGCGGGGACGGGCGGCAGGACCGTCGCGCCCATCCGGGACAGCGCGAGCATGTTGTCCAGGTGGATCTCGCTCAGGGGGGATTCGCGGGCCACCAGCACGAGCCGGCGGCGCTCCTTGAGCACCACGTCGGCGGCCCGCCCGAGCAGCCCGTCGGCGTATCCGGCGCGGATGCCGGCGAGGGTCTTCATGCTGCACGGGGCGATGACCATGCCGTCGGTGCGGAACGAGCCGGAGGAGATCTCCGCTGCCTGGTCGCCGCTGCCGTGCACGGTGTCGGCGAGTTCGGCGACCTCCCGCGCGCTGCGGGAGGTCTCCAGTTCGACGGTCGTGCGCGCCCACCGGCTCATCACCAGGTGCGTGTGCACTTCGGGCAGCTCGTGCAGGACCTCGAGCAGGCGGACCCCGAAGGGGGCCCCGGTCGCTCCGCTGATGCCGACGACGAGTCGCATCCCACCGCTCCCGCGCATCCATTGGTTCGTGTACGAACGTTCGTGTACATACTAACTCGTCCCGCGGAGGCCGTGCACTACGATGTGGCGCACAGCCCGCCGCCCCCGACGAGGAACGAGCCCGTGGAACTCGATCAGGCCGTCTTCCACTTCCTCCGCCGCGCGTTGCAGGAGCACGCCGCCGACTGGCAGGCGCGGCTGTCGCTGACCAAACCGCAGTACGCCGTGCTCACCGCCATCCACGCCAACCCCGGCATCGAGCAGACCGCCCTCGGCCAGCGCGCCGCGATCGACAAGGCCACCCTCGCCTCGCTGCTGGTGCGCCTGGAAAGCCGCGGGCTCGTCCGGCGCGCCGTCGACGACGAGGACCGCCGGCGCCGCCTGCTGGAACTCACCGAGCAGGGCGAGCGGGAACTGCGCGCCGCCGCGCCCGTCGCCGACGCGATCGACGCGGAGATGCTGCGCCGGCTCGCCCCCGAGGAGCGCGGCGAACTGCTGCGGTTGCTCGGCAAGCTCACCGCCGGGGACGAACCCGAGCAGTGAACCGCTCCTCGCGGGAACTCCGGGGAGCGCGGGGCGCGACCGCGGGCGGTTGTCGGTGCGCGGCGCTACTCTCGGCGCACAACGACCGCACCCGTGCTCATCGGCGCGCATCCTCCACCGCGGAGCAACGCCATGCCCGAACCCGCGACCTCCTCCGCCCCCGTCGTCGCAGCGGCGCGCTTCATCACCGCCCACGCGGCCGAGCCGCTCCGCCTCGGTGACGTCGCCGACCACGTCGGCTACAGCCCGCACCACCTGGCCCGCACGTTCGAACGCGCCGTCGGGCAGCCGCCGGGGCGCTTCCTCGCCGCGCACCGCTTCCAGCGCGCCAAGGAGCTGCTGCTGTCCGGCGGTGATCGCGTGCTCGACGTGTGCCTGGCCGTCGGCTTCGACTCCCCCGGGACGTTCACCAGCCGGTTCACCCGCGTCGTCGGCACGACCCCCACCGCGTTCCGCCGCCTGCCCGAGCAGCTCACCGAGAACCCGCGCGAGCCGGTGCACCGACCCGGACGCGCCCGCCGCGGCGCCACCGTCACCGGCACGGTGACCCTGCCCCCGGCGGCCTCCGCCCGGCTGCCGGGTGCGGTGATCTACGTCGGCCTGTTCGGCCAGCGGTCCCCGAGCGGCGTGCCCGTGGCCGGATCGCTGCTCGAGCGCCCGGGGAGCTTCACGTTCACCGGCGTTCCCCCGGGGGAGTACTGGCTGCTCGGCACGGCGCTGCCCGCAGCGGCCGACCCGCGGGCGCACCTCGCGCCCGCGCAGCAGGCCGTCGGCCAGTGCCCGCACCCGGTCCGCGCGCGGGCGCAGCAGGTCAGCACCGGCCACGCGGTCTCGCTGGACATCGCCCCGGAGTGGGCGCCGCCCGTGCTCGTCGCGCTTCCGCCGCTGGCCGCGCGAACACCGCAAAATCGAAGAAGACCGACCGCGGCGGCCGGCACTACGGTGGCGGCACTCGCCCCCTCCGGGACGGCGGCCCACGACGCTGAGGAGCAGGCATGACACGGGTCCGGGTTCTCGTCGGCACGCGGAAGGGCGCGTTCGTGCTGCGCTCCGACGGCGACCGCAGCTCCTGGTCGGTCGACGGCCCCTACTTCGCCGGCTGGGAGGTCTACCACCTCACCGGCTCCCCGGCCGATCCGGACCGGCTGTACGCGGCGCCGTCGATGGGCTGGTTCGGCCAGCTGATCCAGCGCTCCGACGACGGCGGCGCGACGTGGGAACCGGTCGGCAACCACTTCACCTACGCCGGCGAACCGGGCACGCACCAGTGGTTCGACGGCACCCAGCGCCCGTGGGAGTTCACGCGGGTGTGGCACCTGGAACCGCTCAGCAGCGACCCGGACACGGTCTACGCCGGGGTGGAGGACGCGGCCCTGTTCCGCACCACCGACGGCGGCGCGACGTGGCGGGAACTGCCCGCGCTGCGCGAGCACGGCACCGCCCCCGACTGGCACCCGGGCGCCGGCGGCATGTGCCTGCACACCATCATCCCCGCCCCGGACGACCCCGACCGCATGTACACCGCCATCTCGGCGGCCGGGGCCTTCCGCACCACCGACGGCGGTGCGAGCTGGCAGCCGATCAACCGCGGCCTGCACACCGACGGCATCCCCGACCCGCAGGCCGAGGTCGGTCACTGCGTGCACCGCATCGCGATGCACCCCCGGCAGCCGCGAGTGCTGTACATGCAGAAGCACTGGGACGTGATGCGCAGCGACGACGGCGGGGACTCCTGGCACGAGGTCAGCGGGAACCTGCCCAGCGACTTCGGCTTCCCGATCGTGGTGCACCCGCACGAGGAGAGCACGGTCTACGTCGTGCCGATCACCAGCGACTCGCTGCACTACCCGCCGGAAGGCCGGTTGCGGGTCTACCGCAGCCGCACCGGTGGTGGCGAGTGGGAACCGCTCACCGGAGGTCTCCCCCAGCAGCACTGCTACGTCAACGTGCTGCGCAACGCGATGGCCGTGGACACGCTGGACAGCTGCGGCGTGTACTTCGGCACCACCGGCGGTCAGGTCTACGCCTCCGCCGACGAGGGCGACAGCTGGGCCCCGGTGGTCCGCGACCTGCCCGCCGTGCTCTCCGTGGAGGCCCAGACGCTGCCGTGACCCCTCCCGTCCCGGGGGGCGGGATCCGCCGAGAGGAGAGGTGATGATCCGCGTCAGCCTGCCCGCGCACCTGCGCACGCTCGCCAAGGTCGACGAACGCGAGGTCGAGCTCGACGTCGACGGGACCCCGACCCAGCGATCCGTGCTGGACGCGCTGGAAGTCCGCCACCCCGCGCTGCGGGGCACCATCCGCGACCAGGACACGTTCCGGCGCCGCGCGTACGTCCGCTTCTACGCCTGCCAGCAGGACCTCTCGCACGAGGAACCGGACGACCCGCTGCCCGCCGAGGTCGCCTCCGGCGAGGAACCGCTCCTCATCATCGGCGCGATGGCCGGCGGGTGAGGCCCCGGGAGCCCGCCGGCGCCGGCCGCTGCCGTTCCCCGCCGATCCCGGGACGCGAACCCGTCGCCCGTGCGAGACTCCTCACCGGAAAAGTTGATCACATTCCGGGGAGGGGCTCCCGATGGCTTCCGGCGTTCCGTCCGACGAGATCGACACGAGCGTGCCGCACTCCGCACGCGTGTGGAACTACTGGCTGGGCGGCAAGGACAACTACGAGGTCGACCGCGAACTCGGCGACGTCATCCACCGCGACTACCCGAGCATCAGCGCGATGGCGCGCGGGGGCCGGGACTTCCTCGTCCGCGTCGTCGAGCACCTGGCCGGGCTCGGCGTGCGGCAGTTCCTGGACATCGGCACCGGCCTGCCCACCGCGGACAACACCCACGAGGTGGCCCACCGCAGCGCGTCCGGATGCCGCGTGGTCTACGTCGACAACGACCCCCTCGTGCTCGCGCACGCCCGCGCGCTGCTGCGCTCCGTGCCCGGGCAGGAGACCCGCTACGTGCACGCGGACCTGCACGACGCCGAGCAGGTGCTCGATCGCGCCGGGGAGGCGCTCGACCTGAACCGGCCGGTCGCCGTGCTGCTCATGGGCGTCCTCGGGCACATCGCGGACACCGGGCAGGCCAAGCAGGTCGTCGACGGACTGCTCACGCGGCTTCCCCCGGGCAGCTACCTGGCGCTCTACGACGGCAGCAACCTCGACGAGGGCGTGGTCGAGGCGGAGCGCCGCTACAACGAGACCGCACCGCTGCCCTACCACCTGCGCAGCCCGGAGGAGATCGAGCGGTTGTTCGAGGGGCTGGAATACGTCCCGCCGGGGCTCGTGCGCTGCGCGGAGTGGTGCGGCACCGCGGAGCAGGACCCCGCGGCGATCATGGGCGCGGTGGCCCGCAAACCGCGTTAGGGGCGAAACCGGCACCGCGCAATTCCGGAATTTTCGGAATTCGCGCGGCGCGGTGCCGCGGAATCACGACCGGCCCCGGCGCGGTCTTCGACGACGTCCACCGTTTCCGCTAGTGTCGGGTTCGACGCTCGCCGTCGTCGAGCCCGCGATCGAGCTCGCAGGGCACCGGGCGGACACAGGGCAGGGACCAGGAGACCGAATCCCTCCGCTCGGGATCGATCGAAACCGCACTCGAACACCGCGCGGAGGAATTCCGCGCACGGAAGGCCGTATGACGACTCCACCGCACGAATCCGGGGATCGGACCCCGGACGAGAACGAGGAAGACACCACGTCCGCGGCGGATGCGACCGGTTCGGAGGCGGCCTCCGAACCCGGGGGCACGGAGGCCGCGGAGGAGTCCGCCCGCACGGACGAGACGGCGTCGGAGTCCGCGCCGGCCGAGGAGAGCACCCGGTTCCTCTCCAACACCGGCGCCGCGGACTCCGACGATCCCGCGCAGCCCGCCGGGAACGAGCAGCAGACCGGCGGAGGACAGGCGGACGAGACGACGCGGATGCAGCAGCCCGCGCAGCCGCCGGAGGAACCCGCCCAGCAGCCCGCGCAGCCGCTGACACCGCAGCAGCAGGTGTGGCAGCAGCTGCCGCAGCAGTCTTCGTCGCCCGGGCGGGGGAAGCGGCGCAACCGCAAGAAGATCGGCCTCCTCGTCGGTTCGATCGCGGCTGCGCTGATCATCGTCGGCGGTGGCGCGACGGCCGCGTACTTCTTCCTCTTCGGCAGTTCGGCCGAAGCAGCGGCCCAGCGCTACGTGGATCTGACCTCGCAGGAAACGCAGAACCCGCGGAGCGTCAACGCCGAGGACTACCGCGCCGTGGTCTGCGAGAAGGCGATGCCGCAGATCGAGCAGATCCAGAAGCAGAAGGAGCAGTACCTCAAGCAGGCCAACCCGCAGCAGCTGAACCAGGTCAAGAAGGTGAAGACCGAGCTGGAAGGCGTTCAGCAGAACGGCGACAAGGGCACGGCCACGATCAAGACGAGCATTCCCGGTCAGCAGCCGCAGTCGTCGAAGCTCAACCTCGTCAAGGAGGACGGCGACTGGAAGCTCTGCGGCTGACACCGGCGCCGGTTCGCCGCAGGTTCCCGCCGGTGCGTGGAGCGGTGCGCGCACCGCTCCGCGCACCGGCGGCCCCCGCCCGGCAGCGCTCCGCGCGAGTCGGCGCGGGAGGTTCCCGGAAAGCCGTTGCCGCACCTGTGCGCAGGTGCTGATCACCGCGGGCCGAGCCGCCACAGCGAGACCGTCTCGCCCGCTCGGGCCTCGTGCAGCGGATCGTCCTCATCGGACGCGCGCGGGTGCCGCGGCTGCCCGTCGCACCTGTCCAGCACGTCCACACCGGACGTGTCGAACAGGTGGAGCAGCTGTTCGCGCGTGCGCAGTCCCAACCGCTCGGCCAGATCGGACAGGACCAACCACCCCTCACCGCCGGGCGCGAGCCGCGCGCGCAGTCCTCCGAGGAATCCGCGCAGCATGGTGCTGCCGGGGTCGTAGACACCGCGCTCCAGTCGCGAAGTCGGTTTGGCGGGGACCCACGGCGGGTTGCACACCACCAGCGAAGCCGTGCCCGACTCCGGGAAGAGGTCGGTGCCCACCACGTCCACCCGGTCGCCGAGCCCCAGGCGCGCCAGGTTGTCCCGGGCGCAGTCCAGGGCCGCCCCGCTCGAGTCGGTGGCGGTCACCGGCGCCATGCCGCGGCGGGCGAGGACCGCGGCGAGCACCCCGGTCCCCGTTCCGACGTCCCACGCCGCGCGTCCCTGCGGCAGGGGTGCCCGGGCGACGAGATCCACGTACTCGCTCCGCGTGGGCGCGAACACGCCGTAGTGCGGGTGGATGCGCTCCCCGCCCAGCGCCGGGACCGCGAGGCCCTTCCTCCGCCACTCGTGCGCGCCGATCATCCCGAGCAGATCGCGCAGCGGCAGCGCGCAGGACACTCCGGTGTCCAGGCCGGCTTCGGCGCAGGCGGCGGAGACCTCGGGAGCTCGCCGCAGCGGCACCACACCGCCGGGTTCGAGGGGCACCAGCAGCAGGGAGAGCACGCGGGCGCGCTGCGCCTGCCGCTGGCGGTGCTGGTGGAACGCGGTCGCGGGATCGGCGGCGCGGCCGCGGCGCTTCCGGTCGGCCCGCCGCCGCATCGCGCCGAGGAGCTGCCGCGCGTTGTGGAAGTCGCCCTGCCAGAGGATCCCGGTGCCCTCGCTGGCCATGCGGTGCGCCACGGCAGCGGGCAACCGGTCGTCGCCGGGGACGACGCGCTTCGGGGCGGGGAAACCACCCGCGGAGCTCCACCGGGCGGTGTGCTCGCGCCCCTCGACGTCGGTCCAGGTCACCGCCTGCGCAGCGCTCGTCATCACGTCTCCCATCGGCGGGGCGCCAACAACGTCACGAGCCGCAACAGCTCGGGCCGTTCAGCTCGCCGCCCCGTAAACCGGTCCCGGTGCCGCCGCCCGAGCGAGGAGGTCGGGGACGATCTCGTCCACTTCCGCGGCTCGCAGTCGTCGCCCGAGGTCGATCTCCGGGCCCCGGGACCATCCCCGCGCCACCGAGAGGCAACCGCCCGCCACCTCGAACACCCTGCCGGTCACCGCAGCCGAGCGGTCGCTGCCGAGCCAGGCGACGACCGGGGCGACGTTCTCCGGGGCCATCTCGTCGAAGCTCCCGTCCCCCGGCTCGGACATTGCCGCCCCGAAGGCGCCTTCGGTCATCCTGGTGCGCGCCGAGGGGGCGAGCGCGTTCACGTTGACCCCGTAACGTCCCAGTTCCGCAGCCGCGTTCAACGTCAGCGCAATGATACCCGCCTTCGCCGCGGCGTAGTTGGTCTGCCCCACGCTGCCGAGCAACCCGGCACCGGAGGTGGTGTTGATGACGCGCGCGTCGTTGGTGTGCCCGCTCTTCGCGCGGGTGCGCCAGAGCTCCGCGGCGTGCCGGAGCATCGCCGCGTGCCCCTTGAGGTGCACCCGCACCACCTCGTCCCAGTCCTGTTCGGACATATTGACGAACATCCGGTCGCGCAGGAATCCGGCGTTGTTGACGAGCACGTCGAGTCCGCCGAACGCCGTCACGACGTCATCGATCAGCGCGCGCGCCTGCTCCCAGTCCGCGACATCGGACCCGTCGACGAGGACCTCGCCGCCCATCCCCCGGATCTCCGCGGCGACCTCCGCGCACGCGGAGGGATCAGCACCGCCGCCGTCCCCGCGCACGCCGACGTCGTGGACGACGACCCGGGCCCCCTGCCGCGCGAGTTCCACCGCGTGCGCCCGTCCCAGCCCGCGCGCCGCACCGGTCACCACGGCGACGCGACCCGCGCACATTCCGGACATCACTACCTCCACGTTCCAGCATCGACCGACAAACCGCTGCCCGCGGGGCTCCGCACCAGCACGGCAGCGCTCCGAACCGCGGCGAACCGTTCGCCGCACCGCTTCCCGCGCCGGCGGGTGCGGCGTCACCAACTGCCCGCGACAGCGTGCGCGGCTCCGCTGCCCCCGTCCACCGCCAGCGAACTGCCGGTGACGAACGAAGCCAGCGGCGACGCGAGGAACAGGCACGCATGACCGACATCGGCCGGTTCCGCGTCCCTCCCGAGCGGGGCCGGCCCTTCGGGGCTGATGCAGAGGTAGGTGACACACACCGTGGCTAGCCCGCGCGGCAGGCTGAAAGGATGTCACTGTGCCCAAGCCCTAACCCCGCGAGTTCCGCGACGACGTCGTCGTCCGCGTGGCCCGCAACCGCGAAGCCGGTGTCCCGCTGTCGCAGGTCGCCGCTGACTTCGGCATCCACGAGATGACCCTGCAGAAGTGGCTCCGCACCGACGACGAACGTGCACAACCGGCCTCGTCTGCTGATCAGACCGCCCAGATCCACGAGCTCAAGCGCCGAAACCGCTTGTTGGAGCAGGAAAACGAAGTGCTACGGCGTGCCGCAGCGTATCTGTCGCAGGACCAGCTCCGGGGAAAGGCTCTACCCGCTCGCCAGCGAGCTCGCCGCCGACGGGGGCCGTGGCGGTGACGTGGCGGGTCCTGAAGATCGCTCGCCAGCCCTATCACCGGTGGCGTCGCCAGCCAGTGACCAGTACCGAGCACCGGCAGGCTCAGGTCGCCAACGCGGTGTTCGACGCCCATCGTGACGATCCGGAGTTCGGCTACCGCCTGCTAGCCAATCAGGTCGTGACGGCCGGGTTCAAGGTCTCGGAGCGCACGATCTGGCGGATCCGCGCCGACAACGGCTGGTGTGCCAGCTTCAGCACGAAAAACTGAACCGCCCCGGCAGGGGCCGCCCTTGATGCAGTGGAGAAATTCTGAACACACGCGCACTGAGACTGGTGTGCGGCCCCGGGAGATGCTTGTGCAGTGTGCAGTGAGCGGTTACGTCAGCGTGTGCCGCCTTGGGGCTTGTTGGGTCCTTCGGATGCTGGGCTGAGGATGACGGCGGAGTTGTGGCCACCCATGCCGATGGAGGATTTGACTGTGAGTCCGTCGCTCGGCCGGGTTGGACCGTTCAGCAGGCGTGGGTGCCCGGAGGCGATGGTGGGCGGTGCGGGCAGCAGGTTGCGGTCGTAGCCCAGGGCGGTGGCAGCGATCTCGACGGCCGAGGCGGCGCCCTGGCAGTGGCCGGCGAGGGGCTTGACCGAGTAGAGCTGGGCCTCGGCGGGGAACAGGGAGTCGAAGATGGTGGCCTCGGCCTGATCGCACTGGCCGGTTCCGGGTCCGTGGGCGTTGAGGTAGCGCACCTCGCTGGGGTCGACGTCGGCGTTGTCGAGGGCTTCGGTGAAGCAGCGTCGGATGTCGGTGAGTTCCGGGTCGATCGAGGTGACGTGGTGGGCGTCGTGCGACATGGCTCCGCCGAGGACATGTGCGTAGGGGTTGGGTGTCTGCCTGGACAGGACCATGCTCACGGAGCCTTCACCCATGCTGAAGCCTCGGCTGCCTTCCTGGAAGGGGCGGCATGCTTGCAGCGGATCGGTGTCGGTGATGGCCACGCCCATCTTGACGAAGTGCTCGACGTTCTCCGGGGTCGCCGACAGATCGGTGGCCACGAAGACCACGTCGTCGACGATGCCCGCGTCCAGCCAGGCTTTGGCGGTGAGCAGGCCCGCGTTGCCCGAGGAGCACATTGCTCCGACGTTCATCGCGGGGCCGTGGAAATCGTGTTCCTGCATCAACGTCGACATCGGTGTGGACGGCATGAGGGCGAGGTAGTCGCGCACGGGCAGCTGCCCGTCCTGGGTGATGTAGAAGTCCTTCCACAGATCGACTTCGCCCAGTACGACCGCGTGCAGCAGGCCGACCCGCCGGCCGGGTTGCCATCCCCGCGTGCTGGCGTCCTGGACGGCCTCACGGGCGGCGGCACGCATCGCGCGTTGGAACCGGCTGGTCCCGTCGGTCGGGTCGCCTCCCTCGGGCACGAGTGCGGCCCACCCGGACTGCTGCCCAGCATCCTGATAGCCGGGATGCAGCGACGCAGCCGGTTTCGCCGCGATCAGGCCGTCCCACAGGGTCTCCCGACCCCATCCGTAGCCGGTGACCGTACCCAATCCAGTGATGTCTAACTGCTGTGTGCTCATGCTGGTCTCCTCGCTCAGTTCCGCACGGTCTTGGACACGGATCGTGAGCACGACCGCGCCCTCCCCTCACACGACAGTGCCGAGAACACTCGAGGTTTGCTACTACATGTGCTTATATATTTCGTTTTTTAACCCATATGAATGAAACATCGAGTTGCAGTCGGCGGAGAGAAACACAGTATGTATTCCTCCGGATCCACTATGCGGCACTCTCCGGACGCGCTCGCCGAAGCGCGCTCGCCGGACACGGCTACTGCGGAGGGCTGCGCACGTGGGCGATGGTGGAGACAGTTGCCCTGTCGACACGGACGGAGAGGGGGACGTGGATGCCTCGCGAGGGGCACGAGCACGCCGGTGATCTTCCACCTGGTTCCGAGCTGAGTCGTGCGGTGCTGGATCTCGCGTTGACCGCACACGGGGCCGTGCTGTGGCAGTATCGTCACGACAGTGGCGATCTCACGTGGTTCTCCTCGGGCCTTTCCCGGCTGCTGGCAATGCCCGGCGCCACCACCGAGGCGTTGCGAACACGCTTGCGCGAGCTGCTCGAACCCTTGATCATGTCGATGTCCGCGGTGCCGGTGTGGCAGGACGTGGAATCGGAACAATGGTTCGAGGACGCAGACGGGGTGGCGCACTGGGTGCACTTCCGGGCGCGCCCGTTCGGCAAGGACCGGTCGGAGGGGCTCGTGGGCATCGTCACCGACGCCCGGCCCGAGGGTGAGGACGTTCGGCAGTTGGCCGTGCTCGCCAACCGGTACCGTTTGCTCGTCGAACTCAGCCCCGATGCGGTCTGCGTGCACCAAGACGGCATCCTCACCTACGTCAACCCCGCTACCGTGCGGCTGATGCGTGCCGACTCGGATCAGCAACTGCTCGGGCATTCCATCGACGAGTTCATCGCCGAGCCCTCCCTGCGCGCGTTGCGTCGGCGGGTGGAGGGGCTCACCGAGCCGGGAATGGCCTCAGAGCCCACCGAGGTGCGCCTGACCTGCCTGGACGGGAGCACGGTGCTCGTCGAGTCGGTCTCGGTGCGCACGACGTGGAATGAACAGCCGGCCTTTCAGGTGCTCATGCACGACGTCACCGCACTGCGGCAGGCCGAGCAGGCGCTGCGCGATCAGGCCCGTCGCGACGAGTTGACCGGGTTGTTGAACCGACGTGGCATCAACGAGCTGCTGACCGACCTCACCGTCGACAACTCCGAACCCGTCGGAGTGATCTTCTGCGACATCGACAACTTCAAACGGATCAATGATTCGCTCGGGCATGAAACCGGAGACAACGTCCTCCTCGCCCTGGCGCGGCAACTCACCGCCTCCCTGCCCGCCGGGTGCACGGTCGGTCGGCTCTCCGGTGACGAGTTCCTCATCATCGCCAACGATCTGCACGCGCTCGGCGGGCTGCACGCGCTGACGCAACGCGTCTCAGAGACGCTGCGCACGATGGTGCCGGCCGGTAACCAGCTGGTCAGCATCTCCACTTCCATCGGGGGTGCGTTCCTCACTGAAACCATGACCAGTCAAGACGTGCTGCGCTATGCCGACGTGGCGATGTTCCACGCGAAAAGCCGCGGTCCGGGCCGGATTTCGCTGGCCGACCCGGAGTTGATCACCGCCGTGGACAGCCAACTGCAACTCGAGGGCGAGCTGGGCCAGGCACTGCGCACCAACGCTCTGGCCTTGCACTACCAGCCCGTCATCGACAGCAGCGGCACGATCATGGCTGCCGAAGCGCTGCTGCGCTGGCCCCACCCCGAACACGGCTTGCTGAGCCCCGGTGTGGTCCTGCCAGCAGCCGAGCAAGGCGGCCTCGCCCGCGAGCTCGACCGGTGGGTCCTGCGCACCGCCCTGGCCGAAGCCGCCAGCTGGCGACCGACCGGGAACGCACCTCCTGCTGTCGCGGTCAACCTCAGCGAACTACTGCCCGATGCCCCGCACTTCCTCAGTGAGATCACCGATCTCCTCGACGAGTCCGGCATCGATCCCCGCCGCGTGGTGCTCGAAGTCGTCGAAACCGCCTTGGTCGATCTCACTACTCAGGCCCACGAGGCCATGACCCGCCTTGCCGAGCGCGGCGTGCGCTTCGCTCTCGACGACTTCGGCACCGGCTACTCCACTCTCACCCGCCTGAAAAACCTGCCCGTGCACATCCTCAAACTCGACCGCAGCTTCGTGAACACCATAGACACCGACCCGGTCGACCACGACATCGCCCACGCCATCGTCACCATGACCCACGCGCTCGGCCACACCTGCGTCGCCGAAGGCATCGAAACGTCCCAGCAACTCCACACACTGCAAGCCCTGAACGTCGACGCCTACCAGGGCTACTTCTTGTCCCATCCCCTGCCCGCTAACGACTTTCGCGCTCGCCTCGCTGAAAGATAAGGTTCTCGGCCCTTCTGGTGCCGTGTTCGAGGCGCAGCCGCATGGACTCGTGCATCGGCAGGGCGGTCGCCTCAGCCGGCGAAACCCAGTGCACCCGGCGGGTCTCCGAACTCGTCCGCAACTGGCCGCTGCTCGCCTGGGCGTGGAAGACGATGGAGAACTCTTGGCGGACCTCGCCGTCGTCGTAGGTGATCACGTGCTTGGGTCGGAGTAGATCCCGATGACGTCGGTGACCTCGACCGTGAGCCCGGTTTCCTCCTCGACTTCCCGGATCGCGTCCTCACGCGTGCTCTCGCCGAGGTCTGGGACCCGCCGGGCAGGGCCCACAGCCCGTTGTCCGTGCGCTCGATGAGCAGCACGTTGCCCCCGGAATCGCGCACGACGAGAGCCACGGCCACGACCAGGCTGCTCGCCGCCGGCGCATGCGAATCATCGTAGTAGTCCTGCTTCGGCATGAGTTCAACTCATCAACTCGGCTGCGCACCGCCATCTTAAACTCTCGCGACGTCGCGCCTACCGGTTGAGCAGGCGCTCCATCTCCTCGGCGGTCACGACGCAGCGGAACCCGGTGTCGTCGTCGCACATCGTCTCGGCGGCGTCGTTGAACGAGGACGGCGTGGCCCGCTCGAACGGACTCGTCCACGCCCCACCGCGCAGCTCCCGCCGGCCCGGACGCGAGGCGGTGGAAAACCACTCCCACACGTTGCCGCACAGGTCGTAGACCCCGTACGGACTCGCCCCGCTCTGATACCGGTCCACCGGCGTGCTCGCCCCGATGCCGCTCTCGCGCACGGTGCACTTGGCCGGCGTGGGCTGATCACCCCACGGATAGACCGTGCCGCGGGTACCGCGGGCGGCCTTCTCCCACTGCTGCGCACTCGGCAACTCCTTGCCGGCCCACTGGGCGTAGGCGGCGGCGTCCTTCCACGTCACGAACACCACCGGGTGCTCGGCCAGCTCGGCCGGATGCGTGCCGCCGGTCCAGTGCTGCGGCGAGCTGTGACCGGTCGCGGCGACGAACCGCGCGTACTCCACGTTGCTCACCGGATGCACGTCGATGTAGTACGCCGACACCGAGGACGAGGATATCCCCGAAGACACCGAGGACGGGGACGTGCTGCTCGACCTGGACGAGCTCGAACACATCGAGGTCTTCGACGGCGACGACGAAGACGACAACGTCGCCTGACTGTTCCAGGGAGTTGCTGCCCTGCTGTTTTCCCATTGTTCGGCCTGCCGGATCGGCGGGCCTTTTGCCTGTCCGAGAGGAGCTGCTGACCGTGTTGGCCGAACTGGCCTTACTGGCCACCTCGCTCATCGGTGGAAGTGCTGCCTTCTACGCCCGCACCCTGTTCCGCCGGTTGCACACCGACGCGCTGACCGGACTGGGCAACCGTGCCGAGCTCTACCGCCGCTTCGCCCGCCTGAGCTTCCTCGCGCGGAACCGGGAACCGGTGGCGCTGCTGCTCGGCGACGTGGACCGCTTCAAGGCGCTCAACGACACCTACGGCCACCGGTTCGGTGATCGAGTGTTGCAGACCCTCGCCACAGAACTCGACGAAATACGCACATCGGGTGAGCTGGTGGTGCGGCTGCACGGTGACGAGTTCGCCGTGCTCATCACCGGCGACAGGGCTGCCACCGCCGAGTCCCGCGCTGTCGAGATCACCCGCGCGTTGTCCGGCACCCGCGTCGTCGACGGCCAACCGGTGGACGTGGCCATGTCCTGGGGTGCGGCCACCATCCCGATCACCCCGCACGCCGCCCTGACACACGTCCTCTCCCGCGCCGATGCGCGGATGTATCAAGCGAAACCCACTCGTACTGCTGCTGCTAGCTCGACCGCCGTGGAGGTTGCCCGATGATCCCGCTGCTCTTCGTCCACGTCACCGGCCGAGGCATCGCCCTGACCCTGCTGGTCACCCTGCTCACGCTGGCAGGCCTCGCCGGGGTCTGGCTGTTCTTCGGCCCCGGCCCGGCCGTACTCCTCACGCTCGCGGTGATCGGTCTGATCCGCGGGTTGATGCACCTGTTCACCCCGCCGAAGTGAGCCGAAAGGACACCAAGCCATGTCACGTCGACGGAACAGCTCCGAAGGACGCACGCGGCGGGTGCAGGCGCTCGAATACGACATCGCCGAATCCCGCCGGCTGCGGCCGCTGCTGGCCGATCCCGATCACGTGGCCGTGGTGATGCAGCGCCACGCCCGCCGCACCCTCACGGGGCTGTGGATCTTCCTCTGCCTCGGGTTGGTGTTCACTACCACCGGGGTGCAGCGCTTCCTCGCTGGAGACACCGCCCCGGGTGATCCGTTGTGGTGGGCGGCCTGGTGCGTGGAGCCCATGTTCGCCGGGCTGCTCGTCACGCTGCTGAACTTCGAGGCCGTGATCCTCTCCCACGGGGTGCCGCCGGATCATGCCTGGTGGGCGCGGCTCAAGCACACGCTGCTGGCCTCGACGCTGGCCATGAACGTGATCCCCCAATTCGCACCCCTGCTCGGCGGCGGGGCGTTCAACCTGGGCTCGCTGGCGGTGCACGCGATCGTGCCGATCATCGTCTACGGCGTCGCCGAAGTCATCCCCGTCATCCAGGCCCGCACACGGCAGATCATCCATCACGTGAACGACCAGGGGACAGAGCAACCGCTGTCCCAGGACTCGGCGCCTGAGGCCTCATCCGGGGCCGAACCGGAACCGGTCGCCGAGGAAGCCGAATCCGGCTCCCAGGTGGCCCCGGAGACCGCACCCCCGTCGGCACCGGGGCCTGCTCCCCGACAGCTTTCCCAGGCCGCTCAACCAGCGGTCCCCGGGGCCGGAGCGGGAACCTACCCACCGCAACCGGCCGCGACCGGCAGCGACACAGTGCCAGACATCACGGAGCTGGCCGCCGTGCGTTCGTTGAAGCTGCCGGAATCCGTGGTGGCCAAGCTCCGCGAGGCCTACCAGGGCGCTGCCGCTCAGGGCCGGGAGATCACCACGGCCGACGTGCAGCAGGCGGTGGAGCTGCCCGACGCGATGGCCGAACGCATCGTGACTGAGCTGAGCGGCCACAACGGCCACGCCCTGCCCCACCACTGACCTACACAACGACTGCATCCAGTTCGGCGGGAGCGCTCGCCGAGCACCTGGCGGTGCCTCCCGCCCCACGTTTTGGGAGGTGACCGCTCCTCGTGGTGCTACCCGCACTCTCCACCACTGACCCGCTGACCCGCCGTCTCCAGGCTCCCGACTACGACACGTGGCGAGCGAAAGTCCAATCCACCGGCGGGTGCCTGAACCCGGTGCACCTGTCCGGCCGCTGGGTCATCACCGACGCGGCCACCGGCGCCGAACTCAAGTCCGCCCAGGGGCAGATTCTTGCCCCGTGCGGCAATCGCCGCGAATCGGTCTGCCCCGCCTGCTCCGACCGCTACGCCGCCGATGCCTTCCACCTGCTCCGCGCCGGCCTCGCGGGCGGCTCGAAGGGGGTTCCTGAGGGGGTCTCGGGCAAGCCCCGGCTGTTCGTCACGCTGACCGCCCCGAGTTTCGGAGCCGTGCACAACCGGCCCACGACCAAGACAGGCAAGCCCCGCCCCTGCCGCTGCGGCACCCGGCACCACGAGTACGACTCGCGGTTGGGCCAGCCGATCGACCCGGCCTCGTACGACTACACCGGCCACGTGCTCTGGCAGGCCCACGCCTCCCAGCTCTGGCACCGCTTCACCATCGCCCTGCGCCGGCACCTGGCCCAGGCCGTCGGCCTGCGGGTCCGAGACTTCACGAATCACGCCCGGCTGTCCTACGCCAAAGTCGCCGAGTTCCAGAAGCGCGGGCTCATCCACTTCCACGCCGTGATCCGCATCGACGGCCCCGGCGGCCCCGCCGACGAGACCCCTCCGTGGGCCACAACAGCCCTGATCACCGAGGCCATCCGCGGGGCCCACCGCGATGCCCGGCTTCCCGCCCCGGACGTGGACGGGCAGTCCCGGGAGTTCACCTGGGGCGAACAACTGGACATCCGCCCCGTCCAACCGGCCGAAGCGAGCCGGTTCGAAGACACCAGCGGGGCGATCTCCGATGACCGCATCGCCTCCTACGTGGCCAAGTACGCCACCAAAGGCACCGGCAAGTCCGAGGCAGCTGACCGCCGGCTCCGATCCCGGTCGCACATCGAGCTCATCCCCACCAGCGAGCACCACCGACGGATCATGCGCACCGCCTGGGACCTCGCCGAGAACGAAGACCTGGCCGAGCTCAAGCTGCGCCACTGGGCGCACATGCTCGCCTTCCGCGGCCACTTCCTCACCAAATCGAAGCGCTACTCCACCACCTTCAAACGCCTCCGCGGCGACCGCCAACGGTTCCGGCTGGAAGAGAACCTCGCCGACCTCGGCGTGACCGAGGACTCCGTGCTCGTGGTCAACCACTGGCAGATGACCCACGTCGGCCACAACTCCGAGGAGGAACGCGAACTCGCCGAAGCCATCGGCAACCGTACCCGCGAACTCCGAAAACTCAAATACGCCAACGAAAGGAAGGATTGAAGATGATTCAACGTGAAACGTACACAGTGGACGAAGTAGCTGGTCGCTTGGGGGTATCGCGAAGCGTCGTCTACCAGCAGGTCAGGCAGGGCGTGATCCCATCGCTCCGACTCGGCAAGCGATGGGTCATTCCGTGTTCACGGTTCCACGCCTGGCTGGACGGGGAGGTTTCCTGATGGCGTTCATCACCGCTACTCCCAGCGGAAAGTGGCGCGCGAATTGGCGCGATCCCGCGGGCAACCAGCGCGCGAAGACGTTCCGCACCAAGCGTGAGGCCAAGACCTTCGTTGCGCAGATCGAGACCGACATGGCTCACGGGAGCTACGTCTCACCGCACTCCGGTCGAGTCCCCTTCCGCGACTACGCGCAACGCTGGATGGAGTCCTGGACGACCGAGCGCACCACAGCAGCACGGGACGAATCGATCATGCGCAACCACGTGTTGCCGCAGTGGGGCGATTGGCCTCTCGGCAACATCGATCACATGGCTGTGCAGACCTGGGTCAGCGACCTGACCGACTCGCTGGCTCACGCCACGATCGTCGAATGCCACCGGCTCACGTCGGCGGTGCTGCGATCTGCGGTGCAGAACAAGATGATCCAGCACAACCCGTGCGAGGGAGTACGACTCCCCAAACGGCAGAAGCGGGGGCAGCGGATCATGAACAGGACGGATGTCCTCGACAAGCTCTTGCCCGTCATTCCCGAGTACTACAAGGGGGTTGTCGCGACTGCGGCGGGCACTGGTCTGCGCTGGTGTGAGATCGCCGCCTTGTGCACCGACGCCGTCGATCTGGACAACGCCACCCTCACCGTGAAGCGAACGGTCATCGAGGTGAAGGGCCATACGTCGTTCAAGGCGATCCCGAAGACGACTGCCGGCATCCGCACCGTTCCCCTCCCCTCGTGGTTGGTCGCCGTGATCAGTGATCACGTGGCCACCTGGCCTCCTGAGGAGGGTGGCTTGATCTTCCCGAACACGGTCGGCAAGCCACTGCGTCGAACTCTCTTTCGCACTCGCGTGTGGAAGCCGTCCCTGGTGCGGGCTGGTTTGCTGGGGCACCTGACCCCCACCGATACGGGCTTCCTAGCCGAGTGGACGGATCGGGAAGGCCGCCGGGTGTCGGAATGGTTCCAGTCGCGGGAAGCCGCCGTCAGCCACGTAGCGCGGCGCGCGGGTGACGCTCCGACGTTCCACGATCTGCGGCATTCGTACGCCACATGGTTGGTCGACGATGGCGTCCCCGTGAACATGGTTCAGCGCGTCATGGGGCACGAACGGTCGTCCACCACCCTGGATCTCTACACTCGCCGCACGGACGGCGGGGACCGGATCCTGCGAGCCCTCGGGGACACCTGAGCCGGGGCCCTGCTGATCCTGATGCTGACTGTGTGCTGACTGACCCCGTCGCCGGAACGGAGAAAAGGCCTGGTCTTCACCTCTCGCTGAGGTGTTGACCAGGCCCTTTGCCAGGTGGGCGATGCTGGGTTCGAACCAGCGACCTCTTCGGTGTGAACGAAGCGCTCTCCCGCTGAGCTAATCGCCCTCATCGGCCGCGCGGGCCGTTCTGTTTTCCGCCGCCTCCCCGTTGGCGACATGGACAACTTTACACGATCGATCTCAGGCCCCGAACAGGGGGGAGGCCAACCACGTCCAGTGCAGGTCGAACCACGCCCCGACCAGCTGGAACGCACCGACTGCCCAGAGCGTGGCCAGCACGACCACACCGGTGCCCGCCGCGACGCCGCACTTCACGACGGCGTGCTGCCGCCCGAGCCAGTGCACCCAGCGGCGGTACTGCCGCCCGGCGAAGGCGCTCACCCGGTGGGCCGCCTTGAACTCCGTGGCCAGGATGCCGAGGCCGGCGAACACGATGAGCCACCCCGGCCCCGGGTACGGGATCAGCACGAACCCGCACAGCAGCACCGCAACGCCGAGGACGCCGACGAGGAAGCGGTAGCTCACGTTCAGGGCGGGCCTGCGGCGGATGCGCTCCCGGTGGAGGCGCAGGCGCGCCCGCGCGGCCCGCACGCCCTCGTTTCCCGCACCGGCGTCCCCCGCGCCGGCGCCCGCCCGCGTCGCGGCGTGCTCCGGCGAGTCGTCTCCGCGGCGCTCGCTCGGCTCGTTCAGCACGTCCTCCCGTCGGCCGGTACTGGGACAATCGGATGACGCCAGCGTAGTGTCGGAGCGGGGTGCTCGACCACGGCCGGGCATTCGAGCACGCGGGTACCGCCCACGGGATGCTCGCCCGCGGGCACTCGAGCACCGGGGCGCAGCGCCGGGCGCGACCGGGACTGCCGCCGGCGGGGCCCGCAGACGCGTTCACGCTCCCGCAACGGCCACGACTCGCGGAGTTCGATTCTCATCACATTGTGACCTCGACCTCACTCATGGGGCCTGTGGCGGCCCTGTGTGACTCCAGAGCGAAGCATGCCGTTAACCCGTTCTGATGAAACTCCGTGGTCAGCATCTCAGGTGCGTGCGCGCTCGGGAGTGTGCCCTGATGACAAGCCCCCTATCCTGGACGTAGCGTTCGGCGAGTCGATGACGTGCGACATCGGTACGCGATCGACCGCCGGTCGGCGTCCACGGCGGGGTGTGCACAGCGTGACTGCCAACACCACGACACCGGGCAAAACCGTCACAGCGCGTTGCGAGATCCGGGGCGCGTGATCGATGGTTCTCAGCACTCCACCGCGGGCGGAGTCGGATGCGTCCCTGGGGGCCGTACGGCACTGCGTACCCACCGGCATCCAGCACAGCAGAACAGAACGCGTGCCACCGCCCCGATGAACAGCAGTCGAGTCGGTGGATCGGCAACCACGTTCCTGCCCCATCCGGGTGATCTCTGCCGTTTCGGCGAGTGTGCGGGCGGGATACGGCGTCACAACTGTGAAGCTTGGCCGGGAGATCGGCCGGGCGGCAGCAGGAAGGGGAGGACAATGCGCAACGATCACGTGACCCTGCGTTCCACGGCAGTTTTCGATCTGCTCGCGCCGCAAGCTCCTGCGGTTCCCGTGCAGGTGGAGCTGCGCTACGACACCCGCGATCCGTACGCCGTCGTCGCGGCGTTCCGGACCGGGCGTGCCGGCTGGGTGGAATGGGTCTTCGCACGTGACCTGTTGGCTGATGGACTGATCGCGAACGCGGGCGAGGGCGACGTCATGATCCGCCCGGCGGCGGACGATCCGGAGGTCGTCGTCGTGGAGCTGAGCTCGCCGTCCGGCCACGCGATGTTCGAGGCCTCGGCGCAGGAGCTCGCGGACTTCCTGGACCGCACCTACGACGTCGTGGTCCCGGGCAACGAGAACCAGTGGGTCGACGTCGACGAGGCGCTCACCCGCATGCTCCCGCACGACCTGGGCTGACCTCGAAAGAAGCGGAGCGCGGGTGCCGCACCGCGGGGATGCTCCGGAGCGGAACCGACCCCCCTTTGATCACCGTTCAGCCGGTGTTCTAAGGTACTTGGTGCAGGCGGTGCACGGCAGCGGTCGGTTCACCCGAGGGTGTCCCCGCGAGTCGAGCGCCGCGGGCTAGGCGGATGTAGCGCAGCGGTAGCGCATCAGCTTGCCAAGCTGAGGGTCGCGGGTTCGAATCCCGTCATCCGCTCTACGGGTTCACGTCTTGTCACGCGCGCCGTGACTTTCGGCGGAGTGGCCGAGTGGCTGAGGCAAGGGCCTGCAAAGCCCTGTACACGGGTTCGATTCCCGTCTCCGCCTCGCGCGATTAGCTCAGCGGGAGAGCGCTACCTTGACACGGTAGAGGTCGCTGGTTCGATCCCAGCATCGCGCACTTCTGAAATCCCTTGATCGCGCTCCGAGGCGGGGTCGAGGGATTTTTCGCACCGACTGCTGGAACCGCTCTCCGCTGCAGGTCACTGCTGCGCAACCCGGAGAGGCGACGGACCCGTCCGGACGCTCGCGCAGGCGGGCAGCACCACCGCCGCGGCGGCGACGAAGAACTCACCCCGCGCCTCCCGCACCGCCGATCTGCGCCAGTGCGAGATCGGTGCAGCCGGCTCCCCGGGAGGCTGAGGCGGCCTCCGCCGTCGACCGCGCCCCGCCCGCGCGGAACCGCGGTCGCCACGTCCTCCTCGCGCTGGGCACCGCCTCGCCGAGGCGGACCCGAGCTCGCCGCGCTGCCGATGACCGCTGCCGCGGCCGCGCAGCACCGCACCCCGGGCACGACCGGTGATTGAATCGTTATATACTGGGCACGAAGCGGATTTCCGGTGAGCAGCGGAGGACGGGTGTCGACGAGCGGTGACGGCAGTCGGACCGTCAGCATCAAGGACGTGGCCCGGCACGCCGGGGTGTCGATCGCGACGGTGTCCAACGCGCTCAACCGCCCCGAGCTGCTGTCCGCCGCCACCCGCTCCCGCGTGGTGGGCGCGATCGACGAGCTCGGCTACGTGCGCAGCGAGTCCGCCCGCCAGCTCCGCGCCGGGCAGAGCCGGATCCTCGGCCTGCTCGTGCTGGACATGCGCAACCCGTTCTTCGTCGGCGTGGCCCACGGGGCCGAACGGGCCGCCCGGGCCGAAGGCCTCGGAGTGATGCTCTGCGACAGCGCGCAGGACTCCTCCGCCGAGGAGCTGTACCTGTCGCTGTTCGCCGAGCAGCGCGTGCGGGGCGTGCTCGTCACGCCCACCGACGTCTCCGCGCACAACCTGGACCCGCTGCGGCGGCACGGAATCCCCTACGTCTACGTCGACCGGGTCGCGAACGAGGACGAGGCCTGCTCCATCTCGGTCGACGACGTCAGCGGCGGTGAACTCGCGGTCGGCCACCTCCTCGAGCAGGGCCACGAGCACATCGCCTACGTCTCCGGCCCGATGACGCTGGCCCAGTGCCGCGACCGCCAGCAGGGCGCGTGGCAGGCCTGCGACGCCGCAGGCGTGGACCGGGGGGCGGTGGCGCTGCTGGAGACCACCAGCCTCGACGTGGAAACCGGGCGGGACGCCGGGGCGCGGCTGCTGGGGATGCGGCCGCGCCCGACGGCGGTGTTCTGCGCCAACGACCTGCTCGCGCTCGGCGTGCTGCAGGCCATGGTCTCGGCCGGGGTGCGGGTGCCGGACGAGGTGTCCCTCGTCGGCTACGACGACATCGACTTCGCCTCGGCGGCCGCCGTCCCGCTCACGTCCGTGCGCCAGCCCGCCTTCCGCATGGGCGAGACCGCCACCGAGCTGCTGCTCCACGAGGACGCCGAGCACGAGCACCGCCACGTCGTGTACCAGCCCGAGCTGATCGTCCGCGAGTCCACGCTCCGCCGCTGACCGCGGCGGGAGCTCCGGCCTTCTCCTGCGCGGCTCCTGCACGTCCCGCCCCGCACGCGCTCGGCGGTCGCGCCCCCTGCACGGAGGCCCCTGCGCGGCTCTGCTCCCTGCACGCTCCGCCCCGCACACCGCTCCCTGCTCGCTGCCCCCTGCGCGCTGCCTCTCCGCGCGCCTTCCTCCGCTTCCCGTACGCGTCCGCGTGCCGCGCCCCGACCCGGCCCAGCCCGGCCCGTCCCGTCCAACACCGCCGAACACATCTCTCCCGTTCGTGATCCCACCGACACGCCGGAAACCTGGGGACAAGCCGCACCCCTGTGGACAACAGGCACTCCACTCGTGTGGGGACGGCGTCCAATTTTCATGAAAATTGCGCTCTCTGGAACGGGTCCAGAGTGAGCGGGCCCCGCGTCGCCGCGCGGCACCTCCGGTCGGCCCCTCTCCCGAACCCGGTCGGTCCCCTCTCCCGCTCCCCCTCGCGCCCGGTCGACCCCGACCGCGCGCCAACTCGGGTGAACCGTTTTCGGGCGAGCCCTTGTGTTCCCGGGGCGCCACCCTTACCGTCCTTTAAACGATTTAAGGCCAAGCGGGGCACCTCAGGCTGGGGCGCCAACGTCGATGGACGGGAGGACCGATGGGGGTCCGAGCGGGGCGCAAGCCCACGACGGGCTGGCGGGCGACGATCGCCGTGGCCATGTCGAACTACATCGAGGCCGGCTCGATCATCGCGATCGCCACCAGCATGAGCCTGTGGCAGGAGCGGTTCGGCCTGGACAACCTCGCCGTCGGGCTGCTGGCCTCGCTCAGCGCCAACGCCTTCGGCGCCGCGGCCGGTGCCGCCATCGGCGGTCCCCTCTGCGACCGCTACGGCCGGAAGTTCATCTACACCTACGACCTGCTGCTGTACATGCTCGGCGTGCTGCTGGCGGTCTTCGCCGCCTCCTACGGCATGCTGCTCACCGGCTTCGTGCTCACCGGCATCGCCGTGGGCGCCGGGGTCACCGCCTCGTGGACCTACATCGCCGAAGAAGCACCACCCGGCCAGCGCGCCGCCCACGTGGGCACCGCCCAGCTCGCCTGGTCGATCGGCCCGACGGTCGGCTACCTGCTCGCCGTGGTCGTCGCCCCGCTCGGCCTGCTCGGCAGCCGGCTGATCTTCGCGCACCTCTTCGTCGTCGCCGCCGTGACCTGGTGGGTCCGGCGCGGCCTGCCCGAGTCGCGGATGTGGACCGACCGGCAGGACCGGCCGGGCCGCGCCTCCTTCCTCAGCGGCCTCGGAGCGCTGTTCAGCAAGAGGGCCAACCTCACCGCGCTGCTGTTCCTCTTCGGCGTCTACGCGCTGTGGAACACGGTCGCCGGCCAGACCGGCATCTTCCAGCCGCGCGTGTACGAATCCGCCGGCGTCACCGCGGAGACCGAGCAGTACCTGCTGCAGGTGCTCGTCTGGGGCTGCACCAGCCTGGCCACCTACCTCGGATTCATGCTGCTGGCCGACCGGGTCAGCCGCCGCTGGCTGTACTTCGGCGGCGCCGCGCTGGGCATCGCCGCGTGGGCCGCGCTGATCTACGCGCCGCCGACGACGGGCACGATGCTGTTCTTCGCCATCGGCTGGGGCCTCTCCGCAGGTGTCGGTGCCCAGGCCTTCTACGGGCTGTGGACCAGCGAGCTGTTCGCCACCCCGTACCGCGCCAGCGCCCAGGGCGTGCTGTTCCTGTCCTCCCGCGTGCTCGTGGGGGCGCTCAGCGTGTGGTTCCCGGTGCTGCTGGCCGAGATCGGGCTGCGGGGCCTCGGGCTGCTCATCCTGGGGCTGCTCGCGGCCGCTCTGCTCATCGGCACGGTGTGGTCCCCGGCCACGCGGGGCAAGAGCCTGCGCCAGATCGAGCGCGAGCGCTACGGCGCCGCCACCGCCGAGGAGGAACCCGCGGAGGTCCGGTCGTGACCGCGCGCGTGTGCTTCCAACTGCAGGTCGACCCGAACCGCCTCGAGGAGTACCGGCGCCGGCACGCCGCGGTGTGGCCGGAGATGCTCCGCGCGCTCGAAGCCTCCGGCCGGCGCAACTACTCGCTGTTCCTGCGCGAGGACGGGTTGCTCATCGGCTACTACGAGACCGAGTCGGTGACCGGTTCCCAGGCCCACCTCGACGCCTCCGCCGTGGCCGCGCGCTGGGAGGCGCACATGTCCGACCTGTTCGTCGACACCGGCGGCAGGGCCGATCAGGCCGCGGCGCCGCTGGAGGAGGTCTTCCACCTCGAAGACCAGCTGTCCGGTCCGCACGACGCCGAGGACGTCGAAAACTCCGACGACGAAGGAGGACGATGAGCACCCCGCCCCGTTTCGCCGACATCACCGGCGCGCTCTCCCGGATGTCGATCGAACTGCCCAGCTGGGCCTTCGGCAACGCGGGCACCCGGTTCAAGGTGTTCAGCACCCCGGGCACCCCGCGCAGCACCGAGGAGAAGATCGCCGACGCGGCGAAGGTGCACGAGCTGACCGGCCTGGCACCACGGGTGGCGCTGCACATCCCGTGGGACGAGGTGGACGACTTCGGGAAGCTGCGCACCCGCGCCGAAGACCTCGGCGTGCAGCTGGGCACGATCAACTCGAACACGTTCCAGGACGAGATCTACAAGTTCGGCAGCCTCACCCACTCCGATCCGACCGTGCGGCGCACGGCGATCGAGCACCACTTCCGGTGCATCGACATCATGCACGCCACCGGCTCGACCGACCTGAAGATCTGGCTGGCCGACGGCACCAACTACCCCGGCCAGGACTCGATGCGCGCCCGCCAGGACCGGTTGGCCGAGTCGCTGGCCGAGATCTACGCGCGGCTCGGCCCCGAGCAGCGGCTGGTGCTGGAGTACAAGTTCTTCGAACCGGCCTTCTACCACACCGACGTGCCCGACTGGGGGACCTCGTTCGCCCAGGTCAGCGCGCTCGGCGACCGGGCTTTCACGTGCCTGGACACCGGGCACCACGCACCGGGCACCAACATCGAGTTCATCGTCATGCAGCTGCTGCGGCTGGGCAGGCTCGGCTCGTTCGACTTCAACTCCCGGTTCTACGCCGATGACGACCTCATCGTCGGCGCCGCCGACCCGTTCCAGCTCTTCCGCATCCTGCACGAGGTCATCGCCGGCGGTGGCCTCGACGCGGACTCGCCGGTGCGCTTCATGCTCGACCAGTGCCACAACATCGAGGAGAAGATCCCGGGCCAGATCCGCTCGGTGCTCAACGTCCAGGAGATGACCGCCCGCGCGCTGCTGGTCGACACCGAGGCGCTGGCCGCGGCGCAGCAGCGGCACGACGTGCTCGGGGCCAACGAGGTCCTCATGGACGCGTTCCAGACCGACGTCCGCCCGGCGCTGGCCGAGTGGCGGGCCTCGCGCGGCCTGCCGGCGGACCCGATGCGCACCTACGTCGAATCCGGGCACCAGCAGTACCTCGCCGACGCGCGCGTCGGCGAGGTCCAGGCCGGTTGGGGAGCTTGAGTCCCGGGGAGTTCGAGTCCCGGGGAGTTCGAGACCCGGGGAGTTCGAGGAACGGCGGCAGCGAGCACAGGAGGAGAGGACGGAATGGTCTCCGACGCCGACCGCGTCAAGCGGGAGCTGATCAGCAGGAGCAACCGGCTCGGCTCCGAGCCGAAGAACACCAACTTCGCCGGTGGCAACGCCTCGGCCAAGGGCAGCGACGTCGACCCGGTCACCGGCGGTCCCGTCGAGCTGCTGTGGGTCAAGGGCTCCGGCGGCGACCTGGGCACCCTGACCGAGCAGGGCCTCGCGGTGCTGCGGCTGGACCGGCTGCGCGCGCTCTCGGACGTCTACCCCGGCGTCGACCGCGAGGACGAGATGGTGGCCGCGTTCGACCACACCACGCACGGCAGGGGCGGCGCGGCCCCGTCCATCGACACCGCGATGCACGGGCTCGTGGAGGCCGCGCACGTGGACCACCTGCACCCGGACAGCGGCATCGCCATCGCCACCGCCGCGGACGGGCCGGAGCTGACCCGGCGGATCTTCGGCGACGAAGTGGTCTGGATCCCGTGGCGCCGGCCCGGTTGGCAGCTCGGCGAGGACATCGCCGAGGTCAAGCGGCAGAACCCGCAGGCGGTAGGCACGGTCCTCGGCGGGCACGGCATCACCGCCTGGGGCGGGACCAGCGAGGAGTGCGAGCGCAACTCGCTGCGGATCATCGACACCGCGGCCGACTACATCGCCCGCCACGGCGAGCCGGAACCGTTCGGCCCGGTGCTCGACGGCTACGAGCCGCTGCCGGAGGAGCAGCGGCGCGCCAAGGCCGCCGCGCTCGCACCGGTGCTGCGCGGCCTGGTCAGCACCGACAAGCGGCAGGTCGGCCACTTCACCGACAGCGAGGAGGTGCTCGACTTCCTCTCCCGCGGCGAGCACCCGCGGCTGGCCGCGCTCGGCACCAGCTGCCCCGACCACTTCCTGCGCACCAAGGTCCGCCCGCTGGTGCTGGACCTGCCGGCCACGGCCTCGGTCGAGGAGTGCACCGCCCGCCTGCGGGAGCTGCACGACCAGTACCGGGCCGACTACACCGCCTACTACGAGCGCCACGCCGAGCCCGACTCGCCGCCGATGCGGGGTGCCGACCCGGCGATCGTGCTGATCCCCGGTGTGGGCATGTTCAGTTACGGCGCCGACAAGCAGACCGCTCGCGTGGCCGGCGAGTTCTACGTCAACGCGATCAACGTGATGCGCGGCGCGGAGGCGCTGTCGACCTACTCCCCCATCGAGGAGCGGGAGAAGTTCCGCATCGAGTACTGGGAGCTGGAGGAGGCCAAGCTCAAGCGCCGTCCCGCGCCGAAGCCGCTGGCCGGGCGCATCGCGCTGGTCACCGGCGCCGCCTCCGGCATCGGCAAGGCGACCGCCGAGCGGCTGGCCCGCGAGGGCGCCAACGTCGTGGTGGCCGATCTGGACCTGGACGAGGCCCGGCAGGCGGCCGCGGAGATCGGCTCGACCGACGTAGCCGCGGGCGCGCGGGCCGACGTCACCGACGAGGAGCAGGTGGCCGCGGCGGTGCGGCAGGCCGTGCTGGCCTTCGGCGGGCTCGACCTGGTCGTGAACAACGCGGGCATGTCCCTGTCCAAGCCGCTGCTGGAGACCACCGAGGCCGACTGGGACCGCCAGCACGACGTGATGGCCAAGGGCTCGTTCCTGGTCAGCCGCGAATCCGCGCGGGTGATGACCGAGCAGGGGCTCGGCGGCGACCTGGTCTACGTCGTGTCGAAGAACGGCGTGTTCGCCGGCACCAACAACATCGCCTACTCGGCCACGAAGGCCGACCAGGCGCACCAGGTGCGGCTGCTGGCCGCGGAGCTCGGCGAGCACGGCATCCGCGTCAACGGCGTCAACCCGGACGGGGTGGTGCGCGGCAGCGGCATCTTCGCCGGCGGCTGGGGCGCGCAGCGCGCCGCGCACTACGGAGTGCCGGAGGAGGAGCTCGGCTCCTTCTACGCCCAGCGGACGCTGCTCAAGCGCGAGGTCCTGCCGGAGAACGTGGCCGACGCCGTGTTCGCGCTGACCGGTGGCGATCTCAGCCGCACCACGGGCCTGCACGTGCCGGTCGACTCGGGCGTGGCCGCCGCGTTCCTGCGTTGAGGGGAGGTTCGATGGGCGAGGCCGTCGCCGCGGTGGACCTCGGCGCCACCAGCGGGCGGGTCATGCTCGGCCACGTCGGGCCGGACGAGCTGCGGTTGCAGCCCGTGGCGCGGTTCGACAACCGGCCGGTGCGCACCCGCGACGGGCTGCAGTGGAACGTGCTGGAGCTGTACCGGGACATGTGCTCCGGGCTGGCGCAGGCCGCAGCGCAGGCGCCACTGGCCAGCATCGCCGTCGACTCGTGGGGCGTGGACTACGGACTGCTGCGCAGCGGGCGGATGCTGGCCGCGCCGATGCACTACCGCGACGAGCGCAACCCCGCGGCGGCCGAGGCCGTGCACCACCGGATCGGCCCGGCCGAGCTGTACCGGATCAACGGGCTGCAGCACCTGCCGTTCAACACGGTGTTCCAGCTCGCAGCCGACCGGAGCACCGGTCTGCTGGAGGCGGCCGACGGGCTGCTGCTCATGCCGGATCTGTTCGGCTACTGGCTCACCGGCGGGCAGGTCGCCGAGCGCACGAACGCGTCGACGACGGGGCTGCTCGACGCGACCACCGGCGAGTGGGCCGAACCGCTGCTGCAGCGGCTCGGGTTCGACGTCGGGATGTTGCCGCGGGTGGTCGACGCGGGGGAGCAGCTCGGCCCGCTCACCGGGGAGGTCGCCGAGCAGCTGGGCACCGACCCGGTTCCGGTCACGGCGGTGGGCTCGCACGACACCGCCTCGGCGGTGGTGGCGGTGCCGGCCGAGCACGAGTCCGCCGCCTACGTCTCCTGCGGCACGTGGTCGCTGGTCGGGGTGGAGGTGGACAGCCCGGTGCTGTCCGAACAGGCCCGGGAGGCCAACTTCACCAACGAGCGCGGCGTCGACGACCGCATCCGGTTCCTGCACAACGTGATGGGGCTGTGGCTGCTGAGCGAGTCGCTCGAGACGTGGCGCCGCGGCGACCCGTCGGTTTCTCTGGAGGAGCTGCTGTCCGCGGCGGCCGCGGTGCCCGACGGCGAGGTCGGCGTGTTCGACCCGAACGACGCCCGGTTCCTGCCGCCCGGGGACGTCCCATCGCGCATCGCGGCGTGGTTGGACGAGCACGGCCGCAGGGTTCCGCGCAGCCGCGCCGAGTGCGTGCGCTCGATCCTGGAGAGCCTCGCCGCCGCCTACGCCGAATCGCTCGACACCGTCGAACACCTCATCGGACGTACTGTGTCCACAGTGCACCTCGTCGGCGGGGGCGCGCAGAACGCGCTGCTGTGCCAGCTCACCGCCGACCGCGCGGGACGCGAGGTCGTCGCCGGGCCGGTGGAGGCCACCGCGCTCGGCAACGTGCTGGTGCAGGCCCGCGCCGCCGGGCTGCTGTCCGGCAGCCTGGAGGCGCTGCGCTCCCACGTGCGGCGCGTGTTCGACCTGCAACGCTACGCACCGCGCCCCGGCGCGCGGTGAACCCGGCCGGTGCCGGGACACTCGGGTGCCGCGCGCGGCTTCCGGGTGGCGCGGCACCGGGCGGGCCCCGGCCTCCGCGGGATGGCCCCGGCTTCCCGCGAACGCCGCAAGTACCACGCGATCAGCGGCTCGGCACCGTCGGCGCGATCGATCATCCTGGCAGCGGCGCGGTCCTGTTCCGCGCACCACCGCGCCGGAACGGAGGAAGCAGGGTGATCGGCGAGGACCGCGGTGGAACGACGAGCGAGCGCGGCCCGGGAAGCCGTCGACGTCCACCGCACGACGGCGACCCCCTGGACGACGCGGTCGGCACCGTCCGGGTGCATCCGGCGGACGAACGGACCGCCCCCCGTGCCCGCCGCGTCATCAAGTCCTCGCACGGCGGGTGGGTCCACCTGACGCAGGAGAGCATCCCCGCGCCCGCTCGCCCCCGGGAGGAACTGCGCACCTGGCCCCGCCAGTCCCTCGTCGAGCTCGCCCGGGTCCTCGGCCACGCCGACGCGCCGTCGTGCGCGCACCGCCGAGAGCTCCCCGAACGTGCCGCGCCGACCTTCTGGGAGGCGGCGAAGGCGTACTGCCGCGCTGGCCGCTGCTTCCGACAGCATCGAGTACTGGCGCGGGCGTTGCCGCGAGGGCTCGGACGGTGCTTCGGAGGCGCGGCGGGGGAACAGCGCGTGATCGTGCTCACTCCGGTGATCACTGTGGACGGTGCGGGACATCGCCGCTGACCGCGCCTCCGAGGATCCACTGCGGACTTCCAGCTCGTGCGCGCCGAGGCGCGAGCCGCCGGGGTGTCGCACCTCCCCGACCGCGGTGACCGCCCGCGACCGCTCACCTACCCTCGGGGTGATGCGTTCGCGACGCGCGGGATCGCATCGCACCCCGAGCGAGAGGAGCGAACATGTCCCAGCAGGACCGCACCGCCGTGGCGGTCACCGGCGCCACCGGGGCGCTGGGCAGCCGGATCGCGGCACGCCTCGCCGACCGCGGGGCGCCGCAGCTGCTCCTGTCGCGGACCCCGTCCCGGGTGCCCGAGCTGCCCGGTGCCGAGGTCCGCGGTCCGGCGGTGTACGACGACGAGCCGGCGATGCGCGCAGCGCTGGAGGGCGCCTCCACGCTCGTGCTGATCTCCTCGCACCCGACGGGCAAGCGGCTCGAGGAGCACGCCGCTGCGGTGCGGGCGGGCGCGGAGGTCGGCGTCGACCGCGTGCTGTACGTCTCGCTGATCGGCGCGGCGCCCACCGCGACCTACCGCAACGCGCGGGACCACTGGTTGACCGAGCAGTTCCTGGCCGGTTCCGGCGTGCGGCACACGATCTTCCGCTCCGGGATCTACGCCTCCACCCCGGCCGCTCTCGCGGACGAGGGCATGGCCGTGCGCGGACCGGGCGGTGCGGGCCGGGTCGCCTTCGTCACCCACGACGACATCGCCGAGGCGATCGCGAACGTGGCGCTCGACGACAGCCCGGAGCACGACGGGGAGGTCCTCGAGGTGACCGGCCCCGAATCGCTCACCCTCGAGGAGGGCGTCGCGCGGATCGCCGAGGCCACCGGCGAGCCGTACCACTTCGTCGACGAATCCCTCGAGGAGGCGTTCGCGCGGCGGTGGCACCTCGGCATCAGCGGCGAGCAGATCGAAGCGTGGATCACCTGGTACCAGGCCATCGCCGGCGGCGAGCTGGACCGCGTGACCGACGTCGTGCCCCGGCTGACCGGCCACCCGGCCACCCCCGTGGTCGAGGCCGGTTGGTGGCCCGAGCGCAAGACCGCGCGGTGACGTGCCGCGGGGCAGCACCGGCGCCGAGCGCTCGGCCCGGCCGCTCCGGCTCCGCCGACCGACCGCCGCGCACCGCCGACGCACGCCCCGGCCCGGTTCCGCCGCCGGTCGGGGCGTGCGCGCACCGGCCTCCGCCGGCGCGGCCGCGTGGCGGGTGCGCGGTCGATGCTGCTCTCCACGAGCACGCGGGACACCGATCCGCCCGGAATCACCGGATCGGCGGTATCGTCCGCCCGATACATCCGTGAGGCTGTCCCGCCGAACTGGGGATGATCACGATGTGTCGTTCTGGGGGAGTTGTGCCGGAACAACCTCCGATTCGGACGGACCGGTTTGGGCGCAAGTACCCGCTCCGCGGCGGAGGCGGAGGCAGTGGCGGCGGAAGCGGCGGCAAAGCACTCGTCGCCCTGAGCGCGGCCGTGCTACTGAGCACGGGGCTCGGCGGCGCGGGTGGCCTCGGTGGCTCGATCGGCGGCACAGCCGGGTCCTCGGCGTTCTCGGCGGCCGAGTCGACGATCGTGCGGCACATGAGCAAGAACCTCGGCAAGGCGAAGAAGGAGGCCCGGCGCGGCGAGTCGAAGAAGGCCTGGCAGCGCCTCGGCCTGCGCCGGGGGCAGAAGACGCGGCGCACTCCGCAGGAACCTGCGGAGTGCGTCACTTTCACCTACGGCCAGGTGCAGGAGTTCCTCATCGAGAACCCCTGCCGCGGTTTGCACCGCGCGCAGTTCCCGGTGTCCTACGACGGCGGTTCGATGTCCGTGCTGACCTCGCGGGTGCGCTTCCGGTCCACGTGGGACGCGGTCGAGTTCAAGGGCCTCATCGACCGGCACGGCACCGGCGATGTCCGCGCCGTCCTGCCGCACCCCCGCTTCACCGGGCACCACTACGGCTCGCACCGCGAGCGCAGGACCGTGTTCCTCGCCGAGGCGGAACCGGCGGAACCGGGTGTTCCCGACGAGGTCCTGGACTCCACCGCCGAGGCGGCGACCACCCTCTCGCGCGCCGCGCGGCGGTGAGTCAGCACCGGCCGACGGCGGCCCAGAACGCCGTGCGGGCGGCCTCGGGCACCGGATCCGGCTCCGGACGCCACTCGGTGGCGTGCACCAGACCGGGATCGACCAGCGCGAGATCGCCGAGCAGCGCCCGGAACTCCTCGACCGAGCGGTGGTTGGCCCGGTGGCTGGTCTTCCGGTACAGCCGGTCGATCTCGTCGACGCGCTCCGGGTCGTCGTAGTGGTCGGTGATGTGCGAGACGGCCAGGAAGCTGCCCGGAACGACCGCGCGCCGGTAGGCCTGCACCACCTCCGCGGGGCGCTCGTCGTCGCCGATGAAGTGCAGCACCGCGACGAGGAGCACGGCCACCGGTTCCTCGAAGTCGAGGAAGCCGCTGACGCCGGGGGCGGCGAGGACGTCCGCGGGGCGGCGCAGGTCCGCCTGCGTCATCGTGGCCGCGTCCGCGTCACCGAGGATCTGCCGGGTGTGCGCCACCGCCACGGGATCGCTGTCGACGTAGGCCACGCGGGCCCGCGGGTCGCGGGCGTGTGCGATCTCGTGCACGTGGCCCACCGTGGGGATCCCCGAGCCGAGGTCGAGGAACTGCCGCACGCCCCGTTCCAGGCAGAAGCGCACCGCGCGCTGCAGGAACGCCCGGTTGGCCCGCGCGCCCGGGAGCATCGCCGGTGTGATCTCCACGGCCCGTTCGGCGGCTTCCCGGTCGGCGCCGAAGTTGTGCGACCCGCCGAGGTAGTAGTCGTACATCCGCGCCGCGTTCGGCGTTTCGACGTCGATCTCGCCGAACTCCTGCTGCCCCTCCGCACCCATGCGCTCCCCTCCGTTCTTCCCGCGGAAGGGTGGCACACGGCGGGCCCGTTGCGAAGGGCTCTCCCCCGCCGCGGCGTCACACCCGCCGTTCCCGCCAGACCACGTGCGGCATGGCGAACTGCGCCACCGGTCCGATCGCCACCGCGTACAGCGCGGTGCCGACGCCGACCGTCCCGCCCAGCAGCCATCCCGCGGCCAGCACGGTGATCTCGATCAGGGTGCGGACCAGCCGGAGCGACGCACCGGTGCGCTCGGCGAGCCCGGTCATCAGTCCGTCCCTGGCACCCGGCCCGAGCCGGGCGCCGATGTAGTACGCCGTCGCGATGCCGTTGAGCACGACCCCCGCGACGAGCAGGGCGATCCGCGGCCCCAACGCGGCCACCGGCGGGATCAGCGCCAGCGCGCCGTCGGCCGCGAGGCCGACGCACACGGTGTTCGCCACCGTGCCCACGCCGATGCGCTGCCGCAGCGGGATCCACAGCACGAGGACGGCGACGCTGACGAGGATCACCGTCACACCGAAGTTGAGCCCGAGCTTCTCGCTCAGCCCCGCGTGCAGCGCGTCCCAGGGACCGAGCCCGAGCTGCCCGCGGATCATGAGCGCCTGGCTCGCGCCGTACAGCGCCAGCCCCGCGAACAGCTGCGGCAACCGGCGCCACGGATCGCTCGTGATCGATGCGGGGTGGAGTGAGTAGGACCTCGCTGGTCTGCGGGGAGGACGAAGCATGGGAGCATGTTGGCAAGGATTGGAATTCGATTCGAGAGCCAATATTGATATATTGGTTTTCATGGCGACTCGTGGTGTGCAGATCTCGGGCAGGCGGATCGCGGCGCTGCTCGGCGAGTGGCGGAACTCGGGGAACCGCCGCGCCGTCGACGACCTCTCGGCGGCGATCCGGTTGCAGGTGCTCGACGGCAAGCTGCCGGTGGGCACGCAGCTGCCCGCGGAACGCGAGCTGGCCGAAGCGCTGGGCGTGAGCCGGACGCTGATCAGCAGAACGCTGGACGCGCTCCGCGAGGAGGGGCTCGTGACGAGCCGCCGCGGCGCAGGCTCCTGGGTCTCCCCGCCCGCTCCCGGGCGCCCGCGGGAAGCGGCGGCCGCGGAGGAGCTGATCGACTTCGCCCGCGCGGCCCCGGAAGCGGTCCCCGGATTCGTCCCCGCCGTGGACGCGGCGCGGGCCCGGCTGCCGGAGCTGCTCGGCGGTACCGGATACTTCGAACGCGGGTTGGGCGAACTGCGCGAGCAGCTCGCCCAGCGCTACACGGCGCGGGGGTTGCCGACGAAGCCGGCGGAGATCCTCGTATCCTCCGGCGGGCACGCCGGCTTCGTCTGGATCCTGCACACGCTCGTGCACCCCGGGGAACGGGTCCTGACCGAGCAGCCCACCTACCCGAACGCGCTCGACGCCGTGCGGGCGCGCAACGCGATCGCGGTGCCGGCGCCGGTGCACGGCGAGGACGGGTGGATCGACGCGATCACCGCGGGACTGCGCCAGACGCGACCGTCGTTGGCCTACCTCATCCCCGACTTCCAGAACCCCACGGGGATGCGCATGGGCGCGGAGGGCCGGCAGCAGGTGGGGGAAGCCCTGGCTGCCACCGGCACGGTCGCGGTCGCCGACGAGACGATGGTCGAGTTCGACTTCAGCGGGGCCCCCGGAGAAGCCCCGTTGCCGTTGGCCGCGTACGCACCGGGGAACGTCATCGCGATCGGCTCGGCCAGCAAGTCGCACTGGGGCGGGCTGCGGCTGGGCTGGCTGCGGGCGCCGGAAAACCTGGTGGAACGGATCCTCGCGACGAGGGCGACCGTGGACCTCGGCTCCCCCGCGCTGGAACAACTCGTCCTCGCCGAGCTCCTCGCCCACGACGAGAGCGCGATGCGCGACCGGCGCACCGAATTCGCGCGCCGCCGCGACATCCTGGTGGCGGAACTGCACCATCACTGTCCGCAGTGGACGATCACCGCACCTCCCGGAGGGCTCTCCCTGTGGTGCGAGCTCGACGAGCCCGTGTCCACCCGGCTCGCGGTGGCGGCCGAGAACCACGGGCTCCGCCTGGTTCCGGGGTCCCGGTTCGGCGTGCACGGCGGGCTGGAGCGGGCGCTCCGGCTCCCCTTCTCGCTCCCGCCGGACACGTTGCGGCAGGCCGTCCCGCGCCTCGCGCTCGCGGCCGCCTCGATCGCCGGTGCGGGGCGGCACGGAGCGGGAAGCCCGCACGTCGTCTGACACGGCGGAGTGCGCGCGGTCGCGGCGGACCCGTCCACCAGCGGAACCGGCCTCGGTGGGCAAGCCCGGTGGGCAGGCCGGTGGGCGGCCCCGTGAGGCGGCCCGGCAGGCAGGACCCGGCGGAACGGAGCACCCCCCGTGCGGGGGTCACCGAGCACCGCTTCCCACGCCTTCGGGGCCGGGGCATCGCAGGCGGTCTCCGGTGTCCCCGCGGTCCTGCCGGGGAGGCGCAGCAGGTCGGGCGTCCCACGATGTGCGCCACGTCTCGACAGCGGCGCAACCGTGGGAGGCTGAGGGTGGTAGCCGCTGACCGAGGAGCTCCGATGAACCACTCCGCAGACATCGACCCGACGTTCTACCGCAGCGCGCGCGAAGCCATCTCGGGTCCGGCCGAAACCCTCGCCTACGTGGTCGGTTTCGACCGCGCGGCGCAGCAGCCGGACGCGCTGTTCGTGATCGGCACCGATCCGTCCGCGCCGGAGTACGGCCGCGTCGTCGGCCGGTCGGAGCTGCCGACGCGCGGGGGCGAACTGCACCACTTCGGGTGGAACGCCTGCAGCAGTGCTCTCGCCCACGCCGGACACCACTCGGACGGACTACAACGGCGGTACCTGCTGCTCCCCGGGCTGCGCTCCTCCGACATCCACGTCTTCGACACCCGTCCGGATCCGCGGCAGCCCCGGTTGAGCCGCACCGTTCCGGCCGCCGAGCTCGCCTCGAAGGCCGGCTACTCGCGGCCGCACACCCTCCACTGCGGACCGGAGGGCATCCTGCTGTCGTGCCTCGGCGCGGCCGACGGGTCCGAGGGCCCCGGCGGGATCGCCGTACTCGACCACGACACGTTCGATGTCCTGCGCTCGTGGGAAACCGACCGCGGGCCGCAGTACCTGGCCTACGACGCGTGGTGGCACCTGAACCGGAACACGCTGATCAGCAGCGAGTGGGGCACCCCGTCGATGATCGAGGACGGCGTGGTCGCCGAACAGCTGCTCGGCAACGAGTACGGCCACGCGCTGCACTTCTGGGACCTCGCCGGAGGACGCCACGAACAGCGCGTCGACCTGGGCGAACAGCACCAGATGGTGCTCGAGCTGCGCCCCTCGCACGACCCGGACGCCACGTGGGGTTTCGCCGGGGTCGTGATCAGCACCGAGGACCTCTCGGCCTCGGTCTGGCGCTGGTACCACGACGGCGCGCAGTGGCGCGCCGAGAAGGTGATCACGATCCCGGCCGAACCCGCCGAGGTCGACGCCCTGCCGCCCCTGCTGCGCCCGTTCGGCGCGGTTCCACCGCTGGTGACCGACATCAACCTCTCCGTCGACGACCGGTTCCTGTACGTCTCCTGCTGGGGAACGGGCGAGCTCAAGCAGTTCGACGTCACCGATCCGGCGCATCCGCGCCAGACGGGATCGGTCCGGCTCGGCGGCATCGTCGACCGCGCCGCCCACCCGGCCGCCCCCTCCGAGCCGCTGTCCGGCGGAGCGCAGATGGTGGAGGTCAGCCGCGACGGGAGGCGGATCTACCTGACGAACTCGCTGTACGGAGCGTGGGACGACCAGTTCTACCCGGACGGCGTGGGCGCCTGGATGGCCAAGATCGACACGGACCCGGACGCCGGCGGTGGGCTCGTCCCGGACCGGCGGTTCTTCCTGCGCGGTTCGGACTTCGGTGGACTGCGGGTGCACCAGGTCCGGCTCGAGGGCGGGGACGCCTCCTCCGACTCCTACTGCTTCAGCGGGGAGCCCTCCTGATTTTCTGGACTCGTTCCAGAGAGCGCAATTTTCATGAAAATTGTGAGTTATCCCCACACGGATAGAGCACAAACCATCCCCACGCGATCGAGCGAAAGGAGGAGTGAATCACGCTGTTCGTGAGGAACTTTCGCCTTCCGTGGCACTCGTGAGCTGCTGCGGTGGAGGAGCAGCTCGGGCGGATACCTGATTCCTCCGTCAAGGACCTCCCCCTGAAGAGTGGTGGAACGTTGCGCGGGAAATGTTCCCCGAAGACCGCCGCGGAGGACGAAGCGATTGCCCCGGATGCGGCGGAGTGCTACGACCGATCCATGCTGAGCCATCGGAAACTCCGGACAGCGCCCCGTTTGCGAGCCACCGTCCTCGGCACAGCGGTGGTGTTCGCTCTGTCCGCCGCGTCCGCCCCGATCGCCGCGTCCGGTCCTGGCGTCGCGCCCTCTCCGGTGGACACGGCCGGGACAACGGCCGCGCGCGGCCCGACCTCCGCCACCGGGCCACCGGCCACGCCCGGGCAGGCGGACGCGGCCGCTGCGCACGGGCGCCCCGAACCGGCACCGGAGGAGTTCGTCGCGCTGCGCGACGTCGCCCCGACGATCCTCGAAGAAATCCGCTACGCCGGGCACCACAACTTCGTGGGACACCCGATCCGCGGGTACCGCCAGCCGATGTGCCTGCTCACCCGGCCTGCGGCGGAAGCACTGCACGCGGCGCAGCGGAAACTGCTGCGAAAGGGGTACACGCTCAAGGTCTACGACTGCTTCCGCCCGCAACGCGCGGTCGACCAGTTCGTCTCCTGGGCCGAACGGCTCGGCGATCAGCGGATGAAGGAGGAGTTCTACCCGCGCACGGACAAGTCGACGCTGTTCGAGGACGGCTACATCGCCGAGCGGTCCGGACACAGCCGTGGAAGCACGGTCGATCTCACCCTCGTGGAACTGCCCGCAGCTCCCCAGCGGCCGTACATCCCCGGCGAGCCGCTGAAGCCCTGCTACGCACCCGAGCACGAGCGCTTCGACGACAACAGCGTGGACATGGGCACCGGTTTCGACTGCTTCGACCCGCTCGCGCACACCGACGACCCGCGGGTGACGGACGAAGCGCGGCACAACCGGGACCTGCTGCGCAGCACGCTCGCCGCGGTCGGCATGGAGAACTACCCCAACGAGTGGTGGCACTTCACGCTGTCCGCAGAACCGTTCCCCGAGACCTACTTCGACTTCCCGGTCGCGCGCAGCTCGGTCGGAGGCTGACTCCGCCGCCGCGGACCTCGTCCTCCCCAGGGGTCCGGACGTCTCCCGAGAAATGCCCGACGGGGTTCCAGGGGTCGCGCCGGTCCTGGCGGCAGGAGTTGCGAGGACACGTGCCGGGCGGCCGGGACGACCCGCGGCCGGTGCGGCAGGCGTTCTGGGACGGGTCCGAGACGGCCGGACGATCGCGGTGGCCTCGACCACGCCGGGGTTTCCCGGCGAGTCGGGACCGCTGGTTCCAGGAAGCTGGCGGGGTGCTGAGCGACGGGGAGCCGGCCACCACCGGCAGGTACCTGTCGTTCGAGGAACGCGAGGCGATCGCCCTGCTCGGGGTCGCGGGCGCAGCACGCGGACGACGGACGAGGGCACCCGTCACTCGTGCGCCGATGCGCCCGGGGCGCCGCAGCTGGCCCGCTGGACCAGCTGGACCGGCGTGACGATCTCCTCCGCGGGAGCGACTTCCCCGGCTTCCCCGGCTTCCTCGGCGCGCAGCACGGCCCGCCGCGCGGCCCTGCGCGCCAGGGCCGCGCTGTCCTGGCTGACGGAGGTGAGCTGCACCGTCCGCAGCGCTGCGGTGGCGGTGTTGTCGTAGCCGATGACGGAGACGTCGCCGGGCACGGCGATTCCGCCGGCGCGCAGGGTGAGCACCAGCCCGATGGCGATCATGTCGTTGTGCGCGAGGACCGCCCCCGGCAGCGCGGCCGTGCCGTCGACGTAGCTCGCGGCGATGTCGACTCCGCACTCCTCGGTGGGCCTGCCGCCGACCACGCGGGCCGCGTCGCCGAGGCCGTGCCGCTCCATCGCCGCGCGGTAGGCCTCGCGGCGGGTGCCGCTCATGGCGCTGGTGCCGCCGTCGATGTAGGCCACCGACCGGTGCCCGAGGCCGACGAGGTGGTCGACCGCGTCGGTGATGCCCTGCCGGTCGTCGGAGCGCACGGAGTCGACGCCGGGGGCTGAGGCCTCGGAGCCGATCGCCACCACGGTGGCCTGCTCGCTGGCGGCGGCCAGCTGCTGCTCGTCGAGCTCGGGGCTGATGAGCACGAGCGTGCGGCACCGGTCGCGCAGCAGGTCGTCGACGGCGCGTTCGGCCGACCGCTCGGCAGTGGTGGCGCTGAGCACCAGGTCGTAGCCGAGTTCGTCGGCGGCGCGGTAGAGCTCGTCGAGCACGTCGACGTGGAAGACCTGCCCGGCCGCGAACGTGACCCCGATCAGTTGCGGATCGCGCTGCCGCAGGTGCCGGGCGCGCTGGTCGGGGCGGTAACCGAGGCGGCGCGCGATCTCGAGGACGTGGACCCGGGTGCGCTCGGACACCCCGGACTCCCCGCGCAGCGCCACGGAGGCGGTGGACACGGCGGTTCCCGCGGCCCGCGCCACGTCGGCGATCGTCGCTCTGGTGCTCCTGCTCGTCACACGGCTCCTTCCAAGCCCCCGATTATGTCTTGACATACGGACCACTGCATCCCTAGCGTTCCGAATCACCGAGAACCGGAACGTTTCGGCCCAGTGCACAGCATCCCACGCCACCGCTGATCGCACCGCGAGCACCACCGCCCGCAGCGCGACTCCCAGGAAGGACTGCCCCATGGCACAGCAACCCCTGTCCGTGGCCGTCATCGGCGCCGGCATGGCCGGACGCAGCCACGCCGCCGGGTACCGCCAGGTCAACACCGTCTTCGGCGACGGGCTCCCACCCGTGCGGCTCGCCGCGGTCGCCGACGCCGACGCCTCCCTCGCCCAGGACGCCGCCCGCCGCTACGGCTTCGAAAAAGCCCTGACGAGCTGGGAAGAAGTCATCGCGGACCCGTCGATCGACGCCGTGAGCATCGTCGTCGGGAACACCCTGCACCGCCCGATCGCCGAGGCCGCCGTCCGCGCCGGCAAGCACGTGCTGTGCGAGAAACCGCTCGCCGGTTCGATGGAGGACGCCGAAGCCATGGTGACCGCCGAGGATACCGCGGACGTGGTCACCGCCGTCGGCTACACCTTCCGCCGCTCCCCCGCGATCACCGCGATCCGCGACCACGTGCGCGACGGCGAGATCGGCGCGGCGACCCTGTTCCAGGGCCGCTACTGGGCCGACTACGCCACCGCCCCGAACGGCCCGCTGACCTGGCGCTTCGCCGGCGAACCCGGCAGCGGTGCGCTCGGCGACATCGGCGCGCACCTCATCGACGTGGCCGAGTACGTCTGCGGACCGATCACCGCCGTCTCCGGCGGGGTGCTCACCACGCAGATCCCGGAGCGGCCGTTGCCGCTGGGCAACGTGGTCGGGCACGAGTCAGCACCCGTGAGCTCGGAGACCGGCCCGGTGGAGAACGAGGACACGGCGGTGTTCACCGCGCACTTCCGCAGCGGTCTGAGCGGCTCGCTGTCGGTGTCGCGCACCGCCTTCGGGATGCCCAACGGGCTCGCCTTCGACGTGTGCGGCCGCTCCGGACGCGCCGCCTTCGACTGGCACCGTCCCGCCGAGTACACCTTCGACGACCCCCAACCGGCCTCGCGCACCCGCGGCGCGCGCCAGGTCATCGCCGGTCCGCAGCTGCCGTACTTCGCCGGCGGGTACCCGATGCAAGCGCCCGGCAACGGCGGCGGCAACGCCGAGCTGTTCGTCTACCAGGCCCGCGCGTTCCTCGACGCGGTGGCGGACGCGCCCGATCCGCTGCCCGCGTGCGCGTCGTTCGCCGACGCCCGCCGCACCATGCGCGTCATCCGCGCCGTCGTCGAATCCGCGCAGCGCAGCGGCGCTGCCGTCGACATCGCCTGAGCGCCCCTCACCCGCCCCGTCCACTCCACCGGAAGGATCCGCCATGCCGCTGAAGCTCGGTGCCTACACCGCCTGCCTGCACGACCGCGACCTCGACCAGGCGCTCGACACCCTCCGGGGGCACGACCTCACCTCCGTGGAGGTGAACACCGGAGGTTTCCTGCCCGCGCCCCACTGCCCCGTGGACGCGCTGCTGGCCTCGCCCGAGGCGCGGCGCGACTACCTCGAGCGCTTCCGCTCCCGCGGAATGGAGCTCACCGGCCTCAACTGCAACGGCAACCCGCTGAGCCCGCTGCCCGGAACGGGGCCGAAGCACGCCGAGGACCTGCGCCGCACCATCCGGCTCGCCGGCGAGCTCGGCGTCGGCACGGTGGTGACCATGTCCGGCACGCCCGGGTCCGACCCGGACGCGAAGTACCCGTCGTGGGTGGTGAACCCGTGGGACGGCGCGTACATGGACGTGCTCGACTACCAGTGGGACGTGGCCGCGCGGTTCTGGGGCGACATCGCCGCGCTCGCCGCCGAGTGCGGCGTGCGGGTCGCCGTCGAGATGCACCCGCACAACCTCGTGTTCTCACCGGTGACGCTGACCCGGCTGATCGAGCTGACCGGATCCGAGCACATCGGTGCGGAGATGGACCCCTCGCACCTGATGTGGCAGGGCATGGACGTGGAGGCCTGCATCCGCCACCTCGGGTCGCGCGTGTTCCACGCCGCGGCCAAGGACGTGGCGCTCTGCCCCGGCGTCGACGTCCGCGGTGTGCTCGACACGTCGTTCGGCCGCGTGCCCGCGGACTCGCCGGACAAGGTGCCCACCGGCATCGGGACGTGGTGCAGCTCCTGGCCGGAGGATCCGGCGTGGCGGTTCGTCGCCGTGGGCGTCGGCCACGACGCCGAGTACTGGTCCGGGTTCCTGGCCGCGCTGGCCGAGGTGTCACCGGACATGCCGGTGAACATCGAGCACGAGGACGCCGCCTACGACACGGCGGAGGGGCTCGCGACCGCCGCGCGGACCCTGCACGCGGCAGCGGCGAAGCGGTGACTCCCTGCTGGTGGGCGCCCTCTCGGACGGCGGCGCCCACCAGCCCGCCAGCGGCGGGGCGGCCACCCGCCCGTTCCCCGCGCCTGCGGAGCTGTCCCCGCGGCGCTCCGGACGAACGACGGCATCCGGCACCGCGCGGTGGTCAGCGCTCCAGGCCTGCACCGGGACGACGTTCCCGGACCGGCCGGGCGAGCCGCAGCGCCGCACCCGACCACCTGCGCTGTGCGCGCGATCACAGCGCGGAGCTGTCACGTTTCCTCCTGCTACGGACGTCTCCCCGGTGCGACGAGTCCTCGATCGAGGCCGGCCTCGATCGGGGACTCGTCGGCCGATCCGGAGAAACTGCGCGCAGCCGCGCGAACCGAGGAGGGACGACATGGGTGAACGCGTCGACCTGGCGGGCCGCACGCCGGGGATCTACCGGGCGATGGGGGAGTTGGCGCAGCGGACGCAGGAAGCGGTCGACCCGGTGCTGCACGAGCTGGTCAAGATCCGCGCCTCGCAGATCAACAGCTGCGCGTTCTGCCTCGACATGCACACCCGCGACGCGCGGGCGGCCGGTGAGACCGAGCAGCGCCTCCACGCGTTGTGCGCGTGGCGGGAGGCGCCGTTCTTCACCGAGCGGGAGCGGGCGGCGCTGGAGCTGACCGAGGCGATCACGCTCGTGCACCGGGACCAGGTTCCCGACGATGTGTACGAGCGGGCGCGGGCGGTCCTCGACGAGGACGAGCTCGCCGCCGTGGTGTGGGGCATCGTGGCGATCAACGCGTGGAACCGCATCGCGATCACGACACGCGCCGTGCCCGGGACCGATCCGCGCGTCCCGGATGCGTGACGCTCCCGCCGGGTGATCACCGCCCGGTGGCCGGTCCGCCGGTGACCGCCGGGCGGTTCGCCCCGCACGGTGGTCACCGCACCGGCCGGGTGGTCACGCGTGCGCCGCGCCCAGCACCGGCCGGGGAGCCGTGTGCACGCACTCGGCCACGCGGTCGACGATCAGGTTCATCTCGTAGGCGATCTCGCCCGGATCCACGTCGGCGTCGGCCAGCACGGCCAGGCACGCACCGGAGCGCGTGGACGTGACGAACAGGAAGCCGTGGTCCATCTCGACGAGGGTCTGGCGCACTCCCCCGCCTGCGAAGCGCCGGCCGGTTTCGCGGGCGACGCTCTGCAGCGTCGAGGCGAGAGCGGCCAGGTGCTCCCCGTAGGAGGCCGCCAACCCGCTCGAGGACCCGGCGAGCAGCCCGTCGAGGGACAGAGCGATGGCGTGCCAGGTTCCCGCAACGCGGTGCACCAGATCGTCCAGGAGGTACGTGAGCTCGTCGTTGCGTTCGAACATTCCCGGCCACCCCTTCAGCGTCGGTACGCACGCGGTCGTGGTGTCGAACCTGCGCGAGGTTCGACCTGTTCGGTTGTCGGCCTTGTGCGGCGGTTCCCCGCAGCGGGGCGGCCAGGTTATCGCGCCGGTGGCCGGGGCCTTCCGCGGTGCTTCCGCGAGCACCGCCGCGTGCGGGCCGGGAGCCGGTGGCCCGGCTCCCGCACCGCAGCGCTCGCTGCGGTGCGTGATAAGGCCACCGCACAGCGAGATCAACTCCTGCTCAGGCGGCCCGCACCCCGCGCGGGATCCGCGCGAACCGGACGCAGCCCACCGGGCAGGAGCACACCGCACGCGAGTTCGCAAGGCCCCGCGTCGAGTCAGATCACCGCACAATCCCACCCGTTCGAGGGACATTCTCAATCGATATCGAACCGCGGGACCGTGTCGAGGAGGAAGGAGACATCGCTTTCGGGAGGGACCTCCTCCGGTTCGGCCCCGCGCCGGAACAGCCGCGCCCCGGTCGTGCCGCCGAGCACAGCGCGCCCCTCGCGGGCCCGGACCCACGACCCCTCGCGCACGCCGAGCACCGGTACGTCGTTGTCCTCGAGGAACTCCAGCAGGCGCCGCTCCCGGGTCTCCCCCATGTGCGTGCTGTCCGGGTCGGCGTCGAGGAAGTGCGGGTTGATCTGGAACGGCACCAGCCCGGTCGCCGCGAACGACCGCGGCTGCGCGATCGGCATGTCGTTGCTGGTGCGCAGCGACGGGCAGGCCATGTTCGTGCCGGCGCTGGCCCCGAGGTAGGAGGCGCCGTGCTCGACCACCATCCGCAGCGGACCCACCAGCTCCTGCGCGTGCAGCGCGGTCAGCAGCCGGAACGAGTTCCCGCCACCGACGAAGACCGCTTCGGCCTCGCGCAGCGCCGCGTGCGGGTCCGCGCAGCGGTGCAGGCCGTGCACGGTCACGTCCAGGTCGACCAGGGCCTCGGCCACGCGGGTGGTGTAGGCGTCGTGCTCGCGCTGGGCGTAGGGCACGAACAGCAGGTCCTTCCGCCCGGCCAGCAGCTCGGCCACCGCGTCCAGGGCGTACTCGAGGAACCCGGAGCCGTGCTTGGCCCCGCTCGACAGCAGCAGCAGGTCCGCGGTGCCCGCGCCCTCCAATGCGGCCTCCTCCCGCAGCGCGCCCCCGCTGGCGGTGTCCTCCCGCCCCGGCGGCGTCCTCCAACAGCGCCTCGGCGATCATCCTCGCAGACCGCCCGGCCCGATCCGCCTCAGACCCGCTCGACCTCGCGCTCCCGGACGAGGCCACCGAGGGCCGTGCTGACCAGGGACACGATCAGCGCGCCCCAGAACGCGGGCCAGAAACCGCCCACGTGGAACGGCAGGGACAGCTGACCTGCGATGTAGCTGGTCAGCCAGAACAGCAGTCCGTTGACCACGAGCCCGAACAGCCCCAGGGTGAGCACGTAGAGCACGCACCCGAGCGTCTTCGCGATCGGCTTGAGCACCGCGTTGACGACGCCGAAGACCACGGCGACGGCGATGAGCGTGCCGATCTTGGCGGCGGTGCTCTCGCCCTCCAGCGTGATCCCGGGGAGCACGGTCGCGATCCAGACGGACACCGCCGTGATCAGGATGTGCAGGATGACTACCACGCTCGCTCAGCCTCCCCGTTCGACGACTCGGAACACCTCCGACGCTACCGATCGCGCACCCGCCCCTGCTCGGCGCGGCGGGCAGGCGCACCCGGGCGGGGCGCGCGGACCGCGTTTCGGGGCTCCCGCACACGTTTACTCACCGGTAGCCTGCGCGCAACGAGGCAGTCGCACCCCTTCCGACGGGACGAGAGGACGAGCATGCGCATCGGAATGCCGCTGAACTACAGCGGAGGCTTCGACGAGACGGTCGCGGAGCTGAACACCTACGAGCGGGCCGGGCTGGACATCGTCTACGTGCCCGAGGCGTACTCCTTCGACGCGGTCAGCCAGATGGGCTTCATCGCGGCGCGCACCGAACGCCTGGAGATCGCCTCGGGGATCCTGCAGATCTACACCCGCACGCCCACGCTGACCGCGATGACCGCCGCCGGCATGGACTACGTCTCCGGCGGGCGGTTCACCCTCGGCATCGGCGCGTCCGGACCGCAGGTCATCGAGGGGTTCCACGGCATCCCCTACCAGGCGCCGCTGGGGCGCACCCGGGAGATCGTCGACATCTGCCGGCAGGTCTGGCGCCGCGAGCGGGTGCAGCACCAGGGCAAGAACTACGCGATCCCGCTGCCGGAGGGGCAGGGCACCGGCCTGGGCAAGCCGTTGAAGCTGATCAACCACCCGGTGCGCGAACGCATCCCGATCATGATCGCCGCGATCGGGCCGAAGAACGTCGCCATGACCGCGGAGATCGCCGAGTCCTGGGAACCGATCTTCTACGTCCCGGAGAAGGCCGACATGGTCTGGGGCGAGTCGCTGCGCGAGGGCCGGCAGCGCCGCGATCCGAACCTGCCGCCGCTGGACGTGGTGGTGCAGGCGCCGCTGGCGATCGGCGAGGGGCTCGACGAACTGCTCGACCTCGGCCGTCCCCAGCTGGCGCTGTACATCGGCGGCATGGGCGCCAAGGGCCGCAACTTCTACAACAACCTCGCCCGCCGCTACGGCTACGAGGAGGAGGCCGAGCGCATCCAGGACCTGTACCTGGACGGCAAGAAGGACGAGGCCGCCGCGGCGGTGCCGCGCGAACTGCTCGAGAAGACCTCCCTCGTCGGTTCGGAGGGGCACGTCAAGGAGCGGCTCGCCGCGATGAAGGAATCCGGCGTGACCACGCTCAACGTCACCCCCGTGGCCCAGGACGCCACCGAGCGGGCGCGGCTGATCGAGCGCGTCAAGCAGCTCGCCGACGAGGCGTGATCCGCCGGTGCGCGCTCGGGGACCCCGCCGCGGTGGGCGCCCCGAGCGCGACGCCGGCTGCGGTGGGCACAGCTGTGGTGGCCCCTCGCCGCGGTGGGCCTGCTGGGGCGAGCGCACCGGATGCCGAAGACGGCCGGGCACCGGCTGCTGCGGCCCGCTCCCGAACGCGGCCCCGCCACTCTGGGACCGTTCCAGACGATTCAATTTTCATGAAAATTGGAATCCATCCCCACGCGGTCGGGCGACAAGTTGTCCACAACGCAGGCCGTGTCGGGCATTGACCGGACGCGTGCACCACCGAGCGGGTGGCCTTCGGGAGGGCGCCGTTCAGAAGTGCTCGCGCAGCAGCGGGAAGGCCTCGACCGCGCGGAACCTCGCGTGCCCCTCGGGGACCTCCTCGGTTTCCAGCGACCACGTCATCGGGTGCGGCACGAGCACCGCGCCGATCCCGGCCTCGAGGGCGGGCCAGATGTCGGAGCGCGGGGAATTGCCGATCATCCAGGTCCGCGCCGCGTCCAACCGGCGCTCCTCGACGAAGTCGGCGTAGACCGCGGCGTCCTTCTCCGGAACGATCACGACGTCGTCGAAGAACCCGGCCAGCCCCGAGACGTCGACCTTCCCGGACTGCTCGGCGCGGTCGCCCTTGGTGACGAGGAACAGCCGGTGCCGCTGGTGCAGCTCGTGCAGCGTCCCGCGAACCCCGTCGAGGAGTTCGACGCGCTGCTGCCGGATCGGCGCGCACGCGTCGGTGACCAGCCTCCGGTCGGCCTCGTCCGGCTCGCGGAAGGCGGCGAGGCATTCGCCGAGACTGCGCTCGAAGACGTCGACGCCGTAGCCGTGGCGCCGGCTGTTGACCGCTTCGATCGCGTCCAGCTGCGCGCGGAGCCGCTCCCGGGGCAGGCCGGGGCCGGCGACCTCGTCGAGGACGCGCTCGACGGCCCGCTCGAACAGGACGTTGTTCTCCCAGAGGGTGTCGTCGGCGTCGAAGAGGAGGTTCTGCGGCATGCCAGGTCCTTTCGCGGTCGGTGTCGGATCGTGCGGCGCGGCTGCCCGCACCACGCCGCCCCAGCGCCCTCGGCGCCGCGTCGAACCGGGGACGTGCGAGCGGCCCCCGATCGGTGCTGCGCGGCAACCGTTCCCGCAACGGCGAGCGCCAGCACCGCAACGAGGCGCTAGCAGGGCCGCTCCGCCGCGGCGGAGCGGAAAGCGGCGTCGCGGGCGTTGTCCTGGCAACGCCGTTCGTGCTCGGCCGTCCATCCGAAGTGCTCGGCCATGCGCGCGAATTCGCGGCCCAACGTGGTGTCCGATGTGGAACGCGCATCGGTGTTGACGGTCACCGCGATGCCGTCGGCGAGCATCCGGTCGGCGGGGTGCGCGGCGAACCCGGCCACCGCCCCGGTCTGCGCGTTGCTCGTCGGGCAGGCCTCCACCGCGATCCCGTCGGAGTGCAACCGCCGCAGCAGCGCTGCGTCCGCAGCGGAGCGCGCGCCGTGTCCGATGCGATCGGCACCGAGCACGTCGAGGGCCTCCCACACGCTCTCCGGGCCCGCTCCCTCGCCCGCGTGGATCGTGATCCCGAGCCCGGCCTCCCGGGCCGCGTCGAAGGCCGCGCGGTGCGGCGCGCCCGGGTAGCGCTCGTCACCGGCCAGGTCGATCCCGGCGACGACGTCGCGGTGCCGCACCGCGAGCTCGGCCACCCGCCTGCTCGTCTCCGGCGAACCGTCCCGCATGCAGCACAGCAGCAGCCCGGTGCGCACCCCGGTCTCCGCCGCGCCGTCGGCGAGCCCGGACGCGACCGCGGTGATCGCCCCTTCCATGCCGAGTCCGGCGCGCGTGTGCAGCTGCGGGGCGAAGCGCGCCTCGCCGTGGACGACCCCGTCGGCGTGCCAGTCGTGCACGAGCTCCCGCGCCACGCGCCGCAGCGCCCGCGCCGACTGCAGCACGCTGACCGCGAACTCGACGTGCGCGAGGAACGCGGGCAGGCTGCCGCACTCCGGCGGGGCGACCACGAGCTCCCGCGCCGGCCGCGTCACCGGCACTCCCCCCGCGGCGGCCAGTTCGACCGCCGTGTCCGGCCGCACGCTGCAGTCCAGGTGGCAGTGCAGGTCGTAGCGGGGCAGGTCGTACCGACCCGCACCGCACAGCGGCACCCCGGCGGGGACCGCACCGCCGTGCCCCGGGGCCTCCTCTTCGCGCATGACGCACCTCCCGTTCGGTGCGAGTGATTCTAATCGATTAGACTCACAGGGGGAACGCGGGCGCGTTGACGGTGATCGCGAACGCCGACTTCGACCCCGCCCAGTACGACGCGGCGGTGCGCGCGTTCCGCTCGGCGCAGGTGGACGGCTTGGTGCTCGTCCCCACGGGCGAGGAGGTCGACGGAACCGTCGACGCGGGCGAAACCCCGGCGGTGTACGTGCACCACCGGCCGGAGAACTCCCGGTTGCCGCTGGTGGCCGCCGACAACACCGCCTCGGTGACCGCGGCGGTGCAGCACCTGCGGCACCACGGGCACACCGAGATCGGCTTCCTCGCCGGTGAGCGCGACCGCGGACCGCTCGGGCAGCGACGGGCCGCCTGGCAGGACACCCGCCCCGCCGGACCGCTGCTGCGGTGCGCCGCTGACCGCGCCGCGGCCCGCGACCTCGCCGCCGAGCTCGCCTCGCGCGGCGAGCTCCCGTCCGCGCTGGTGGTCGCCACGGACGAGCAGGCGATCGGCGTGCTGGCCGCGGCCGGTGCCCGCGGAGTCGCCGTTCCCGGCGAGCTCGCCCTGATCAGCTGCGACGGCACCGGCGAGGCGGCCTTCACCGTGCCCGCCCTGGCGGCTGTCCAGCAGCCGCTGGCGGCCGCTGCCGAGGAGGCGGTGGCCTTGTTGAACTCCCCGGAAGCGGGCGACCGCGCTCCCGCTGCGCAGCTGGTCCCGCGCCGCAGCTGCGGCTGCTCGGACCCGGCGGCGGAGCCCGCCGCGCCCGGAGCAGCCGACTGACCGGCGTCCGGCGCACCGCGGACCGCCCGGACGCACCGGGCGGTCCGCGGCCGCCGTCGTGCTCCCCGCCCTGCGGGGGACATCGCACGGGGTCAGTGCGCGGGCGAGTCCGCCACCGCCGCCGAACGGCGCCGCTCGGCCAGCGTCTCCGGCAGCAGTGCGGCCGAGGCGAAGGTGATCAACCCCATCAGCACGAGGAACGCCGAGACCGAAGCCGTGGTGCCGGTGGTGGCCAGCAGCGCCGTCATCAGGAACGGCGTGCCGCCGCTGACGAGGATCGCCGCCAGCTGGTAGGCCATCGAGGCTCCCGAGTAGCGCACGCGCGGTGCGAACAGCTCGCTCATGTAGGCGGCCAGCGGTCCGTAGTTGAAGCCCGAGCAGACGCTGCCGATCACGGCGGCGAGGGTCACGCCCACCATGGTCGCGGTCTCCACGAGCCAGAAGAACGGGAACGCCCACAGCACGAGCAGCCCGCCGCCGAGCCACACGAGCGGTCGCCGTCCCCAGGAATCGGCCAGCCGCCCGGCGACGAAGATGACCGCCACGCCGACGACCGAGCTGAACAGGGTCACCGTGAGGATCGAGGTGCGTTCCATGCCGAGTTCCCGGGTGGTGTAGTCCAGCAGCCCGGAGATGCTGATGTAGAAGATCGAGTTCGAGGCGAACAGCAGGCCCGAGCCGAGCAGGACGGTGCGCCAGTGCGTGCGCAGCACCTCCAGCAGCGGGGCCTTGGGCCGGGCGGCTTCGGCCTGCTCCTTCTCCGAGCGGAGGCGCTGGAACACCGGGGTGTCCTCGACGCGGAGCTGGATGAACAGCACCACCGGGGCGAGCACGGCGCTGGCGAGGAACGGCACCCGCCAGCCCCAGCTCAGGAACGCGTCGCCCGGGGCCAGCACACCCATGAGCAGGAAGGCGGCGTTGCCTGCGAAGACGCCCACCGGCACGCCGACCTGGCCGAACGATCCGGCCATCCCGCGGCGGGAGGACGACACGTTCTCCGTCAGCAGCAGCACGATGCCGCCCCACTGGCCGCCGACGGCCAATCCCTGCAGGAACCGGAGCGTGACGAGGACGATCGGCGCGGCCATGCCGATGGTTCCGGCGGTCGGCAGCAGGCCGATGAGGAACGTCGCCGCTCCCATGAGGACCAGCGAGGTGACGAGGGCGGGTTTTCGGCCGACGCGGTCCCCGAAGTGGCCGAACAGCAGCCCGCCGATGGGCCGGGCGACGAACCCCGCCCAGAAGGTGGCGAAGGACAGCAGCACACCGATCAGCGGCGTGCTCGCGGGGAAGAACAGCGGACCGAACACGAGAGCGGCCGCCGTGGCGTAGATGAAGAAGTCGTACCACTCGATCGAACTGGCGACGAGTGCTGCGGCGAGGAGTTTGCGGGGGGCTTGCTGGTGGCTCGCGGTCATTGCGGGCTCCACTGCGGATCGGCGGACCGACTGGTTGGTATGACCGTGATGCACGTCTCACCACGCGTCAACCACGCTTCCGGTAGCCGGGAGCGGCCGGTTCGGCGCCCGCCGGCCACCGCCTCCCCGAGGGGTGATGTCGTCCCCGGTCAGCAAGCCGCCGCCGCGGCGAGGAGGCCGGCGAGCGGCCGCACCTCCCCGTACCGCCGCGGCGCGAGCGCCTCAGGTGTTCGCCGCGTTGAGCACGCGCACCGGCGCTCCGTCCAGGTACGCGCGGATGTCCTCGACGGTCTCGGTGTAGAAGGCGCGGTAAGTGCCCTCGGTGACGTAGCCGAGGTGCGGCGTGAGCACCGTCCGCGGCGTGCTCCGCCACGGGTGGTCGGCCGGCAGCGGTTCCCGCTCGAACACGTCGATCCCGGCCCCGGCGATCCGCCCCGCGTGCAGCGCCGCGCGCAGCGCCGCCTCGTCGACGATCGGCCCGCGCGAGGTGTTGACCAGGTACGCCCCGGGGCGCATCAACCCGATCTCGCGCTCGCCGACCAGCCCGCGCGTGCGAGCGCTGAGCACCGAGTGGATCGTCAGCACGTCGGCGCTGGCGAACAGCTCGTCCTCGTCCACCCGGTGCGCCCCCACGGCGGCCGCGTCCCGCTCGGTGAGGTTCTGGCTCCACGCGATGACCGGCATGCCGAACGCGCGGCCGATCGTGGCGACCTGCCTGCCCAGGCGCCCCAGCCCGAGCACGCCGAGCGTGCGCCCGTGCAGCTCCAGCCCCACGCTGCCCTGCCACAGGCCGGCGCGCACCCGTGCGTCCTCCTGCGGGATGTTGCGCAGCAGCGCGAAGATCAGGCCCCACGTCAGCTCGGTCGTCGGCACCCAGGAGGCCTCCGGGGTGCCGCTGCTGGTGCCGCAGACGGTGATGCCCAGTTCCCGCGCGGCGTCCAGGTCGATCGCCGCGTTGCGCATGCCCGTGGTCACCAGCAGCCGCAGGTTCGGCAGGCGCTCCAGCACCTCGCGGGGGAACCCGCTGCGCTCCCGCATCGCCGCGACGATCTCGAACGGCCGGAGCCGTTCCACCAGTTCGCCCGGACCGGCGACGGCATCGGTGAAGAACTCCGCCCCGGCGGGCAGGGATCCCCAGTCCGCGTACTCCCGCGCGACGTCCTGGTAGTCGTCGAGCACCGCGATTCGCACCGCACGCACCTCCGCTGACGTTCCTCTTCCGGTCGGGCCGGCCTCCCCGGGACACCGCGCGTGCGGCGGCACCGGGCGTGCCACCACCGACCGGAACCGGCCGCGCTCGGTGCCGGCCCGTACCTGCGCCGTGGCACACCCTGCGTGGCCCGCGGCTGACCGCCGGGGGAGACTGGCACCGTGATCGGACCGACCGTACTGCACCTGCTGCCGTTGAGCGTGTTCCAGGCCGACCGCACCGAACCGCTGCGACCCGCGTCGCTCGACCACGAGGGTTTCGCGCACTGCTCGCCGGACCTGACCACCGCGCTGGCCGTGGCGAACAGCCTGTACCGGGCCGAGAACGAGCCGATGATCGCAGCGGAACTCGACCCGGAGCGCATCACCTCCCCGCTGCGCTGGGAAGCCGCCGCTCCCGCCCCGCCGCCGGGCGTGGACCCCGGTACCCCGTTCCCGCACGTCTACGGACCGCTGGACCGCTCGGCGGTGGTCGACGTGTACTACGCGCGCCGCGGCCCGGACGGCACGTTCCTCTCGCTGGAGACGCGCAGCCACACCGCCGAGGAGTTCGACCTGCTGCCGCACCCGGAGGGCGGCTGGTACCGGCGCACGTGGACGAGCCCGTTCGCGCTCTCCCGGGACGGGTCCCCGCGCCCCTCGGCGACGGCGATCTACTTCCTGCTCACCCCCGGGGAGACGTCCCGGTGGCACACGGTCGAGTCGGAGGAGCTGTGGATGTGGCACCGGGGCGGGCCGCTCAACCTGCACCTCGGCGGCGAGGGGAAGCGGCCCGCGGAGCACCCGGAGCACATCTCGCTCGGCGCAGGTGCGGGTCAGAGCCCGCAGGCCCTGGTCCCGGCGCGCACGTGGCAGTGCGCCAGCGCCGCGCCCACGGTGGAAACGCTGGTCAGCTGCGTCGTCTCCCCCGGGTTCGACTTCGCCGACTTCCACGTGCTCAACGAGGACGCCTGAGGCCGGCCCCGCGGGCGGCAGCGGACCGCGCTGGCGAGCGGACGGGCCGCTTCCCGGTGCCGCCGCCCGGGTCGGTGCCGATCAGCGGGTGCGCCTGCCCGCTCCGGGAGACGATCGTCAGCAGCAGGACCAGCAGCGCGACGCCGGCGGAGGCGGCCGGCGTGATGCGGCGCGCGGCCCCCGGCAGCACCGCGGTGGGCGGTGTGCGGTCGGCGCCGGGCACGCGGCGGTCCGGTGCGGGACGGCCCGGCTCCTGCTCGGCGAGCGGTGCGGGTGGTTCGGCGGCGTGCCCCGGCGCCGGCTCCGGCGCGCCGGTACCGGAGCTGGGCGGGCGGCGGAGGCGGCTGCGCTGCGCGGGGCGCGTGCCGAGCATGCGGTGCTCGTACCAGCACATCGCCAGCGACGCCCCGATGATGACCGTGATCAGCACCCCCGCGAACGCGGCGAACGCGGCCAGCGAGTTGAGCACTCGCCTCACCCCCCGAAGTTCAGCAGCTCGTTCTCCGGACACCCGGCGGATCGGCGGGCGCCCGGCCCCGCGCGTCCGCGTGCGACCGGCCGCGCCGCGGCAGCGGGCCGGTTCCGGTGAGCGGATTTTCGGCGCGTTCGGCCTTTCGCGTCGACGGTAGGGCCTGCGCGGAGATCCCGCTGAAGACGAACCCGGCTCACCCCACGGACGAGTGACCCGGGATGCGGAGGAGCGGGGGCGGACGCGGCGGAGATCCCCACCGCATCCGCTCACCCGTCCGCTCAGCGCGGACGAGGAGATCAATCCGGGCGAGTACGATGGGATAACGGTTTCGTCACCGTCCTCCGCCGCCGCACGCGCGAAGCGGCGGGGAACGCGGGCGATGCCCCACCGCGGCGGCGCACGCCGGAGCAACGCGCAGGCGGCGCGCTCCGGCGGTCCGGGTGCACCGCTCCACGGGACACCGATGCAGGAGGTCACTGATCGTGCAGGGCTACGGCGTCCATCTGCTCTTCCACGTGCTGGCGGCCGCGTGCGGCGCGGGCTGCGGCGTGGCAGCCGCCCTGTGGTGGCACGAGTCCCTCGCGTTCGCACTGGTGCTCGCCGTCGCCGCGCTCGTCGTCGGACTCCTCGTCCTCCTCGCCCAGGGCCGCTACATCGCCGCCCAGCGATCGGAGCGCCCGGCGGAAGCCGCTCCCGCCGGTGCGCACGCGGAACACCGGCCGCGGCACGGCACGCGCCCCGGCCTGCCCACCGGTGCCGAAGCGCCCGCTCGCGCGGCACCGCGCACACGCCAGGACCTGCCGGCGGGGACGACGCAGGTGAGCGGCGGCACCCCCCGCACCGCGGACGGGGCCTCCGCCGCCGAACCGACCCGCCGCGCGGACGAGCGGCGGCGCGGCCGCTGAGCACTCCTCCCAGGGCTGGATCGGTCCGGCCGGGCGGTCGTTGCGCGGAGTACCGCGCTGTCACGTGCAACCTCCGCTCGAGATTCCGCGTGACCGCGCGGCCTCCTCACACCCCGAGGTAGCCGAGCTGCGAGGAGAGTTCCTTGGCCGCCACGCGCATCGCGCCGACGACGTCGCGGACGCGGCGGCGCGAGAAGCGGTAGGACGGCCCGGAGGCGCTGAGCGCCGCGACGACGGAACCCTCCTGGTTGTAGACCGCCACGGCGGCGGCGTTGAGGCCGAGCTCGAGTTCCTCGAAGGAGGCGGCGTACCCGTCGCGCGCGATCACGTCGAAGTCCTTGCGCAGCTGCCCGGCATCGACCACCGTCCGGTTCGTGTAGCGCTGCAGCGATTCCCCGAGGATCGCGTCCTGGTCCTCCTGCGGGGCGTGCGCGAGCAGGACCTTGCCGCTCGAGGTCGCGTGCAGCGGGGTGCGCTGCCCGACCCAGTTGTGCGCGGTCACCGCGGCGGTGCCGCGGGCCTGGCTGATGTTCAGGGCGACGTCGTTGTCGCGGATCGCGATGTTGACCGTTTCCCCGAGGTCGGAGGCCAGGGAGTCGCAGAACGGCCGCCCGAGCCGTGGCAGGTCCATGCGCTCGGTCGCCGCCCCCGCCAGCCGCACGACGCCGAACCCGATCGTGTACTTACCTCGCTCGCTGAGCTGCTCCACCAGGCCGCGTGACTCGAGCACGCTGACCAACCGGGAGGCCGTGGACTTGTGCACTCCCAGTTCCGAGGCGATCTCGGTGATGCCGGCTTCTCCGCTCCGCGCCAGCAGTTCCAAGACGGTGACAGCCCGGTCGACGGACTGCACCAGAGCGCCCGAGCTCCTTCCGTGTGTCTCCGCTGAACTACCCACGGTCCAACCGTATCCGTTCCACGTGCCATTTCCGGAACCATCTGTGATCCCTCTTGACGTTGTCGGAACCCGAGAGCGAAATTTGTTGCACATATTACTCCCGGTTTCGTGTGATGCAACGGAGGTACGTGTGCGTTCTCCCGGTGGGCCCGGCGGATCCGGGCTGGCGGTATGAAGGCGGTCGCCGTCGTCGGAACCTCGATCGCGGGCTGGCGCGCGGCGCAGGAGCTGCGGGAGCAGGGGTTCGACGGGCGCCTGGTCATGATCGGCGAGGAGTCCCACCGCCCCTACGACCGGCCCGTGCTGTCGAAGGACTTCCTGACCGACGGGCAGTCCTCGGACGAGCTCGCGCTGGCCACCGAGAAGGAGGAGGACGCCCTCGAAGCGGAGTGGCGTCCCGGCACCAGGGCGGTCGGGCTGCGGCCCCGGCAGGGCTGCATCGCGCTCGACGACGGCACCACCGTCGCCGTCGACGGCGCCGTGCTGGCCACCGGCGCCCGCCCCATCACCCTGCCCGGAACGGAACACCTCCCCGGCGTGCACTACCTGCGCACGCTCGACCAGGCGCACGCGCTGCGCACCGAACTCGCACCGGGCATGCGCGTCGTCGTCATCGGTGGCGGGCTCATCGGCACCGAGATCGCCTCCGCCTGCCGCGGCCGCGGAGCGCACGTCACCCTCGTCGAGGCTCAGCACATGCCGCTGGCGCGCACGCTCGGCATCGAGCTCGCCCCCACCTGGCTCGCGCTGCACGAGGACCACGGCGTGCGGATGCGCTGCGGCACCCCGGCCAGCAGGGTGCTCGGCCGGGACCGCGCCACCGGGGTCGAACTCGCCGACGGACGGGTGCTGCCCGCCGATCTGGTCGTCGTGGAGGTCGGCAGCCGCCCGGTCACCGAGTGGCTGCGCGGTTCGGGCGTGAAGGTCCGCGACGGGGTGGTGACCAACCCGGGCGGCGTCACCGCCGTGCCCAATGTGGTGGCCGTCGGCGATCTCGCCCGCTACCTGCCCGCGCGGCGCGGCCGCACCGCGCGCAGCGACCACTGGTGGACGGCGATGAACCAGCCGCCCGTTGCGGTGCGGAACCTGCTCGCCGGGTGGACCGTCTCGCACTACGCCGCGATCCCCCGGTTCTGGTCGCGGCAGTACGGCAACCTGCTGCAGTTCGCCGGGTTCCCCGGCCCGAAGGACGAGGTCCGCGTCGTCGACGGGTCCCTGCGCTCGCACCGCTTCGTGGCCACCTACCACCGCGGTGGGCGCACCGTGGCGGTGTGCGCGTTCAACAGCCCCAAGGCCTTCTCCCGGCACCGCCGCCGCCTGTCCGCGGCGCTGCGCCGGGAGTAGCGGTCACTTCGCCGGGTCGTCCCGCCCGTTGCGGACGCACGGGTGCTCACCCCGCGGTGAACTCCGCCATCGCGTCGACGAGGAGATCGGCGAGGTACTCGGCGAACGAGCAGCGCACCATGATCCGGTATGCCGGTTCGTCCGCGACCTGCCACAGCACGACCTGCGCGCGCCCCACGAGCACCTGCGCGCACTGGCCGGGGCCGAACGCGCGCGGGTGCAGGTCCGTCGAGCACAGCTTCTCCAGCACGTCCCGCGACCGCGCCCCGGACAACCGCAGCGTGGTGCGCTGTGCCGACACGTCCACGACGGTGCCGGAGGACCCGCCCAGCGCTTCCCGCACCGCCGCGGTGACGCGCCCCGCCTGCCCGTCCGGGGCGACGAGCAGCCACTCGTCGGGCCCGAGCCGCAGCGCCGCGTGCCGCCGGTCCCCGGTGACCCGGTCCGGCGTGCGGTGCGGCAGGGGCGTCCCCAGCTCCCGCTCGACGCGCCCCCTCGCGGCGCCGGACGGGTCGGTGCGCAGGTCGACCTGGGCGAGGAAGGGCTCCTCGGCCAGCCGCACTCCGCGCAGCCCCTCCGCGCTGCGCTCGGCGAGCTCGGCGGTGCGGTGCGCCAGCGGGCTGCGGCGCAACTCGCGGGCACCGACCGCGGTGCCCGCGACCTCGTCAACGACCGTCACGGCGGGCTCCTTCCCTGTCGTAGAGCACCGGTTCGGCCACCTCCACCGGCGCGAACCGGCCCCGCAGCGGAACGTGCAGGACTTCGCCGACGCGGCTGCGCCCCGCTCGCACCAGCGCCAGCGCGAAGGTCCGCTCCAGCGCCGCGCTGCGGTAGCTGGAGGTCACGTGGCCGAGCACCGGCACCGGCGGTTCGCGGGGCACGTCCGGCTCCACCAGGTGCGCCCCCTCCGGCAGCCGCTCCTCCGGGTCCCGCGGCAGCAGCCCGACGAGCTGCCTGCGGTCGCAGCGCCGCACGTCCGCGCGCGAGAGCGAGCGCTTGCCGACGAAGTCCGCGCGCGCGGACACCACCCGGTCCATGCCCAGATCGAGCGGGGTGGCGGTGCCGTCGGTGTCCTGCCCGACGATCGCGAACCCCTTCTCCGCCCGCAGCACGCGCATCGCCTCCGTGCCGTACGGGGTGATGCCGTGGTCCTCCCCCGCCGCGTGCACCGCCTCCCACAGGGCGCGGCCGTACCACGTCTCCACGTGGATCTCGAAGGCCAGCTCACCCGAGAACGACACGCGCGAGACCCGCGCGGGGATGCCGTCGCGCAGCACCGCCCAGCGGAACTCCAGGGGTCCGAACGCCCCGGCCGCGACGTCCAGGTCCGGTGCCAGCCGGGCCACCACGGCGCGCGAGTCGGGGCCGACCACGGCCACCGCCGCCCACTGCTCGGTCACCGGGGTGCAGTACACCGCCAGCTCGGACCACTCGGTCCGCAGCCACTCCTGCAGCCAGTCCAGCACCTGCGCGGCGTTGCCGGTGGTGGTGCTCATCAGGTACCGGTCCGGCGCCAGCCGCGCGGCCACCCCGTGCTCGAAGACCACCCCGTCGGGGGTGCACATCACCCCGCAGCGCGCCTCGCCGACGGGCAGACCGGCGAGACCGCTGGTGCAGATCCGGTCGAGGAACTCCGGTGCGTCCGGCCCGGCGACCTCGACCTTGCCGAGCGGGGTCACGTCCTGCACGGCCACACCGGTGCGCGCGGCGCGGCACTCCCGCTGCACGGCCCGGTCCACGTCCTCACCGTCCCGGGGGTAGCACCGGGGGCGCTTCCACTGGTCGACGTCCTCGAACACCGCCCCGTGCGCGACGTGCCACGGGTGCATCGGCGTGACCCGCGCCGGGTCGTGCAGCCGGCCGCGCTCCCGCCCGGCCCACAGCGCCATCGGGACCGGGGCGTACGGCGAGCTCGCGGTGGTCGCGCCCACCTCGCCCGGATCCCGCGCGCCGAGCGCCTCGGCGACCAGCGCCGCCGCGTTGACCCGGGAGGTCTTGCCCTGGTCGGTGCCGGTTCCGATGGTCGTGGCCCGCTCGACGTGCTCCACCGAGCGCACGCCCGTGCCGAGGGCGCGCCAGACATCGGCCACGGTCGCATCGCGCTGCAGGTCGACGAAGTGGTCGCACCACCGGGCCGGTTCACCGGACTCGCCCGGGACCAGCCACAGCGGCCGCGGGCGGGTGGGCGGACGATCGCCGCGCACGGGCGGCACCGGCGGTGGTGCGGTGCGGAAACCGCTGGCCGTGGCCAGTTCCGCCCCGGCGGCGTAGCCCTGCGCCAGGCAGCCGGCGAGGTCGAGCGTCCCCCGCGCGGCACCGATCACGCGCGGCAGGTCCTCGCCCTGCTGCGGCACGAACGCCGCGATCACCGGGTCCCAGCGCAGCTGCCCGCCGGCGTGGCCGAACAGCTGGGTCGCCGGGTCCCACCCGCCGCTGACGGCCAGCAGGTCGCAGTCGTGCTGCACGGCCGGGCCCGCCGGGTGCCCGTCCCCGTCGAGCGGGGCGATCCGCGCGGCCGACACCCGGCGGTCCCCCTCGGTGCCGACGACGGCCGCTCCCCGGTGCACCACCGCGCCGGTTTCCTCGGCGAGCCGCGCGAGCTCCTCGGGCGGGTGGGCGCGGCTGTCGACCACGGCCCGCACGTCCGCACCGGCCTCGGCCAGGGCGAACACGGTGCGGTAGGCGCTGTCCGAGGTGGTGGCCACGACGGCGCGGTGGCCGGGCAGCACCCCGAACCGGTGCAGGTAGCGCCGCACCGCCCCGGCGAGCATGGTGCCGGGGCGGTCGTTGTCGGCGAAGACGAGCGGGCGTTCGTGCGCGCCGGTGGCGAGCACGACGTGCCGGGCCCGCACGTGCCACAGGCGCTGCCGCGCACCGCGCCGCTCGGCCACGAGCAGGGGACCGCCCTCGTAGCAGCCGACGGCGGTGGCGCGGGTGAGCACGCGGGTCTCGTCGAGTTCCACGAACTCGCGGGAAACCCCGGCGAGCCAGTCGGTCGCGCTCCGCCCGTCGACGCCGTGGTGCCCGTCGAGCAGTCCCCCGCCGATCTCGGCGTCCTGCTCGACCAGCAGCACGCGCGCTCCCGACCGGCCGGCCGCGCGGGCGGCGGCGATGCCCGCGGGGCCGGCGCCGACCACGGCGACGTCGACGTGCACGTGCTTCTTGTCGTAGGTGTGCTCGTCCTCCGCCGGGCACAGCCAGCCGACGCCGGAGAGGGTGGCGACCTGCAGCCCGTCGGCGAGCTCCACGCGGGTGGCCGGCACCATCGGCTCGGGGCGGCCGCCCAGCACCTGCACCATCGCGTTCGGTTCGGTCTCGTCGGCGGTGAGGATCCCGCGCGGGCGGTCGCGGTGGATCGACGGCGCCACTTCGATGCGGTCGTTGGCCAGCAGCGCCGAGGCGAGGGTGTCCCCCGGGTGCCCGGTCAGCGCGATCCCGTCCACGGTGAAGCGCGCGGACCGGGAGCGGTCGACGCGGCCGCCGGAGCGCAGCCTCGTCATGGTCCCACCGCCTTCGAGCGCGCGTGCGAGGCCTCGGGACGGTCCACATCGGTCCGTCCCCCGCAGCGGGGTTCGACGTCGTCCCGGGGTCCGCACCACGGGCACGGGATCCGCAGCATCTGTGGCTCCTTTGCCGAGCGGGTGGCGCGCTCCGCGCGAACGAGGAGTGCGCTCGGGAGTTTCCGCGATTTCAGCGGGCGGGCACCGCCGCCCGGTGCTCGCCGGCGAGCGCCCCGGTGCCGAAGCGCTCGAGGCCGCAGGCGGCGGCGAGCGGGTGCGGTCGCCCGGTGGCGATGGTGTGCGCGAAGACGTGGCCGGCTGCCGGAGCGGCCTGGAAAACCCCGGTGCCCCAGCCGCAGTTGACGAACAGGTTCTCGTGCGGCGCGGGGCCGGTGATCGGCGAGGAGTCCGGGGTGACGTCGACGAGGCCGCTCCAGGTGCGCAGCACGTGGGCCTTGGCGAACACGGGGAAGAGCTCCATCGCGGCGGCGAGCTGCCGCTCGATCACGTGCGCGGGCCCCGGCCGTTCATCCCCGGGCCGTTCAGGTCCCGGCCGGGCGACTCCGCCGCACGCCCCGGTGCCGGCGCCGAGGACGAGCTCTCCCTCGTGCGTCCCGCTGCAGCAGCAGTGCACGTGCTCGGAGACGACCGCGCACGGGGGCACCGACTCGAGCAGTTCCGAGACCACGGCCTGCGAGGGGTGGCTCCGCAGCGGCAGCCGCAGACCGAGCGCGTCGGTCAGCCGGGTGGTGCGCCCCGCGGCGGCCAGCCCCACCCGTCCCGCGCTGATCGGCCCGAGCGAGGTCTCCACACCGGTGACCCTCTCGCCGGAGGTGCGCAGGCCGGTGACGGTGCACCCCTGGACGAGGTCCACCCCGAGCTCCTCGGCCTTGCGCGCCAGGGCCCGGGCCACGCGGTCGTGCTCGGCGATGCCTCCCCGCGGCTGGAACGTCGCGCCGAGCACGGGGTACCGGACGTCGTCACCGGTGTGCAGGATCGGGCACACGTCCCGGATCTCGGCCGGGGTGAGCCACTCGGCATCGGCACCGCCCAGCCAGTCGGCGAACGCGCGGCGGCGGCCGTCGCGGACTTCCTGCTCGGTGTGCGCCGCGGTGAGCACCCCGCGCTGCTCGAGCAGGAGCTCGTCCTCGAGCTCCGCGGGCAGCTGCTCCCACAGCTCCAGCGCGTGCTCGTCCAGCGCCGCGCTCTCGCCGGACCCGTGGCGGGAGCGGATGACCGCGGTGCCGCGGGCCCCGTCGCCGTCCAACCACCCGTCCTCGAGCACGGCGACGTTCCGGATGCCGTGCCGGGACGCGAGGTAGTGCGCGGTGGCGAGGCCGTGGACCCCGGCACCGACGAGGACCACGTCGTAGTGCGCCTCGGGGGTGGGGCGGCACCGGAGGCGCTCCAGCGGCGCGGGCGAGGAGCGTGTCGTGACCACCGCGGCCTCCACGGGGACGGGCGACGGGATCTGCGGCGGGTGGGCGCCCCGCAGGGACGGCGGTGCGCCGGGGCGAGCGTTCGCGGGAACTCAAGCGCGGGAAGGACTCAAGCGGGGTGAAGACTCACCAACAACTGATATGCCAGTGTGTAGGTTAGACTACGAGGCATGGCTCGTGGCGTCAATTCATCCGTCGAGCGGACGGGGCGCGGCCGCTCGACCGGGCGCGGGGCTGCGCGGCGCACCCGCCGGAACCGCAGCTCGCAGGCGGAACGCGCCTACGGAACGCTGCGCGAGCGGATCCTCACCCTGGACCTCGCGCCGGGCAGCCCCCTGCAGGAGGACGAGCTCACCTCCGAGCTGGACATCGGCCGCACCCCGCTGCGGGAGGCGGTCAAACGGCTGCAGCTGGACTCGCTCGTGGCGATCTACCCGCGCCGCGGGACCTTCGTCACCGAGGTCAACATCACCGATCACGCCCTGATCGCCGATGTGCGCCTGCAACTGGAGGGGCACGCGGCACGCCGCGCGGCCGAGCGCGCGACGGAGGCCGAGCGGTCCGAATTGGACGATCTCCGGAAGCTCCCCGGGCCCTCGCCCGAGGCGGCCCCGCCCGGCAGCGGGGCCGCGCGCGGGACCGGGGGATCAGCCGGCAGCGGGGGGCCAGCAGGGACCGGGGGCCCGAGCGTGATGGACGTGGACGCGCGCGTGCACCGGGCGATCTACCGCTGCGCGCACAACCACTACCTCGAGAGTACGCTGGGGCACTACTACAACCTGGCACTGCGGATCTGGTACCTGTTCTCCGACCGGCTGCCGGCCATGGACGACCACGTGGCCGAGCACGGGGAACTGCTCGAGGCCGTGGTCGCCGGGGATGCCGACCGCGCGGACCGCACCGCGGTCGCCCACGTCGATCACTTCGAGCAGCGGATCCGGAACGTTCTCTAACCGGAACTACCCCGTTTCGCAAGAACCCCGCCCGACCGCCTGTCACCCGCTCGGATTCTCCTTGCCAGCCCCGGGGAAAACGCCTCTCCGGGACCTTGACGAACCCCGCCCTCGAGGCGCACTGTTGCGTTACACGCAGAAGGTTGTGGTAAGCGCAACACCACCCACCTCTGGCGCAATAGGCCAACGCTGACGCAATGGGGCGGCAGTTATGGATTCGAGCGTCCAGGTACCCGTCACCGGTGCCGGCACCCCCGGATGCGGCACCGCGCACGACCTCGCCCGGCTCGGGATCGCCGACGTGGCCGCAGCGGAGCAGCTCCCGCTGCTCGCCACCGGCGGATCCACCTCGCACACACCGGAGTCCTCGCACGCGCCGGTGCTCCGAACCGGTTCCGACCGGAGCGCGAGCCGACTGGCCGCCGACGCGGCCGCGACCGCCGCGGACCTGGAGCTCGACGAGCATCCCCGCTTCCACCGGACGAGCGGAGCCGAGTCCTCCGCCGCCCCCGGCGTCGAGGCCTCCCGCTCCGAACGACCACGCTCCGCGGCCGCGCTCGCGGATGCGGCGTTCGACCCCGCGATGACCAGAATGCGCTGTTGAGCCCCGTCCCCGCGCGGACGACAACCCGAGCCACGCGGCGGTGATGCGGAAACCGCCCCACCGCGCCGGCCCCGGGTGCCGCACGCGCTCCGGGCAGGAACCCCGGCCCGAGCACACCCGCCCGCCTGTGCCCAACACCCCGGACCGGACGGCAGACCCGACACCGGACCGGCCACGCCCGGAGGACGCGGTGATCTCCGGGAATATCGGAGTCCAATGCGGACTTACAACTGAAAACAGGGCACAACCGCACATCGCACCCGATAAACATCCCGCACGGACCTCAAGGAGTGCCCGATGAGCGTCAACCCCAACCCGGGCATTTTGCAATACCCGCGGATCCGCAAGTCGCCGTTCTTCTACGCCTCGCGTCAGCACGGCGTCGGGCTCTACAGCGTTTACAACCACACCTACCACGCTCGGCACTACGGCGATCCGGTCGGCGAGTACTGGGCCCTGTTGGAAGGCGTGACGCTGTGGGACGTCGGCGTGGAGCGGCAGGTGGAGATCACCGGCCCGGACGCCTTCGACTTCACGAACATGCTCGTGCCGCGCGACCTGACCAAGTGCAAGGTCGGGCAGTGCAAGTACGTGTTCGTCACCGACGAGTACGGCGGAATCATCAACGACCCGGTGCTGCTGCGCCTCGGTGAGAACCACTTCTGGCTGTCCCTGGCGGATTCGGACGTGCTGCTGTGGGCCCGCGGGCTGGCCTACAGCCTCGGCATGGACGTCACGATCCGCGAGGCGGACGTCGGGCCGGTGCAGGTCCAGGGGCCGAAGTCGCGGGAGGTCATGGTCGACCTGTTCGGCGAGGACATCCTCGACGTGCCCTACTACTACGCGGTCGACCGCGAGCTGAACGGCATGCAGGTCGTCGTCTCCCGCACGGGCTACACGGCGGAGCTCGGCTACGAGATCTACCTGCACAACGCCAGCCGCGACGGGACGAAGCTGTGGAACACCGTGTGGGAGGCCGGCGAACCGCACGGCATGCGGGTCATCGGTCCCTGCCACATCCGCCGCATCGAGGCGGGAATCCTGTCCTGGGGCTGCGACATCACGCAGAACACCAACCCGTTCGAGGTCGGCTACGGCTTCGAGAAGACCTGGATGGTGGACCTGGACCAGGAGGCCGACTTCATCGGCAAGCAGGCGCTGCAGCAGGTCAAGGAGCAGGGGATCTCCCGCAAGCTGGTGGGCGTGGAGATCGGCGGGCCCGGTGTCGGCTCGTTCAACGACGGCCGGATGATCGACATGTTCGACGTGCACGACCCCAACGGCCTGCGCATCGGCGAGGTCACCTCGGCCTGCTACTCCCCCCGGCTGGAGCGCAACATCGGGTTCGCGATGGTGCCGATCGCCTACCACCAGCTCGGGACCGAGCTCGTGGTGGCCACGCAGCACGGTCGGCAGGACGCGATCGTGGTCGAAAAGCCGTTCCTCGACCCGACCAAGGACATCCCGAAGCGCGCCCTGCGCGAGACGGCCGCATAGCGGGAAGGGGTGAGCACGATGACCACCCAGGACCGGTTCTCCCGTTCGCTGGAAGCGGCGCGCTACGAGGTCCTGCCGTTGCGCGGGGTGTTCGACGAGGTCGCCCACCTGTCCCCGGGCACGTGCGTGACCGTCACCTCCGCGCAGGCCAAGGGCATCGACGCCACGCTGGAGACCGCCGAGCAGCTCGCCCGGCGCGATCTCCAGCCGGTGCCCCACCTGGCCGCACGCCTGGTCCGGGACAGCCCGCACCTGGAGCGGATCCTCGACCGCCTCGCCGCGGCCGGGATCGACGAGGTGTTCGTGATCGGGGGTGACGCGGCCGAGTGCGGGGAGTTCCCGGACGCCCTGTCGCTGCTGCAGGCGATGGAGCGCACCGGGCGCCGACCGCAGCGCGTCGGCATCGGCGGCTACCCGGAGCGGCACGCGTCCATCCCGGACGACGTGCTCGCGCAGGCGCTGGCGGACAAGTCCCGCTACGCCGACTACATCGTCTCCCAGATCTGCTTCGACACGGAGACGATCCTGGCGTGGGTCAAGGACCTCCGCGAGCGGGGCCTGACGCAGCCGGTCTACGTCGGGATGCCGGGTGCGGTGGACGCGCGCAAGCTCATGCGGATCTCGCTGAAGATCGGCCTGGGCGAGTCGATGCGCTTCCTGCGCAAGCAGTCCGGGGTGGTCAGCAAACTGCTCACCCGCTACACGCCACAGGACATCGTGGACGGGCTCATGCCCTACCTGGACGATCCGGAGCACGGCATCGCCGGTTGGCACCTGTACACGTTCAACGAAGTGGCGAAGACGGTCGAATGGCGGCAGGAAGCGGCCCGGCGCATCGGAGAGGTCCCGGCCTGACGCCGCGGGTGGTGGGCGCGCCGGGCGCCCACCACCCCCAACACCCCGCCAACCGCAGTGGAGTCACGATGAGCATTCCCAACGACCTGGACATCTCCCGGGCGACCGAGCTCAAACCGCTGACCGACGTGGCCGCCGACATGGACATCGGTCGGCACCTCCTCGAACCGTACGGGCACAACGTCGCGAAGATCTCGCTGGACGCCATCGAGGAACTCGCCGACCGTCCGCGGGGGCGGTACGTGGTGGTCAGCGCGATCACCCCCACTCCGCTCGGCGAGGGCAAGACCACCACGACCGTCGGTCTGGGCCAGGGGCTGCACCACCTCGGCCAGCGCAGCGCCGTGGCGGTGCGGCAGCCGTCGATGGGGCCGACGTTCGGCATCAAGGGCGGCGCGGCAGGCGGCGGTTACAGCCAGGTCGTGCCGATGGAATCGCTCAACCTGCACCTGACCGGCGACATGCACGCGGTCACCTCGGCGCACGACCTGCTGGCCGCGATGGTGGACAACCACCTGCACAAGGGCAACGAGCTCGGCATCGACCCGCACCGGATCACGTGGCGGCGCGTGCTCGACGTCAACGACCGGGACCTGCGCAACATCGTCAGCGGGCTCGGCGGCAGGTCCGACGGCGAGCCGCGGCAGACCGGTTTCGACATCACCGCGGCCAGCGAGGTGATGGCGATCCTGGCGCTGTCCACCTCGCTGCAGGACATGCGGCAGCGCATGGGGCGCATCGTCGTCGGCTACACGCGCGAGGGCGAGCCGGTCACCGCCGAGCAGCTCAAGGCCGCCGGCGCGATGACGGTGCTCATGCGCGAGGCGCTGAAGCCGAACCTCATGCAGACCACCGAGAACACGCCGGTGCTGGTGCACGCGGGCCCGTTCGGCAACATCGCCCACGGCAACTCCTCGATCGTCGCCGACCTCATCGCCAGCCGCGGCAGCGACTACCTGATCACCGAGGCCGGGTTCGGGGCGGACATGGGCGCGGAGCGGTTCTTCAACATCAAGTGCCGCGCTTCCGGCATGCGGCCGGACGCGGCGGTGCTCGTGGCGACGGTGCGCGCGTTGAAGGCCCACTCGGGACGGTTCCGCGTCGTGGCGGGCAAACCGCTGCCGCCCGAGCTGCTGCAGGAGAACCCGGACGACGTCTCCGCGGGGGCGGACAACCTGCGCAAGCAGATCCGGAACATCCGGATGCACGGGGTCTCACCGGTGGTGGCGATCAACGCCTTCCCCGGCGACCACCCGAGCGAGCACGCCAGGATCCGCGAGATCGCCGAGGCCGAGGGCGCCCGGGTCGCCGTCAGCGACCACTTCAGCGAGGGCGGCAAGGGAGCTGTGGAACTGGCCGAGGCGGTGGTCGAGGCCGCGGAGGAACCGCACGAGTTCCAGCTGCTCTACCCGGACGAGGCGGATCTGCGCACCAAGATCGAAACGATCGCGCGGGAGGTCTACGGCGCGGACGGCGTGTCGTTCCAACAGGCAGCGCAGCGGTCGCTGGACAGCTACGAGGCCAACGGCTTCGGCAACCTGCCGGTGTGCATCGCCAAGACGCACCTGTCGCTGAGCTCCGATCCGAAGCTGCTCGGCGCACCGACCGGGTGGACGCTGCCGGTGCGGGAGGTGCGCGCCTCCGTCGGCGCCGGGTTCGTGTACCCGATCTGCGGTGACATGCGCACCATGCCCGGATTGGGGTCATCTCCAGCGGCTGAGCACATCGACATCGACGAGCACGGCCAGGTCCTCGGCCTGAGCTGAGCGCGCACGCGGGGGCACCTGCGGCCCGCCCCCGACCGGATCCGCAGGCGCCTCCCGCTGCCCGCAGCAGCGCGGCGGACGCGACGCGTCCGCCGCGCTGCTGCGCACGTGCTCGTCGCTCCGCGATCGGCGCGGCACCGTCGCGGTTCACGGGCGGCTGCGGCCGGACAGTTGCGGCGTTCTCGGGCCCTGGCGCAGGCTCGCGACGAGCGCGTTGGGCTTGCCTGCCAGCTTGCCCGCCATGTAGCGCCCGAACCCGGGCAGCCGGGTCAGTGCCAGCATCGCCCGCCGCAGCCACAGGTCCCGCCGGGACCCGGGCAGGAACCACCGCGCGGTCGCGCGGCCGATTTCCTGCTTCTCGTCGACGACCGGTCGCCACAGCCGCTCGTAGTCGGCCAGCGCCGCCGGTACGGAATCCGCCCGGGCGAGCCGGTCGGCCAGCACGTACGCCCCGGCGATGACCAGCGACGCGCCCTGCCCCGCCAGCAGCGACACCGCGTAGCAGGCATCGCCGAGCAGCACCACGCGCCCCGAGCTCCAGCGCGGCATGCGGACCTGCGCGACCTCGTCGTAGTAGATCTCCGCGGCCGGCGGGCACCGGTCGAGCACCTGGGGCACCACCCACCCCATGCCGCTGTAGGCCTCGAGCACGGCCGACCGCGGGTCGGCCGGAAGTGCCGGGTCCTGCGGGCGGTGCACGGCGAAGGCCGCCACCCGGCCGTCGCGCAGCGCGTAGCAGCCCACCTGGCGGTCGATGGTGTCGCTCAGGCAGAACCGCCCCCGCGCGGCCGCGTGGATCTGCGGCGCGTCGAAGGTGAACGCCGCGGTGTGGAACCCGAGGTCGCGCAGGAAGCGGGATTCCTCCCCGAAGACGAGCTCGCGCACCGAGGAGTGCACGCCGTCGGCGCCGACGAGCAGGTCGGCGGCGAGTTCCGTGCCGTCGTCGAGCTGGGCCCGCACCTCGCCGGCACCGTCGGTGACACCGGTCAGCCGGGCGCCGAACCGCAGGTCGACCGCCTCCGGCAGGGCTTCGCGCAGCACGCGCTCCAGATCGGGCCGCATGATGCTGCACAGCCGCTCACCGGCCACCTGCGCGGTGCGCATGCGGGCCCGGCGCCGGCCGCGGTCGTCGAAGAAGCACGCCTCCTCGACCCGGTAGGCCCGCTCGGCGATGGCGGGCAGCAGTCCCATCGCTTCGGCAGCGTCGTAGCCCGGCCCGAAGAAGTCGATCATGTACCCCTGCGGGCGCGGGCCCGGTGCCTGTTCGAGCACCACGGCCTCGCCGCCCAGCGCCGCGACCCGGTTCGCCAGGGCCAGCCCGGCGATCCCGGCTCCGCAGATGATCACTCGCATGTCCGCGCTCCCTCCTGCGCATCCGGTTCGACCAGCCGCAGCAGGACCTGTTCCGCACCGCCGAAACCGGCGCCGAGCCCGCGGTGCAGCAGCACCCCGTCGAGCGCGGCGAGCGCGACCGCGGCGGTCTCCTCCGGGGCCGGTACCTCGTGCGCGCGGAGCACGGCGGCGACCTGCTGGCGGATCCGGTCGAGCTCGCCGCGGACGCGCTCCCGCAGGTCCTCGTCGCGCGTGGCGGCGAGGTAGACCTCGACGAACACCAGCGAGGCCGGATCGTCCCCGGTGTAGTCCGCCACGGAGGCGAACAGCGCGCGGATCACCTCGCGCGGACCGCGCGCCGCGTCCAGCTGCGCTGCGGTCTCGTCGAGCACCTGCCGGATGAGCGCGGTGACGGCCTGGTTGAGCAGGTCCTGCAGCGACGGGAAGTGGTAGTGCACCACGCTCGGGGTCACGCCGGCGCGCTCGGCCAGCACCCGCGTGCTCACGGCCGACCAGCCCCGCTCCGGGACGAGCTCGACCGCGGCTCGCAGCAGCCGCTGCCGCACCGCGCTTCCCCGTTCCGCCGCCGGCGATGTCACCGCTGCCACCTCCACCGGGCCGCCGTTCCGGCCAGCCGTTCCGCTCGACGGACCTGACCAGGCGACCTGAACGATCGTCCTGTACGACTGACCTGATAGTAGCGCGCGCAGCAACGCACCGCCAACCCGGCACGGGTGGGAAGAGGTTCCGGCGCTACCGCTCCGCGGCTCCCGAGCCCCGCTGCAGCACGCGCGCCGGCTGCTCGTCCGGCGGGAGCACCGGGCGGAGGACGTGCTCGCTCCGCGCGACTACCGCACCACGAGGACCGGGCACTTGGCGTGGTGGACGAGCTTCGAGGCCACCGACCCGACCATCATCCCGGTGAACGCGCCGTGCCCCTGGTGGCCGAGCACGAGCAGGTCGACCTGCTTGGAAGCGACGACGAGCTCGTCGACCGGGTGCCCGCGCAGCAGCCGCGGCCGGAGGTCGACGTCGCTGAACTCCTCGCGCAGCGGCTCGACGACGCCGTCGAGCCCGCTGCGCGCCTGCTTCTCCAGATCCCCTTCCGAGGAGGGCAGGCGGTAACCGAGCTGCACCGGCTGGTGCCACACGGAGATCGCGTGCACGATGCCGCCAGTCCCTCGGACGTACTGCGCCGCCCAGCGGAGGGCCTGGGCCGACTCGGGGGAACCGTCGATGCCGACGCCAACGGTCTGCGGAACCATGCGAACTCCATTCGTGCAGCGACCGGTGCACCCCGGTTCTGGGGCGCACCGCGGCGGGGACCCGCCGCGGGCTGCAGCATAGGTCAGCTGATCAGCGCGCGCGAGGGTCCGCCTGCGGTGCGCCTGCCGGGGCGTGCGTCCCGGGACCCGCACCCCGGGACGCACTCCCGGGGTGCTGCGCCGATCGCGCCGTGAGCGATCCGGGGGCGGCTCCGGGCTCAGCGGGTCAGCGCGCCCGCGGCCTACACCGCGGCGAGCTGGTCCACCGCGGTCACGTGCACGACGGCGTAGCCGACCTCGTCGCACTCGGCGAGGTCGACCTCCGCGCTGATGCCCCAGTCGTGGTCGCCGGCCGGATCGGCGAAGATCTGCCGCACCAGCCACCGCTGCTCCTCCTCCGTGATGAGCAGCAGGTGCGGCCCGCGGGCGTCGGCGCCGGTACCGATCTCGTCGTGCTCGGCGAAGTAGTCCTCCAGCGCGGCGGCCCAGTCGTCGGCGCCCCAGCCGTCGCCACCGTCCAGTTCGGCCAGTTCGTCCCAGCGCTGCCGCGCGCACAGCTCGACCCGGCGGAACATCGCGTTGCGCACCTGCACGCGGAAGGCCCGCTTGTTGTCGGTGACGCGGGCGGGCGGCTGCGCATCGGACTCGACGGTGCCGCCGACGTGGGCCTCGGCCTCGTCCTCGGGATTGCGCAGCTTCTCCCACTCGTCGAGCAGGCTGGAGTCGACCTGGCGCACGAGTTCGCCGAGCCACTCGACGATGTCGGTGAGCTCCTCGGTCTTCTCCACGTCGGGCACGGTGTGCCGCAGCGCCTTGTACACGTCGGCGAGGTAGCGCAGCACGACCCCCTCCGACCGCGCCAGCCCGTAGTGGCGGACGAACTCGACGAAGTTCATCGCCCGCTCGTACATGTCGCGGACCACGGACTTGGGTTTGAGCTCGTGCTCACCCACCCACGGATGCCCCTTGCGGTAGGTCTCGTAGGCGGCTTCGAGCATTTCCTCGAGGGGTTTGGGGTGGGTGACCTCCTCGAGCTGCTCCATGCGCTCCTCGTAGTCGAGGCCGTCGGCCTTCATCTGCGCGACGGCCTCACCGCGCGCCTTGTACTGCTGCGCGGACAACACCGGCCGCGGGTTCTCCACTGTGGACTCGATGGTGGAGACGACGTCGAGCGCGTAGCTCGGCGACTCCTCGTCGAGCAGTTCGATCGCGGCCAGCGCGAACGGCGACAGCGGCTGGTTGAGCGCGAAGTCGAACTGCAGGTCCATGGTCAACCGCACGCGCCGCCCGCTCCCGTCGGGCTCGTCGAGCTGCTCCACCACCCCGGCGGCGAGCAGGGCGCGGTAGATGGCGATGGCGCGCAGGACGTGCTTGCGCTGCGCGGGCCGGTCCTCGTGGTTGTCGGTCAGCAGCCGCTTCATCGCGGTGAACGCGTCACCGGGGCGGTTGATGACGTTGAGCAGCATGGCGTGGTTGACCGAGAAGCTCGACCGCAGCGGTTCCGGTTCGGACTCGACGAGCTTGTCGAAGGTCTTCTCGCTCCACGACACGAAGCCTTCCGGCGGCTTCTTGCGCACCACCTTGCGCTTCTTCTTCGGGTCGTCGCCGGCCTTGGCCAGCGCGCGCTCGTTCTCGATGACGTGCTCCGGCGCCTGGGCGACGACGAATCCCGCGTCGTCGTAGCCCGCGCGCCCGGCGCGGCCGGCGACCTGGTGGAACTCGCGGGCCTTGAGGTGGCGGGTGCGCTTGCCGTCGAACTTGGTCAGCCCCGTCAGCAGCACGGTGCGGATGGGCACGTTGATGCCCACGCCGAGCGTGTCGGTGCCGCAGATGACCTTCAGCAGCCCCTGCTGGGCGAGCTGCTCGACCAGCCGGCGGTAGCGCGGCAGCATCCCCGCGTGGTGCACGCCGATGCCGTGCCGCACCAGCCGCGACAGCGTCTTGCCGAAGCCCGCGCTGAACCGGAAGCCGCCGAGCGCCTCGGCGATGCGGTCGCGCTGCTCGCGACCGGCGACCTTGACGCTCATCAGCGCCTGCGCCTGCTCCACGGCCTGCTTCTGGTTGAAGTACACGACGTAGATCGGGGCCTGGTGACCGCCGAGCAGTTCCTCGATCGTCTCGTGCAGCGGCGTGGTGGCGTAGCGGAAGTGCAGCGGGACCGGCCGCTCCGCGGAGCTGACCACCCTGGTCTCCCGACCGGTGCGGCGGGTGAGGTCGTCCCGGAAGAACGAGACGTCGCCGAGCGTGGCCGACATGAGCAGGAACTGCACCCGCGGCAGCTCCAGCAGCGGCACCTGCCACGCCCAGCCGCGCTCCGGCTCGGCGTAGAAGTGGAACTCGTCCATGACCACCTGGTCCACGTCGGCGTCCGCGCCGTCGCGCAGGGCGATGTTGGCGAGGATCTCCGCGGTGCAGCAGATGATCGGCGCGTCCGCGTTGACGCTGCTGTCGCCGGTCATCATGCCGACGTTGTCCGGACCGAAGGTCTCGGCGAGCGCGAAGAACTTCTCCGAGACGAGCGCCTTGATCGGCGCGGTGTAGAAGGTGCGGCGGCCGGTGGCCAGGGCCGCGAAGTGCGCTCCGGTGGCGACCAGGCTCTTGCCGGATCCGGTGGGCGTGGACAGGATCACGTTGGCGCCCGTGACCACCTCCATCAGCGCTTCTTCCTGCGCCGGGTACAGCTCGACGCCCTGCTCGGCGGTCCACGTGGTGAACGCGTCCAGCAGGGCGTCCGGATCGGTGTCGGCGGGCAACTGGTCGGTCAGCGTCATCGTGCAGGAATCGTCCCCGGTCAGCTTCGGCTCCGCGCACCCGGGGTCGCGGCCGCCTCCCCGCGCGCCCTCCGGGTGCGCAGGACTCGCCACGGGTGGTGACCTGCGGGGAGAATCGGGGAGCAGCAGTCCCGGCGAGGGAGGAGCGTCGATGACCGACCGAACCGTGCTGTTCGTGGGCGGCCCGCTCGACGGCCGCCGGCAGGAGCTGCGCGAGTCCGAAGCCAGCAGCGGCCGTGTGTTACGTCACATCCACCTGCACGACGGCCCGAAGATCGTGACGCAGTACGAGCTGCGCTACACCCCCGGCGACGGCTGGGAGTACCAATTCCGCGGCCCCGCGCCCGAGAACTAACCCCCGGGCAGCGCGCTTGCGCCGGGAACAACGCACACCGGCCGCGCGAGCATCCCGCGGCCGGACGGGTGGGGCGCGGCTCACAGAACTGCGCACTTCCCGGCGCGCTGCCGCCGCCTACCATCACAGCCATGGTGACGCACTCAATGTCGAGCAGCGGTCCCGCGGACCGCGCCCCCGGACTCGCGCTCGGCGCCGAGTTCGGCGCAGCGACGCGCGCCGAGTGGCGCGAGCAGGTCGCGGCGGCGCTGCGCAGGACCGGGCAGCTCAGCTCCTCCGCCGCGGCGCCGGAGGCCCCGGAGGAGCTGCTCGCCACCAGCACCTACGACGGCTGCACGCTCCAGCCGCTGTACACCGAGGCCCCCGAGCGGCCCGGGACGCCGGGGCTCTCCCCGCACACCCGCGGAGCGCGGGCGCAGGGGAGCGTCACCGAGGGCTGGGACGTGCGCCAGCACCACGGCCGGCCCGATCCGGCCGGCGCCAACGAGGAGGTCCTCACCGACCTGCGCGGCGGGGTGACCTCGCTGTGGCTGCGCGCGGGTTCCGCCGGGCTGCCCGTCGACGGGCTCGCCGACGCCCTGGCCGACGTGGAGCTGGGCATGGCCGGGATCGTCCTCGACGCCGACCACGAAGCCCCGGCCGCGGCGGAGGCCCTGCTGCAGCTCGCCGCCGACCGCGACGTGCGCCCCAGCACGATGACCGGCAACCTCGGGCTCGACCCGCTGGGCGCGCAGGCCCGCACCGGCCGGCCCGGTGACCGGGAGGCGGCGGTGGCGCTCGCGCGCCGCTGCGCCGAGACCCACCCGGGGATGCGCGCCTTCGTCGTCGACGCCCTGCCGTACCACGAGGCCGGCGGCTCGGACGCCGAGGAGGTCGGCGCCGCCCTGGCGGCGGCGGTGACCTACCTGCGCTGGCTCACCGAGGCGGGCGTGCCGGTCGATGCGGCCGCCGGGATGCTGGAGTTCCGCTTCGCCGCCACCGCCGACCAGTTCGCCACCATCGCCAAGTTCCGCGCCGCCCGGCGCCTGTGGGACCGGGTCGCCCGCGCCTGCGGCCTGACCGGCGCGGCGCAGCACCAGCACGCGGTCACCTCGCCGGCGATGCTCACCCGCCGCGATCCGTGGGTGAACCTGCTGCGCAACACGATCGCCACCGTCGCCGCCGGACTCGGCGGCGCGCAGGCGGTGACGACGCTGCCGTTCGACGCCGCGCTGGGCCTGCCGGACGCGTTCGCCCGCCGGCTGGCGCGCAACACCCAGGCCGTGCTGCTGGACGAGTCGCACCTGGCCCAGGTCGTCGACCCCGCGGGCGGGTCCTGGTACGTGGAGTCGCGCACCGCCGAGCTGGCCCGGCAGGCGTGGAGCCGGTTCCAGGAGGTCGAGGCTGCCGGCGGGTGGCCCGTCGCGTGGGACTCCGGGCTGCTGGCCGAGCGCCTCGAGGCCTCCTGGCAGGCCCGGGTGGAGGCGTTGGCCCACCGCACCGCCCCGATCACCGGGGTGAGCGAGTTCCCCGAGCTGGAGGAGGAGCCGGTGCAGCGCACCCCGGCACCGCCGCAGCCGGCGGGCGGGCTGCCGCGGCACCGCTACGCGGAGGACTTCGAGGCGCTGCGCGACGCGGCCGACGCCGCCCAGCAGGCCTCCGGGCAGCGGCCGGCGGTGTTCCTGGCGACGCTGGGTTCGCTGGCCACCTACACCGCGCGGGCCTCGTTCACGCGGAACCTGCTCGCCGCGGGCGGCCTGGCCGCCACCGAAGCCGGGGCCACCGAAACCACCGAGGAGGTGGTCGCGGCCTATCGGAGCTCCCCCAGCCCCGTGGTGTGCCTGTGCTCCTCGGACGCGACCTACGTCGAGCGCGCGGCCGAGACCGCGCGGGAACTCAAACGCGCCGGCGCCGCGCACGTGCTGCTGGCCGGGAAACCGGCCGAGCTGCCGGACGGCGTCGACGGCTGCATCTTCTCCGGTTGCGATGCGCTGAGCGCGCTGCGCGCGGTCCAGCGCGAGTTGGGAGTGGCGTGATGAGCCAGCGAACCCCTGTGGACCCGCAAACCCCGATGACCCGGCAGATCCCGAACTTCGCCGACGTCGACCTGGATTCGCCCGCCGCGGCGGAGGCGCCCGAGGCGTGGAGCGCCGCCGTGCTGGCCGAGACTGGCAAGGCGCCCGACGCGCTGCAGTGGGAAGCGCCCGAGGGCATCGGCATCAAACCGCTGTACACGGCGGCCGACACCGAGCAGCTGGACTTCCTGGGGACCTACCCGGGGCTGCCGCCGTACGTGCGCGGGCCGTACCCGACGATGTACGTGAACAAGCCGTGGACGGTGCGCCAGTACGCCGGCTTCTCCACGGCGCAGGAGTCGAACGCGTTCTACCGGCGCAACCTGGCCGCCGGGCAGAAGGGCCTGTCGGTGGCCTTCGACCTGGCCACGCACCGCGGCTACGACTCGGACCACCCGCGGGTGTCCGGGGACGTGGGCATGGCCGGTGTGGCGATCGACTCGATCTACGACATGCGGCAGCTCTTCGACGGCATCCCGCTGGAGAAGATGAGCGTGTCGATGACGATGAACGGCGCGGTGCTGCCGGTGCTGGCGCTGTACATCGTCGCGGCCGAGGAGCAGGGCGTGGCTCCGGAGAAGCTGGCGGGGACCATCCAGAACGACATCCTCAAGGAGTTCATGGTCCGCAACACCTACATCTACCCGCCGCAGCCGTCGATGCGGATCATCTCCGACATCTTCGCCTACACCTCGGCGAAGATGCCGAAGTTCAACTCCATCTCGATCTCCGGCTACCACATCCAGGAGGCGGGCGCGACGGCCGACCTGGAGCTGGCCTACACGCTGGCCGACGGGCTGGAGTACGTCCGGGCCGGGCGGCAGGCCGGGTTGGACATCGACTCGTTCGCCCCGCGCCTGTCGTTCTTCTGGGGCATCGGGATGAACTACGCGATGGAGATCGCGAAGCTGCGCGCCGCCCGGCTTTTGTGGTCGAAGCTGCTGGGGCAGTTCGACCCGCAGGACGCGAAGTCGCTGTCGCTGCGCACCCACTCGCAGACCTCCGGGTGGTCGCTGACCGCGCAGGACGTGTTCACCAACGTCGTCCGCACCTGCGTGGAGGCCATGGCCGCCACCCAGGGGCACACCCAGTCGCTGCACACCAACGCCCTCGACGAGGCACTGGCGCTGCCGACGGACTTCTCCGCGCGCATCGCCCGCAACACCCAGCTGGTGCTGCAGCAGGAGTCCGGCACCACCGACGTGATCGACCCGTGGGGCGGCAGCTACTACCTGGAGCGGCTCACCCAGGACCTGGCCGAGCGGGCCTGGCAGCACCTCACCGAGGTGGAGGAGGCCGGCGGCATGGCCGCCGCCATCGACGCGGGCATCCCCAAGCTGCGCATCGAGGAGGCCGCCGCCCGCACCCAGGCGCGCATCGACTCCGGCCGCCAGCCGCTGATCGGTGTGAACAAGTACCCGTTCCAGGGGGAAGAGCCCGTCGACGTGCTCCAGGTGGACAACGCCCGGGTGCGCCAGGAGCAGGTGGACAAGCTGCAGCGGCTGCGCGCCGAGCGCGACGGCGAGGCCTGCTCCGACGCGCTGCGGCGGCTGACCGCGGCCGCCGAGGCCGCGGTGGACGGGCAGCGGCCGGACGACCTGGAGCACAACCTGCTGACGCTGGCGGTGGACGCGGCCCGCGCCAAGGCGACCGTCGGCGAGATCTCCGATGCGCTGGAGGCGGCGTTCGGCCGGCACTCGGGCCAGGTGCGTACGATTTCCGGTGTGTACCGCGAGGAGTCCGGCCCGACCCGCTCCCTGGAGAGCGCCCAGTCCGAAGTGGACGAGTTCGCGGCCGAGGAGGGGCGCCGCCCGCGCATCCTGGTGGCCAAGATGGGCCAGGACGGCCACGACCGCGGGCAGAAGGTGATCTCCACCGCGTTCGCCGACATCGGCTTCGACGTCGACGTCGGGCCGCTGTTCCAGACCCCGGGCGAGGTCGCGCTGCAGGCCGCCGAGTCCGATGTGCACATGGTGGGCGTCTCCAGCCTCGCCGCGGGGCACCTGACGCTCGTGCCCGCGTTGCGCGAGGAGCTGGACGCGGTCGGCCGCTCCGACATCATGATCGTCGTCGGCGGCGTGATCCCGCCGTCCGACCACGAACCGCTGCACCAGGCCGGGGCGAGCGCCGTGTTCGGCCCGGGCACCGTGATCGCCGATGCGGCCCGCGACGTGCTGGTGCAGCTGCGCGCGCAGCTCGCCGGCGGGTGAGTCCGCGGGCTGCTCCTGCCGCGCGGCGCCCGGCGCCGGCCCCGGCCGCGGCGGGCCGCCGCGGCCGCGCACGCACCCCACTGGTGAGGTGAAACAGCTCCATGCCCCGTTCCATCGACATCGGCGAGTACGCCGACGGTGTGCTCGCCGGGTCGCGCACGATGCTCGCGCGGGCGATCACGCTCGTCGAGTCCACCCGCGAGGACCACCGCCGACAGGCCCAGGACCTGGTCACGCGGCTGCTGCCGCGCAGCGGGGGTGCGCACCGCGTGGGCATCACCGGCGTGCCCGGTGTCGGCAAGTCCACGTTCATCGAGGCGCTGGGCGGCATGCTCACCGGGTCCGGGCACCGCGTCGGCGTGCTCACCGTCGACCCGTCGTCGACGCGCACCGGCGGCAGCATCCTCGGCGACAAGACGCGCATGAGCGCGCTGGCCAGCGATCCGCACGCGTTCGTGCGCCCCTCCCCCTCGGCGGGCACGCTCGGCGGCGTCGCCCGGGCCACGCGCGAGACGATCGTGCTGCTCGAGGCCGCGGGTTACGACGTGGTGCTCGTGGAAACCGTCGGCGTGGGCCAGTCCGAGGTCACCGTGGCGGGCATGGTGGACTGCTTCGTGCTGCTCAGCCTCGCCGGGGCCGGGGACCAGCTGCAGGGCATCAAGAAGGGCGCGCTGGAGCTGGCCGACATCGTGGCGGTGAACAAGGCCGACGGCGAGCAGGCCGACCGCGCGCGCAAGGCCGCGCGCGAGCTGCGCAGCGCGATGCGGATGCTCACGCCGGCGAATCCGACGTGGACACCTCCGGTGCTCACCTGCAGCGGCCTGGAGGGGTCCGCTGTGGACGCCGTGTGGGAGAAGGTGCGCGAGCACCGCGCGGCGCTGGCGGACAGCGGCGAGCTGGACCGCAAGCGCAGCGAGCAGCGCGTGGAGTGGACCTGGAGCCTGGTGTCCGAGCAGCTGATGGGCGAGCTGACCGCGCACCCGCGGGTGCGCGCGATCCTCGGCGAGGTCGAGGAGCAGGTGCGGGCGGGGCGGATCCACGCGGGCACGGCCGCCCAGCGGCTGCTCGACGCCTTCCGGCAGGATTGACGCATGCTCGTCGAAGTGGACCCCGACTCCCCCGTCGTCCCGTTCGAGCAGCTGCGGGCGGGCATCGCCGAGCGGATCAACGACGGCCGGCTGCCGGTGGGTGCGAAGCTGCCCACGGTGCGGGCCCTGGCCGCGGAGACCGGCGTGGCGGCGAACACCGCGGCCCGCGCCTACCGCGAGCTGGAGCAGGCCGGGTTGATCGAAACCCGCGGGCGGTCCGGCACGTTCGTCGCAGCGGCCGAGGACAGCAGCCGGCGCCGCGCGGCCGAGGCGGCCGCGGAGTACGCGCGGTGGGCGCGCAGCTTGGGACTGGACCGGCAGCAGGCCGGCGACATCGCCACCGCGGCCCTGGACGCCGAGTGGGGCCGTTCCTGAGACCGCTCAGCTGCGCCCGCGCACGCGCCGCCGCAGCCACGGTTCGGCGGGCAGGCCGAAGAACGCGCGCACGCCCGCCTCGTGCAGCAGCCCGAGGGTGGAACCGAGCGCGAGGTTGATCACGAGCGTGGCCCAGGCCTGCATCTTCAGCGCGTTGTACAGCGAGCCGATGCTGATGGCGGCGAGCACGAGCAGCACCATCCGCGCCCAGCGCTTGCCGCGCGGCAGGGCCAGCGCCGCGGGCACCGCCAGGGCGGCCTGGACCAGGGTGACCACCAGGGCGGTGAGCGTCACCGGTGTCGCGGCGAGCACGACGAGGTAGAGGCTGCTGAGCACGGTCAGCGCGGTGCCGATCAGCCAGATCCACTGCGTGGTGCGCACGTGGCGCGGTACCGCCGGGGCCTCGGCGGAGGCGGGTGCGGTCATGGCGGGTCCTCCCGGTTGTTCGCGGTGCTGCTGCCTGCGCTGCGATCAGCGGCTGCGCGCCGCCGCAGTCTGCCGCACGATCTCGTCCGACCACGTTCGGGGGATGTACCGGACGCACTGGGTGTTGAACCGGCGTCCAGGATGCAATATATTGCATTCCGGAGGAGGGAGCGGCCATGGCGAAGCTGGGGCAGTCGATTTCCCGACAGAGCGCGGCCGAGCAGGTCTACCGCATCCTGCGCGCCAAGATCGAGGACGGTTCGCTGGCGCCCGGGGAGCAGCTGGCCGACGGGGAGCTGGCCGCGGAGCTCGGGGTGAGCCGCACCCCGGTCCGCGAGGCGCTGCGCAGGCTCGTCGACCAGGGCGCCGTGGAAACCGCGTCCGGCCGCCACACCCGCGTCACCGGTGTGCAGGAAACCGATGCCGCGCAGGTCTTCCCGCTGCTGGGCGTGCTGCACGAGTTCGCCGCGCGCTGCGCCCTGCCGCAGTTGACGACCGCCGACTTCGACGAGATGCAGGCGGCCAACGACCGGATGCGCGCCGCCATCGACTCCGGCGACGCGACCGCCGCCCGCGAGGCCGACCAGGAGTTCCACGCCGTGCTCGTCCGGCGGGCGGACAACCCGTACCTGAGCGCCTCGCTGGACGTGATCGCCCTGCACGCGCGCCGCCTCGAAACCACCTACTTCCAGGACCGGCGACCGGGCCTGGAGTCGCACCACCAGCACCAGCAGATCATCGAAGCCCTGCGGAGCGGACGGGAGGACACGGCATGCGGGCTGGTTCACGCGAACACGCGGCGCGGTCCGGGGCATCGCTGAGCGCCCGCGACCCCAAGCTCGCCGGCGTCCTCATCGCCGTCGCCTCGGCCTGCTGCTTCGGTGGTTCGGGCCCGTTCGCCAAACCGCTGATCGAAGCCGGCCTCAGCCCGCTCAGCGTCACGTGGCTGCGGATCACCGGGGGCGCGCTGCTGATGCTGCCGTTCGCGATCCGGCACGCCTCCGTGGTCCGGCGCGCACCGAAACTGCTGCTGGCCTACGGCCTGGTGGCGATCGCCGGCGTGCAGGGCTTCTACTTCGCCGCGATCGCCAGCATCCCGGTGGGCGTGGCGCTGCTGATCGAGTTCCTCGGCCCGGTGATGGTCCTCGGCTGGACCCGTTTCGTGCTGCGCAGGCCGGTATCCCGCAGCGCGGCGATCGGGGTGGCACTGGCCGTGGCGGGCCTGGCCGGGGTGGTGGAGGTCTGGTCCGGGCTGAGCTTCAACCCGGTCGGGCTGCTGCTGGCCCTCGGTGCGGCGTGCTGCCAGGCGGCCTACTTCGTCCTGGCCGACACCAGCGCGGACGTGGATCCGCGCGGGCTGGCCGCCTACGGCCTGCTCGTCGGAGCGGCGGTGGTCACGCTCATCGTGCGGCCCTGGTCCGTCGACTGGTCCGCGCTCGGCGGCGCGGTCACCCTGAGCGGTCAGAACTTCCCCGCGGTCCTCGCCGTGGCGTGGATCGTGCTGCTGTGCACCGCGCTCGCCTACCTCACCGGAATCATCGCCGTGCGCCGGTTGTCCGCGCCGGTCGCCGGTGCGATCGCCTACCTCGAACCCGTCGTCGCGACCGTGCTCGCCTGGTGGCTGCTCGGCGAGCACCTCGGCGCCGCCCAGCTCACCGGCGGGGCGCTCGTGCTCGTCGGGGCCTACGTCGCGCAGCGCGCCGCGACCGCGCGGCGCGCGGTCGCTGAGCCGGCCCCCGAAGCGGCGCGGTGATCCGGGGCGGGCGCGGCTTCGGGACGGCAGACCACGTGCGGCACGCCAGCATGCTCCTCAGAGCCGTACTGCCGGGTGGCCCGCCCGTCCGGTGCCCAGCTCATCTCGAAGACCCCGGGGGCCGCCTGGACACGCTCGACTCGCAGGCCCGGCCGGAACCGGCCGGCCTCCAAATCAGGCACGAACTGGTCTTCGACCACCCGCTGGAACCGCGCTCGCTGCTCATCGGTGAGCTTTTCGCAGTCCTGGGCGAAGCGCGGCGCGGTTTCGAACGTCGGCACGGGCGGTCACTGATCCAGGTCGGCGAACATCGCCTCGACGTCGTCGTAGGTCGTGGTCTCGCCTGCGGCGATCTGCTCGGAGGCCTCCCGCTCCCCGGCCTGCCAATCGGCCTGCCAGAACCACCGTTGATCGGCCGGGATCGTGGTCGTTCCGCGGACCGTGACGACACCAGCCTCGTCGAGGTCGAATTCGAGCTGATCCCCTCACGCTCGAAGGCGAGCCACCGGGCTGTCCTCGCCGAGCTTGGAATCGCGCACCCCACGTGCCCCGGATGCGAAGCCGACTTCGACGCACTGAGCGCCTCCGCCGTTGCTGCGACTGCTCTCGCGCCACACCGCACTGGACACGGCGTCCAACTCCGCCATCTCTTTCGCTCCGTCACTCGCTCGCGAGTTCGTCGATCCTGTTCTCGAGCACGTTCATCGTCTCCGCGGGGGCCAGAGCGACGGAGCTGCCACCGGCGGCGGACTGCTTCCTCGCCCGCGCTCGGAAGCCAGCCGCGACCGAGAGCCTCCGTGTAAGCGGAGGTTCGGAGGATACCGGGAACCAGGTCGATCTCGAAATTCCGCACCGACACGGCTTCGGACTCCAGTCCGATGTACTCCTCGAAGCCCGTCGGCGCAAGCGTCGGAACCGTACTTCTTCCACCAGCCGCGCTGCCGCGCCTGGGCTGCGAGCGCCGCACATTCGTCGCGCTCGGACTCGTCGACTCGGTAGACGGTCGCCAGAGCGATCACTTCGGCAGGCCCCGGCGTGGTCTCTCCGCGTTCGATCCTGCTCACACGTGCTTTCGACCGGGCGAGCACGCGCGCGACGTCCAACTGGTCCATCGCGGCCCGCACCCGCCAACGCCGTAGCGTCCGCAGGACCTTCCGCAGCCGAACGGTCGGGCTCACCCGCTGCTCTCCGAGTTCCTCAGGCAATGCCGAAGCCGCCGGGCCGCGAGTTCCCGCCGGACACGAACGTCGCGACGCTGTGCGGGCGGGTCGTGGTCTCCGCGGCCGGCGACCTCGCCTGGCTGTGGCCCACCTGCGCCGACTGCGACGAGCAGGCCCGGGAGCTCGTCGGCGTGCCTCCGCGCTGCGCGCCGCCCGTCGCCGCGGGAGGACGCATGAACCGGCGCATCCGCATGGCGACGCTGCTGCTGCGGGGCGAATGGCTGCTCGACGACGCCGTCCACCGGATCGGCGGCGACCGGTTCACCCCCGACGAGTGCCGCGACACCGCCCGAGCGCTCGAGGAGCTCGCCGCAGCGCTGCGGGAGTACGCGCGCGAGAGCGAGATCCGGAGCGCCGGCGCCGCTCCCGGCAGCGGGTCGCACCGCCCGTCATCCGCAGCGGAGTGACCCGCCTCCGTCCACGGCGAACTGCGGGATCCGCAGTGGACTCCCCCTCGTCCGAAAACCACGGCGATCCCAGCGCGACCGCAGAACAGCACCGCGAAACCACCGTCGCGCGGAGCGGCGAAGCACCGCAGGACGATGCCGAAACTCCGTGAGAACGCCGCGAACGCGCTGCTCACGCACCCAGTTCCCGACCGATCTCGTGCATCTGAGCGATCTCGTTGGTCTGCGTGGTCAGCACGTCCTGGGCCATCGCCTTGACCTGCTCGACCTTGCCCTCCTCCAGGTAGGCCTTGGCCATGACGAGCGCACCCTCGTGGTGCCGGATCATCAGCCGCAGGAACATCCGGTCGAAATCACCGCCGCGCGCCTGCGCCAACCGCTCCATCTGCCGGGTGCTGGCCATGCCCGGCATCCGCTCGCGCGAGCCGTGGTCCTGCCCGCCGCCGTGCTCGATGCCGTGGTTGCCCAGCCACGCGCGCATCATGCCGATTTCCGGGCGCTGGGCGCGGTCGATGCGCGCGGCCATCGTCCGCACGCGCTCGTTCTCGGCGTGCTCGCGTGCCAGGGCGGTCATCTCCAGCGCCTGCTGGTGGTGCGGGATCATGCCGCGCAGGTAGCCGACCTCCTCCGCACCGGCCTCGGACGGCTCGTACATGCGGTCCACTTCGGCCTCGTCGACCACCCGCGACTCCCCGCCCGGGGCACCGGGCTGCACCACCGGAGCCGACTGGCCCCCGCACCCGCCGAGCAGCGCACCGGCCAGCACGACCGCCGCGATCCGTCCGCCCCGCATCAGCGCCTCCTGTCGAAGGACAAATACGCCCGCCCGGTCGATTGGTGAGGCGGCGCGTCGTCACGATACTGAGGATGACGCCCGCCCGGGTACCTCCGCACGGGCGGACCCCACGGATGCCGGAGACAAGGTGGTGGCATGCGCAGCCGATTCAGCCGCCGGGCACGGCTCCTGGTCAGCCTCGTGGTGGCCGTTCCGCTGCTGATCGTGCTCGTCGTGGCCCCGTCCACGACGCGGCAGCCCGCCGCGGGCGGGGACGCGCCGGACGAGCACCGCGTCCCCGACTCGGCCGTGGAGCGCGACACGCTCTCCAGCGACAACATCGAGCAGACCGCGCAACTGCCCAAGCAGCCGCCGTTCGACGGGGAGGAGGCGTGGGGCACCGACCTCGCCTTCCAGGGCGACCTGGCCTACATCGGCAACTACGACGGGTTCAGCGTGGTCGACATCTCCGACCCGGACGACCCCGCCCCGGTGGCGCAGGTGCACTGCCCCGGCGGGCAGGGCGACGTCTCGGTCTCCGGGGACCGGCTGTACCTGTCCGTGGACTACCCGCGCACGGACAACACGTGCCAGGGCGAGGAGACCACCGAAGCCGACCCCGGCGGCTGGGCGGGCATCCGGGTGTTCGACATCAGCGACCCCGCGCGGCCGCAGTACGTCTCCGCCGTGCCCACGGCGTGCGGCTCGCACACGCACACGCTCGTGCCCGGCAAGGACGGCAGGACCGACTACCTGTACGTCTCCTCCTACGGACCGGCCGAGGAGTTCCCCAACTGCCGGCCACCGCACGACAGGATCTCCGTCGTCGCAGTGCCGCACGCCGACCCGGCGGCCGCGGAGCTCGTCGACGCACCGGTGCTGTTCCCCGGCGGCGGCAACCCGGGTGAGACGGCCTCGCGGGAAACCACCGGCTGCCACGACATCACGGCCTTCCCGGACAAGGACATCGCCGCCGGCGCGTGCATGGGCGACGGGATCCTGCTCGACATCTCCGAACGCGACAACCCGCGGGTGATCCACCGGACCCGCGACGACCGCAACTTCGAGTTCTGGCACTCGGCCACGTTCAACAACAGCGGCGACCGCGTGGTGTTCACCGACGAGCTCGGCGGCGGCACCGCGGCCACCTGCAACGAGCAGGTCGGGCCGAAGCGCGGGGCCAACGGGATCTACCGCCTCACCGGATCCGGGAGCAACGCCCGGCTGGAGTTCGTCAGCTACTTCAAGATCCCGCGGCACCAGGCCGAGACCGAGAACTGCGTGGCGCACAACGGATCGCTCGTCCCCGTCCCCGGGCGGGACATCATGGTGCAGGCCTGGTACCAGGGCGGCGTGTCCGTGTGGGAGTTCACCGACCCGCGCAACCCGCGCGAGATCGCCCACTTCGACCGCGTGCCCTACGACCGGGAGGAGCTGCACGCGGCGGGTTCCTGGTCGGCGTACTACTACAACGGCCGCATCTACTCCAGCGGCATCCAGGAAGGGCTCGACGTGCTCGAACTCGACGACCGGCGCACCGACCCGGCGGAGGACGTGACCTACGAGCGGTTCAACCCGCAGACGCAGCCGGTGTACTGATCAGCGGCGCGCTGGTCAACGGCGACCACCGCCGGCGACGCGCGGACGCGCACTCCCCCGCGCCCAGCCGGCGGGGCGGCGCACCGCCTCCGGGCGGTGCGCCGCAGCATTCCGCACGCACGACAGCTCTCGCAGGAGGGCGCTCGAAAATCACCCCTGTTCGGAGCGGCTCGGCTCGGCCTGCCGCATCCTCTCCAGCAGCTCGGGCACGTCGAACGACAGCACCGCGGGGCCGAACAGGTCACCACCGCCGACGTCGCAGCCCAGGTCCCGCCACCGCGCGGCGTGCTGCTCCGCGGCGAGGTCGCCGACCCACACCCGCGGGCCCATCTCGCGGATCAGCGGCACGAGCCTCCGCGCCAGGCGCACTTCCGGAGCACCGCTCGATTCGGCTTCGTTGGCGACGCGGACGAACTCGCTCCCCAGCCGCACCACTCCGACCGGGAACTCGCGCAGGATCCGGAACTCCTCCGGAGTCCCGCGGAAACCGTGCACGGAGGTCTGCACTCCGCACGAACCCACGTGGCCGAAGTTCTCCCGCACCTCGTCGCGGCTCTCGCCGAGCAGGGCGTCGGTCGGCACGCTCAGCCGCAGCGCGGCGGACGGAACCCCGTCGGCCTCCAGCACGCCGCGCACCACGCGCACCAGGTCCGGGTCCACGGCCTGGTTCTCGCTCAGCGACACCACGACCTGCACGGGCGACCCCTCCGCGTGCCAGTCGCCGAGCTGCTCGGTGACCGCGCGCAGCAGCCAGTCGCGCAGCGAGAGGTTCGCACCGGAGCGCTCGGCCAGCCGCAGGCACTCGTGGTGGTCCACCGGCCCGTCCTCGGCCGGTTCCCACACGAGCTCGGCCTCGACGGCCTCCAGCTCGCGGGAGTCCAGCGACAGCAGCGGCCGGTAGAGCACGTCGATCTCGCCGAGCGCGAGACCGCCGGGCATCGTCGCGGCGAGCTTGGCCCGGATCCGCTCCTCGGACGCGCGGTCGGGGTCGAACAGCGCCCACTGGCGCTTGCCGGTGGCCTCGGCCCGGCGCAGCGCCACGTCCGCGGCCCACAGCATGTCCGTGTGGTCGGCCTCGGCCACGCTGCGGCGCACCACGCCGATGTTCGCCGAAGCCGCGACGCCCTGGTCGCCGAGGTAGATCGGATCGTCCAGCACGCGGTTGATGATCGCCGGGAACCCCGAGACCGGCGCCGTGTCCGGTCCCTCGACCACGAAGACGCCGAACTCGTTGCCGCCGAACCGCGCGACGACCGCGTCCTCGCCCGCGAGGAGACCGCTCAGCCGCCGCGCCACCGCCTTGATGACCTCGTCACCGCTCTCGTAGCCGAGACCGTCGTTGATGAGGTCGAAGCTGTCCAGCGCGAGGTGGTACACGACCACGTGCGCGCTCGCCGGCAGGTTCGCCAGCTGCTCCTGCAGCTGCGTGGTGAAGTGCTGCCGGTTCGACAGGCCGGTCAGCGGGTCCTGCAGGGCCTGGTCCCTGAACCGCTTCTGCAGCAGGTGCAGGTCGGTGACGTCCTCGACGATCGTGACGACCTGCGGTCCGTCGTCCTGCGCGAGCACCGACAGCGCCAGGTACACCCAGGACAGCTCGCCGTTGGCGCGCACCAGGCGGTGGCGGTCGTCGTCGAGCCGCACCGAGCCTCCGGATTCGACGAGTTCGCCGTAGACGGCGCCCAGCTGCTCGGCGTCCTCCTCGTGGAAGAAGTCGTGGATGCGCATCGTGCGCAGCCGCTCGCGGGAGTACCCGAGGTTCCGCACCAGGGCGGCGTTCGCCTGCAGGAACGTCCCGTCCGGTTGGCAGATCGCCACGCCGACCGGCGTGCTGCGGAAGACCTCGGTGAACCGCGCCTCGCTGGCCGCCAGGTTGCGGTCGGCCTGCAACTTCGACCGCAGCAGCGCGCGCTTGAGCGTTTCCTGCTGCTGGAACGTGCTCTCCCGGTCGGCGGAGACGTAGCCCGCGGCGACCGAGGTGAGCAGCGCCATGAGCGCGCTGCTGCGGCTGTCCGCACCGGGGACCAGCTCGTCGCGCAACAACCCCAGGATCGAGGACAGGCAGCGCTCGCCGGTGGCGTGCATCCCGACCAGGCGCTTGCCGACCCAGGAACCGATGTCGTCCATCTCGGACTCGCCGTCCAGGGCGGCCAGCAGCGCGTCCAGCACTTCGCGCAGCGCGCTCTCGAGGTCCCGCCGCGAGAGGGGGATGTAGGCCGTGGTGCTGAGCAGCCGCGCCCAGCGGCGCGCGATCTCCTCGCGCCGCCGGTCGTCGAACCCCGCGACGGGGTTGCGCGGTTCGCCCACCGTCACCTCACCTGTCCGTTGCTCCACCTCGCAGCGACCGGCACCACTGTGCCAGTCGGGGATCACCCGTGTCCCGGTCCACCCCGCGTGTTCACCGCCGGACTCCGACGCCTGCGTAGATCTGGTTGCCACCGGGCTCGTGCGGAGCCAGGTCCGCGCACTCCGGGCGCCACATCGCCGTGCCCACGATGCCCGGTTCGACCAGGTCGAAACCGGTGAACAGCTCGCTCACCTCGGCGTAGCTGCGGGTGTGCACCGGATCGGCGCTGCTGCGCATGACCTCGACGACGCCCTCCATCTCCGCGGGGCTGATGTCCGCGGTGAAGTGCGACAGCGCCAGGTGGCTGCCCGGGGCCAGACCCTCCCGGTACCGCGCCATGATGGCGGGGGCGTCCTGCTCCCGCGGGACGAAGTGGAACACTCCCGCCATGATGAGACCGATCGGCCGGGAGAAGTCCAGCAGCCGTCGCGTCTCCGCCGCCTGCAGGATCGCGTCGGGATCGCGCATGTCGGCCTGCACGATCGTCGCGTCGTCGTTGTCGGCCAGCAGCATCTCGCTGTGCGCCACCGCCACCGACTCGTAGTCCACGTAGACCACGCGCGCGGCGGGGTCGATCTCCTGGACGATCTCGTGCACGTTGCCGACCGTGGGAATGCCCGAACCGACGTCCAGGAACTGGCGGACGCCCTGCTCGGCCATGAACACGACGGCGCGGCGCAGGAAGGCCCGGTTCAGCCGCGCGACGTCCCGCGCGCTCGGCAGGGCCCCCAGGAACTTGTCACCCAGTCGGCGGTCGGAGGCGAAGTTGTGCCGACCGCCGAGCAAGTAGTCGTAGACGCGTGCAGCGCACGGGGTCTCCTCATCCACGCCGGCGGACTCCCAGGTCGTCACGGATTCGCTCATCGCTCGAGTCCTCACCCTCACTTCGGTGTGCGGTGATCACCCTACTGCGCGAACACTCCGGCATCGACGGGGCGTGGTCAGATCGTTTCCCGGCGTTTCCGCTAAACGGTAGGGGCCAGCAGCAGGAACCGCGCACCGAGCACGAGCGCGGCGCAGGCGATGAGGCCCCACAGCGCCAGCCACGCACCGCCGGCCACCCCGGTCAGCCGGGCGAGCTGGTCGGCATCGGAGTCCGGTGCGCGCCGGCGCCGGCGTTTGCGCTGCAGCTCGAGCAGCGGCCGGATCCCGCCGAACAGGAGGAACCAGGCGAGCACCGCCGCGCACCAGCCCTGCCAGACCGGGCTCGCGTACCAGGACAGCGCGAACAACGCCCCTCCGGTGGCGAGCACGGACAGCACGCCGTAGACGTTGCGCACCGCCACGAGCACGAGGGCCAGGCCGCCGATCGCGATCCACAGCATCAGCCGCACCCGGTCCTCGCCGACCAGCCACGCACCGCCGAGCCCGAGCAGCGACACCGCCGGGTAGCCCGCGAGCAGCGTGCACACCATGCCGGGACCGGTGCCCCTGCCCGTGGAGACGGTCAGCCCCGAGGTGTCGGAGTGCAACCGGATGCCGTTGAGCTTGCGGCCGCTGAGCAGGGCGACCAGGGCGTGCCCGCCCTCGTGCGCGATGGTGACGACGTTGCGCAGCACCAGCCAGAGCGCGCGGTAGGTCACCATGACCAGCGCGACGAGTCCGGTGAGCAGTTCGGGCAGGCCCGCTGTCGACAGCAGGCCGGTCACGGGATCATCCACTTCAGGCACTCAATCGTTCCGGTCGGGCGGGTTCCGGCGATCCGGCCTCCCCGGCGGTTCCGGTGGCCGGTGTCCCGCTGCGGTGCGCGTTCACGCGTCGAAGACGCCCGCGGGGTCGACGTCCCCGCCGGCGCGGAACTCGGCGTCCACCGCCCGGCGCAGCTGCTCGTCGGCGAGGTAGTCCAACGCGGTCAGGGCCAGGCCGACGGCGCCGTCGACGACGGCGCGGTCCCCGGACTCACCGCGGGCCGCGGTGGCGAAGGCCTCCGTGTGCAGGGCGAGCCCGTCGCCGGCGAGGCCGATCATCGGGTGGATCGCCGGGACGCGGTGGCTCAGGTTGCCGAGGTCGCTCGAGCCCGTGAGGTACTCGGGCACGACGCCCTGCGGCAGCGCGGTCCGCCCGCGGCGCCGCTGGTGCTGGGCCCACCGGCCGACGAGCGCGTGGTTGTGCCGGATGGGCAGGTAGCCCGGTTGGGGGTCCCAGCGCAGTTCGACACCGCAGCCGGTGGCCTCGGCCGCACCGTCAGCGATCGCGGTGAACCGGGCGGCGAGGTCCTGCAGCGCGCCCAGCTCGGCCGAGCGCAGGTAGAACAGCCCGGCCGCCCGGTCCGGGACGACGTTCGGGCGCCGCCCGCCGTCGGTGATCACCCCGTGCACGCGGTCCGACGGCGGCAGGTGCTGCCGCAGCGCTGCCACGCCCTGGTAGGTCGCCACCAGCGCGTCCAGCGCGTTGCGGCCCATGAACGGTTCCGCGGCGGCGTGCGCGGCGATGCCGTGGAACACGACCTCGACCTGGCGGCGGCCGGTGAACGGGTGCGCGCCGATGTCGTGCGAGAACGGGTGCAGCATGACCACGGCGTCGACGTCGTCGAAGACGCCCTCGCGGGCCAGCAGCTCCTTGCCGCCGCCGCCCTCCTCGGCCGGCGTGCCGATGAGGCTGACCCGGCCGCCCAGGTCGTCCACCGCCGTGGCCGCTCCGAGGAACCCGCCGACACCGCTGGAGGCGATGATGTTGTGCCCGCAGCCGTGGCCGATGCCCGGCAGCGCGTCGTACTCGGCGAGCACGGCCACGTGCGGGTGCCCGCTGCCCACCGCGGCCCGCAGCGACGTGCCCAGCCCGCCGATCCCGGTGTGCACCGCGCATCCGTAGTGCCGCAGCACATCGGCGATGCGGGCGATCGCTTCGGTCTCGCCGAAGGCCTCCTCCGGGTGCTCGTGGATGGTGTGGCTGAGCTGCACCAGTTCCGGAGCGTGCCGGTCGATCCAGCGCTCGACCGTGGACCGCGTGGCCTCGGACACGCCCGTGAAGGCGGAGGAGACGGGTTCGGCCTCGGCTGCCGCCCGCTCGGTGGCCGCGCGGACCGAGCGCAGGTACGAGTCGTCGGGCGTGGTGGGTTCGCGTCGCACGGACTCGACTCTAATAGCACGGACCCCCGCCGCTACCCCCACGCACGCACCGGACCCGACCGCACCCCGGTTTTCTGGATCCGTTCCAGAGAGCGCAATTTTCATGAAAATTGGAAGTTGTCCCCACACGTCCGCAGTAAACATGCTCCCCACCCGATCGAGGATCGGCGCGTCGTGCGGGGTGGTCTTGCCGGAAGGGGCGGACGCGATCACACCGAGAACGAGGCCTGCCCGAGAACGAGGTCGCCCCGCAGAGGGCGGGATCGCCCCGCAGAGCGGGGCACGTCACCTGGACACGCGGCGGGTGCGGCGCACGTGGCGCGTCACGCGCGTCGCCCCGGCGCCGCTGCGCGCCCGCCGGGTGCTCCCCCACTCCTGCTCGGCCGGGCGCGAGGCGTGCAGGCGCAGCAGCGCGACGTCCGGGTTCTCCCCCGCGTGGCACTCCCACAGCAACCGCAGGAGCTCGTCCTCGGTGAGCTGCCAGCGTCGTTCGAACACGCCCTCGTCGTTCATGACGGCCTCCGGGTGCATCGCGTGGCGCCGCACCACCCACGGTACCTCGCCGGGTGACGCATCGTGACCACTTCGGGGCCGCGCGGAGAGGCCGTGCGGCGCACCCGTGATCCCTCTCACCGCGCCACGAACCGGACTGGGCACGCCTCCGCCCGATCACTAAGGTTAGCCTTGCTTTTCCGGTGATCGACGCAGAAGGATGCGGTGATGAGTCTTTCCTCAGCGCGGGCGGCGCGCTCCCCGGTCCCCGCCCTCAGCCGCCGCGGGTTCCTCGCCGGGACCGTCGGCGCGGCAGCCGCGGGCCTCGCTGCCTGCGCAGGGGGCAGCGGCTCCGGCGAGGCGCCCCGGGGCGGACCGGGCTTTCCGGTGACGATCCCGAACCGCTACGGCCGGGCGGAGATCCCCGGCAGGCCGCGCGCGATCGCCAGCCTCGGCATCACCGACCACGACGTGCTGCTCATGCTCGGCATCCTGCCCGCCGGGCTGACCCGGTGGGGCCCGTGGGGCAGCGGTGTCGGGCCGTGGGTGCGGGACGAGCTCGACGACCAGCTCGCGAACGGCGGCGAGGAGCCGCGCCTGTTCGGCAGCGAACTCGACCTGGAAGGGGTCATCGGCCTCGAGCCCGACGTGATGATCGGCGTGCAGAGCGCGCTCACCCGCGACGAGTACCAGCGGCTGAGCTCGTTCAACCCGGTCGTGGCCCAGCCGCCGAACAGCATCGACTACGGCGTGCCGTGGAAGCAGCAGGCCGAGACCATCGGCAGGGCCGTCGGCATGCGCGGGGAGACCTCCCGGCTCATCACCGACACGCAGGGCGCGCTCGACCGGACCCGCGAGCAGCACCCCGAGTTCGAGGGCAGGACGCACGTGACCGTGCGCACCGACGCCCAGGGCACCTACGCGGCCTACACGCGGCAGGACGCGCGCACCGCCCTGCTGGAGCAGCTCGGCCTGACGCTCTCCCCCGCGATCCAGCAGCTCGACGACGGGGGCGAGTTCAACGTCAAGATCTCCAAGGAGCAGGTCTCGCTGCTGGACGCGGACGTCGTCGTGGTGACCACCGCGCAGCCCGCGGACGTGGCGACCGTCCGCGCGGACCCGCTGCTGAACAACCTGCCGGCGGCCAAGCGCGGCTCCCTGGTGCTGCTGGAGGACTACGACCTGACCATGGCGCTGGGCTCGGCCACCGTCTCCAGCATCCCGTGGGTGCTCGAACGGCTGCCGCGGAGGCTCTCCCGGGCGCTGGGGTGACCGCGGCTCCGTCCGCTGCTGCCCCCGGCCGGAGCAGCAGCGGACGGAAAAGAACCCCTCCCGCGAGAGGCTGCGTCATCGCGGGAGGGGTCGTCCTGCGCGGCGGCACGGCAGCGCCCGCACCGCCCGAAGACCGGCCCCGCGGACCGGCACCGCGGGCACCCCGGACCGGCGGCCGGGGCCGGCGGAGGGACCGGGCTCTCAGGCCACGATCCGGATCGGGTCCTCGAGCAGCGCGGTGAGGTGCTGCAGGAACGCCGCACCGACCGCACCGTCCACCGCGCGGTGGTCGGCCGACAACGTCACCCGCAGGATCGTGCGGGCGACGAACTCGCCGTCGCGCACCTGCACCTCGTCCTTGGCCGCGCCCACGGCGAGGATCCCGGCCTCCGGCGGGTTGATCACCGCGGAGAACTGCTCCACGCCGAACATGCCCAGGTTCGAGATCGAGAAGGTGCCGCCGGACATCTCGTCCGGCTTGAGCTTGCCCTCCCGGGCGCGCCCGGCCATCTCCCGGCTCTCCTCGGCGATCTGCGAGACGCTCTTGCGGTCCGCGTCGCGCACGACCGGCACCACCAGGCCGGAGTCGATCGCCACGGCCACACCCAGGTGGACCCGCTTGTGCTGCAGGATCTTGTCCCCGCCGAAGGAGGAGTTCACCGCCGGGTGCGCCCGCAGCGAACCCGCCACGGCCTTGACGACCAGGTCGTTCATGCTGACCTTGCTGCCGCCGACGGCCTGCAGCCGGGCGTTGAGGTCGGCGCGGAACGCGGCCAGGTCGGTGACGTCGATCGCGCTGGTCAGGTAGAAGTGCGGCGCGTTCTGCTTGCTCTCGGTGAGCCGTTTGGCCGTGACCTTGCGGATCTGGTTCAGCGGCAGCTCCTCGACGTCCTCGTCGGCCGCGGTCTGCGGCGCGGCGGAGGACTGCTGCGGCGCGGCCGGGGCTTCCGCCGCGGGGGCGGCGGGCGCCGGGCTCTCCGCGGCGGAGCTCGCCGCGGCCTCCACGTCGACGCGGATGATCCGCCCACCGGGGCCCGTGCCCCGCACCGTGCTCAGGTCCACGCCCTGCTCCCGGGCGATGGCCTTGGCCAGCGGCGAGGCCTTCGGCTTCTGCCCGTTGACCGTCCGCTCGCCGTCCTGCTCGGAGGCGGCGGCCGGGGCCGGCTCCTCCGCGGCCGCGCCCTGCTGCGGGGCGGGCTCCTCGGCCTGCGCGGGTGCGGCCGATGCGGTCCCCCCACCGCCGGCCGCGGCCTCGGCCGCGGCGCCCGAGCCGTCGCCGAGCACGGCGATGGGCGTGCCGATCGGCGTCGTCTCGCCCTCGCCGACGAGGATCTTCTCCAGCACGCCGGCGTCGTAGACTTCCATTTCCATGACGGCCTTGTCCGTCTCGATCTCGGCCAACACGTCTCCGCGGTCGACCGCGTCCCCGACCTGCTTGCGCCAGGTCGAGATGACGCCCTCCTCCATCGTGTCGGAGAGCCTCGGCATCTGGATCTCGGTCATCGGCTATTCCTCGGCTGCGAAGAGGGCGTCAACGACGGTGCCCCACGGCGTCCAATGTCTGGTGCGCGGCCTCGATCAGCGAGTCCGCGGAAGGCAGTGCGGCGCGCTCCAACGGCTTCGCGTAGGGCAGCGGGACCTCGGCCGAGGCCACGCGCCGCACGGGCGCGTCGAGGTGGTCGAACGCACCGTCCGAGATGGAAGCGGCGACTTCCGCCCCGATACCGTACGTCAGCCAGTCGTCCTCGGCGATGACGGCGCACCCGGTCTTGCGCACCGATTCCACCAGCGTCTGCCGGTCCAGCGGCCGCAGGCTCCGCAGGTCGACCACTTCGGCGTTGATGCCCTCCTCGGCCAGCTTGTCCGCGACCTGGTCGGCGATCATCGCCATGCGCGAGTAGCCGATGATCGTGATGTCGCTGCCCTGCCGGGTGACCTTCGCCTTGCCGATCTCGGCCGGTTCGACCTCGTCCGGCACCTCGCCCTTGGTGTTGTACAACGCGAGGTTCTCCAGGAACAGCACCGGGTCGTTGTCCCGGATGGACGCCAGCAGCAGCGACTTCGCCTCGGCCGGCGTGCTCGGGGCGACGACCTTCAGACCCGGCACGAACGCGTAGTACAGCTCGATGTTCTGCGAGTGGGTCGCGCCGAGCTGCTGCCCGCCGCCGCCGGGCGTGCGCATCACCATGGGCACGCTGGTCTGCCCGCCGAACATGCCGTAGATCTTCGCCGCGTGGTTGACGATCTGGTCCAGCGCCAGCAGCGAGAAGTTGATCGTCATGAGCTCCACGACGGGCCGCAGGCCCATCATGGCGGCGCCGACCGAAGCGCCGACGAAGCCCTCCTCTGCGATCGGGGTGTCGCGCACCCGCTTCTCGCCGAATTCCTGCAGCAATCCGGCGGTGATCTTGTAGGAGCCCTCGAAGACCCCGATTTCCTCGCCGATGAGGAAGATCTCCTCATCTTTCAGCATCTCTTCGCGAAGCGTGTCGTGCAACGCTTGGCGGTACGTGATGACGGCCAAGATCGTTCTCCTGGACAGGATGGACTGCGGGCCGGCGCGCGGTGCACGCGCGGCCCGCGGTGTCGTTGCGAGTGGACGGTTCCGCGCCCCGCCGTTCGGCGCGCGGGGGCGAACGGCGGGCGCGGCGCGGGGAGTCGGCGGTCAGAACACCGGATCCGCGGGCAGGCGCCGGGAATCGTTGTCCACCGGCGTGGCGTAGGTGTAGTCGAACAGCGTGGCCGGGTCCGGGTGCGGGCTCCCGTCGGCGAACGCGACGGCTTCGTCCGCTTCGGTCTCCGCCGACTTCTCGATCTCCGCCGCGGTGTCCTCGTCGAGGACGCCGGCCTCGACGAGCTCGGCGCGGAACTTCGCCACCGGGTCGGATTCGCGGGCCCGCGCGGCCTCATCCTCGTCCCGGTACTTCTGCGGGTCGACGACCGAGTGGCCCTTCATCCGGTCGCTCACCGTCTCCAGCAGCACCGGTCCCCCGCCGTTGCGGGCCTTCTCCACGAGCCGGTTGGACGCGTCGCGCACGGCCAGCAGGTCGGTGCCGTCGACGCGCTCGCCCTCCATGCGGAAGGCCTCGCCGCGCTTGAACAGCTCCGGTTCGGCCGAGGAGCGGTCCACGGTGGTCCCCATGCCGAGCTGGTTGTTCACGACGACGAACACGACGGGCAGCTTCCACAGCGACGCGATGTTCAGGGCCTCGTGGAAGGCGCCGATGTTGGTCGTGCCGTCGCCCATCTGGCACATCACGACCTGGTCGCCGCCCCGGTAGTCCACGGCCATCGCCGCGCCGGTGGCCAGCGGGATCTGGCCGCCGACGATGCCGTACCCGCCGAGCAGTCCGTTGTCCACGTCGAACATGTGCATCGAGCCGCCCCAGCCCTTGGAGGTACCGGTGGTGCGGCCGTACAGCTCGGCCATCACGCGGCCGGGGGCGATGCCCTTGGCGATGGCGTAGCCGTGCTCGCGGTAGTTGGTGAACAGCAGGTCGGTCTTGCGCAGCGTGCGCATCAGCCCCACGACGGTGGCTTCCTCACCGAGGTTGAGGTGGCAGTAGCCGCCGATCTTGGCCTGGGTGTAACCCTGCGCGGCGCGCTCCTCGAACCGCCGGATCAGGGCCATCTCCCGGTAGTAGTCCTGCAGCATCTCCGGCGACTCACCGGTGAACCGGCCGCCGGAGCGGGCAGCCGAGCCGCTGCGGCGGCTCTTCGAGCGGGTGGAGGACGGTTTGCTGCGAGTAGCCGTCTGTGCCATCTCGGATCGCTCCTTTTCGGTGAGCTCGCCTCAGCGTTGCTTGGCCGGCGCGGTGTGGATGGGAAGTCCCAGTGCGGCCATCGATGCCTCCATGCCGACCTCGCCGAGCGTGGGGTGGGCGTGGATGGTGTCGGCCAGTTCGTCCAACGTGGCCTCGAGCGTGAGCGCGAGCGCGCCCTCGGTGATCAGATCGCTGGCCGACGGGCCGATGATGTGCACGCCGAGAACCTCGCCGTACTGCTTGCCGGCGACGATCTTCATGAATCCTTCGGTGTCGCCGAAGGTCTGGGACCGCCCGAGCGCGGCGAACGGGAACCGCGCGGTGACCACCTCGTGGCCCGCTTCGGTCGCCTGGGCCTCGGTCAGCCCGACGCTGGCGATCTCGGGGTGGGTGAACGTCGCCGCGGGAATGACGCCGTAGTCGATCGCCGCGTGGTTGCCGGCGATCGTCTCGGCGGCCACCACGCCCTGGTGCGAGGCGACGTGCGCCAGCAGCGCCTTGCCGGTGACATCGCCGATCGCGTGGACGTGCTCGACGTTGGTGCGCAGCGCGCCGTCCACCGGGACGAAACCGCGCTCGTCGGTGGCCACGCCGGCCGCTTCGAGGTCCAGCTGCGCCGTGTTGGGCTTGCGGCCCACACCGACGAGCACCACGTCGGCGTCCACCGCCTGCGGCTTCTTGCCGTCGACGGAAACCCGCAGTCCGTCCTCGCCCTCGTCGATGCGCGAAACGGTGGAGTCGGTGAGCACCTTGATGCCGCGCTTGCTGAAGGAGCGGCCGAGGGCCTTGCCGACCTCGGCGTCCTCAGCGGGGACCAGGGTGGACTGCATCTCGATGAGGCTGACCTCGCTGCCGAGCGTGGCGAACAGGCTCGCCCACTCGGCGCCGACCGCGCTCCCGCCGATGACGGCGATCCGCCGCGGCACCTCCTCGAGCCCGAACGCACCGTCCGAAGTGATCACCCCGGGCAGATCCGCACCGGGCAGCGGCAGGCGGACCGGGACGGAGCCGGTCGCGATGATCACGTCGGAGGCGCGCACCCGGTCCTTCACGGATCCGGCCGGTTCGGTGGCGTAGCGCGGGGCGTCGGGGCCGGACTCCGGCTCACCGACGTCGTGCACGTCCACCGTGGTCGGTCCGGTGAACCGCGCGTGGCCGTTGATCACGGTGACGCCGTTGGCCTTGAGCAGCCCGGCCACGCCGTCGGTGAGGCCCTTGACGACGCTGTCCTTGCGCTTGGTGACGGTGCCGTAGTCGAGGCTGACGCCGTCCACCTGCACACCGAACTCGGCCGCGTGCAGCACGGTTTCGTACACCTCGGCCGAGCGCAACATCGCCTTGGTCGGGATGCACCCCCAGTTCAGGCACACACCGCCGGGCCGCTCCTTTTCCACGACCCCGACCGACAGGCCGCGCTGCGCGGCCCGGATAGCGGCGACGTACCCACCGGGGCCGCCGCCCACCACGAGAAGGTCGAACTCCTGCACTTCGCTGTGCTCCTTTTGTGCCGCACGCGTCGTTTGCGCTCCGTCCCGGCGCGCAGCCGGGCGATCCTCGGGACGAGTGTCGTGACAACGCCCACGTGCGCGCCATGCCCGCTCGCCCAGAGTTCGGGCGGCGCAACTGTGCAGAACGCACATTCGCCCCGGAGCCGGGCCCGGCGCGGCGCCGATCCGCCACGCACCGTGGGCGGGAGTCTCGTCACACCGCGCGGGCCGGGCACCGGACCTCCGCGCGGGCCGGAACAGCCGGCGCGACCGCCGGCGGGCAGCGCCGGAGGAGAGGAACCCCTGCTCAGCGGAGCGCGTCCGCGCCGCGGGTCACTCGCGCAGCCGCAGCGCCGACAGGGCCAGCGACAGCGAAACGTACGCGGCCCGCCCGTGCAGCGGTCGCCCCACGAGGGTGGTGATGCGGTTGAGGCGGTTGAGCACCGTGTTGCGGTGGCAGTGCAGCCGCACAGCCGCGTTCGCGGTGGAGCAGTTCTCCTCCAGCCACGCGCTGAGCGTGTCCAGCAGCATCTCGCGCTCCTTGACCGGGAGCCGCAGCACCGGGCCGAGCTGGGACTCGAGCAACCGCTGGGCGAGGTCCGGCGACTGCACCAGCAGCGCCTCCGGGAAGCGCTCCTCCAACGTCACCAGGCCCACGTCGCCGTACGACTGGGTGCCGAGAGCGGTCAGCGCGAGCTGGTGCGCCAGCCCCACCTCGGCCAGACCGCGCACCTGCGGTGACACGCCCACGCGCCCGCGGGCGAGCGGGCGCAGCACGTCGAGCGCCTGCTGCGGCTCCCGCTGCTCCAGGGCGACCAGCCCGACCAGGGTGTCGGCGCGGACCTGCCAGACCGAGCGGACGTGCCCCGCCGTCAGCGCGTCCTGCTGACCGCGCAGGGCGAACCCGCCGTCCCCGCACATCTCCGCCACCACGGCGAGGTAGCGCCCCCCGGTGGGCAGGTCGAGCTCCTTCGCGGTGCGCTGCGCGAACGCCGTGTCCCGGGCGCGCCCGCTGAGCAGGTCCTCGACCAGGGCGTGGCGGCGCTGGTCGTTGCGGCGCAGCCGTTCCAGCTCCGTGGTCCGGTAGGCGGTGGACAGCGTCGAGGACAGCCCGTCGATCACGGTCCACATCGCCGTGGCGACCCCGAGCACCGCATCCGGGTCGGCGCCGTCGCGGTGGGCCTGCTCGACGAGCGCCTCCCAGACGATGCGCCCGCCGAGGCGGAAGGTGCGCAGCATGACCTCCAGCGGCACCCCCTGCTCGGCGCGACGCCGACCGATCTCCGCGGCCACGTCGTCGCCCTCGGGGCCGCGGGCCTCGCCGGAGAGGATCTGCAGCACCCGCTCCAGGTAGTGCAGGCAGCCCTCCCACAGCTCTTCGCGGGGGACCGGGCTGTAGTCCGTCCACTCCGGGTTGTCGGTGAAGATCGCGGCCATGAGCTGCTCGGTCAGCGGTTCCACGTCGTCCAGCCGAGCCGCGGCGAGCGCGTGGGTCACACCGTCCGCGCGGACAACCCCGTCAGCCGCACCGGGCAGGGCACCGGCGCCCGCGTCCCCACCCGCGTCCTCGTCGTTCGCGCGCTCCGCTCTCACCCCTCCCACGGTACCGGTCGGCACGGCCGAGATCCGCTCCTTCGCGCCCCTCGCGGCGGTAACGCCGCACCCCGGCGCGGCGACATCAACGGTGAGAGGTCCGGCGGAGACCGGCGAGTCGCATCCCGGGGGTTGTCATGGCGCTGTTCAACAGCACGGCGCTGTCCATCATCGGCACGATGTCGATGGTCGCCCTGACGATCCTCAGCGGCTTCTGGGCCTCCTGACGCCCCCGAGCCGCCCCGGTGAACGGGCGCCCGCCCGGCGGTGAACGCTCCCGGGTGCGGGCGCCCGCCCGGCACGACCCGCCGCGCCGCCGCCGGCCGCGGAGCGCGCTGCCGATCGCCCGGGGGACCACCACGCTCCGCGATCACGCCCGGGCGCGCGGCGGAGGCGGAACGAGCCCGTTTCGCCCCGGAATCCGGTTTCCTGAGATTTCGCTGTGCATCACCTGTGAAACCGCACCCCAGTGCCATCACCGATCGGGTGAGTGCGCGAGACTGAACGTGCTCTTGTCACCCCGCGTGGACGTCCGCCGCGCGAGCCGACAGACGAAGGTGTAGTCCCCGATGTCGAAAACGACGAACCCGCTGACGAAGAAGAGCGGCCTGTCCACCAACATCCTCCTGACCGTGATCGTCGTGGTGGTCGCGGTGCTGGTGATCGGTGGCATCCTGCTGTTCAACCGGGGAGGCGGCGCGAACGGCGAGACCGTTTCCTCCGAAGTGCTCAACCCGCCGAACGCGAACAAGGTCCTCGATTCGCAGGACGACAAGGTCGTCGTCACCGAGTTCCTCGATTACCAGTGCCCCGCCTGCTACCAGTACTACCGGGGCCTGACCAAGCAGATCGAGCAGGAGTACGACGGCAAGATCACCTTCGTCGTGCGCAACAAGCCGATGGACCAGATGCACCCGCTGGCGCGCCCGGCCGCGCAGGCCGCCGAGGCCGCGGCGCTGCAGGGCAAGTTCACGGAGATGTACCACCAGCTGTTCGACAACTACCAGTCCTGGGCCGTCGGCTCGGACGGCAAGCCCTCCGGTGACACCGCGCGCGCGAACCAGCAGTTCACGCAGTACGCGCAGAGCATCGGCCTGGACGTGCAGCGCTTCAACTCCGACCGCAAGTCCGACGAGGTCAAGCAGCGCATCGAATCCGACCTCGCCGACGCGAACAAGGCCCAGGTCAGCGGCACGCCGACGATATTCATCAACGGCAAGAAGTTCGAACCGCAGGCGCAGAACTACGAGCAGCTGAAGCAGTCCTTCACCGACCGGTTGGACCAGGAGCTGCAGAAGTGACCGCGAGCATGACGACGTCCGCCCGCTCGGAGGCCGCGCCGGCCACGCCGCCGGCGCGGCCCGCGGGGCTCGGCTGGTTGTACGTGATCGGCGGCGCGATCGGGCTGGTGTCCTCGTTCGCGCTGATCATCGAGAAGCTGCACTCGCTGACGAACTCGGACTACGTGCCGTCGTGCAGCGTCAACCCGATCGTCTCCTGCGGCTCGGTGATGGACAGCTCGCAGGCCGCGCTGTTCGGGTTCCCCAACCCGCTGATCGGCATCGCCGCGTTCCCCGTGGTCGTCACCACGGGCGTGGCCCTGCTCTCCGGCTACACCGCTCCCCGGTGGTTCTGGCTGGGCATGCAGGCGGGCACGACGCTGGCCCTGGTCTTCATCCACTGGCTGATCTGGAGCACGCTGTACAGCATCGGCGCGCTGTGCCCCTACTGCATGGTCGTGTGGGTCGTGGTCATCCCGACCTTCTGGTACACGACGCTGCACAACCTGCGCGCCGGGAACTTCGGCGGCGGCCGCGCCGCGGGCGCGGTGCTCGCCCGGTTCCACAGCCTGGTGCTGGCGGTGTGGTTCCTGGTGATCGTCGTGCTGCTCCTGCAGCGGTTCTGGGACTTCTGGATCACCCTGGTGTGACACCCGGCGGCCGGGCGCTTCGCGCGCCCGGTTTCAACTCGGCCCACTCGGCGTGGATCATGTGGCGCGGACGACGGAGTCGACGATCTTCGTTTGTCCGATGTTCACGATGGGTACCAGATGACTGCGAGTGAGGTGCGCGAGCACCTTCGCCACGACCGAGGTAGAGGTGGCCCGGGAATGAGCGTGGAACGGGAGACCGTGCAGGTCGAACCGGAGTCGACGACGAACCTCGTCGAGGTCCGGGTGGCCGCTGACCCGACGCAGCTGCCCGTGCTGCGGGCGGTCGTCGCCGACCTCGCGATGCGCGCCGACTTCGACGTCGACTCGGTCGCCGACCTGCGCCTCGCCGTCGACGAAGCCTGCTCCTGCCTGGTTCGGCTGGCCAACAGCGACACCCAGCTGCACTGCCGGTTCCGCACCTGGGAGGACGCCCTGTCCCTGAGCGCCGAAGTCGCCAGCGAGGACGGCTTCGGACCGCGGAAGGACACGTTCAGCTGGCGCGTACTCAGCGCGTTGGCCGACAGTGTGTCAGCCTCGGTTGAGGCCGACACCAGCACCAACGGTCGGTACCGGGTACGCATCGAGCTGACCAAGGGACGGACGGCGCACGTGTGAAGCGAGCGGATTCAGAACCAGCTGTTCACTCGCGCGACGAACGCTACGACGAACTGGTCCCCCTGTTCCGGGAGCTCTCGGACCTGAGCAGGCAGGACTCCCGCTACGAGGAGCTGCGGGACCGGCTCGTCACCGAGCACCTGCCGGTGGCCGAGCACATCGCGCGGCGCTTCAGCCACCGCGGGGAGTCGCACGAGGACCTCATGCAGGTCGCCACCCTCGGGTTGATCAACGCGGTCGACCGCTTCGACCCGGGCCGCGGGGTGGACTTCCTGTCCTACGCGGTGCCCACGATCATGGGCGAGGTGCGCAGGCACTTCCGGGACACGGGGTGGGCCGTGCGGATGCCGCGGCGCCTGCAGGAGCTGCACCTGTCCGTCTCCGCCGCGATCGCCACGCTGTCGCAGAACCTCGGGCGCGCGCCCACGCCCAGCGAGATCGCCACCCATCTCGGGCTGAGCACCGACGCGGTCTACAAGGGGCTCGAGGCCGGGGACGCCTACCGCAGCGCATCGCTGGACGAGCTGCTCAGCGACACCGACGAGATCCCGCTCGGCTCGGCCATCGGCACCGATGACGCCGAGCTGGCCGAGGTCGAGACCCGGGAGGTCATCCGCCCGCTGCTGCGGGAACTGCCCGAGCGGGAGCGCCGGATCGTGCTCATGCGCTTCTTCCGGGGGATGACCCAGACCCAGATCGCCGAGCAGGTGGGGATCTCGCAGATGCACGTCTCCCGGCTGCTGGCTCGCACGCTCGCCTGGTTGCGGCAGCGGCTCGAGCAGGAGACGCCGGCCCCGGCCGAGGACTGAGCCCGGCGGCCGAGCCCGCCCTGCTGCCGGCCTGCCGCTGCCGGCCCCTGCCGCTGCCCGGCAGCCGCACTCCTCGACGCCCGGCACCGGGGGCGGAACGCGGGGTGCACCGCTCGTGCGAGGTGCGCGCCCCGCGTTCCGGGAGTCCCGTCCCGCTTCGTCAGACGGTGATGCCGCGCTCCTCCAGCCACGGCAGCGGGTCGATCTTCGTGCCGTCCTCGATCACCTCGAAGTGCAGGTGGGGGCCGGTGGACTGCCCCTCGTTGCCCATCGTGGCGATCTGCTGACCGGCCTCGACGCGCTCGCCGACGCTCACGGTGAACGACGCCACGTGCCCGTAGACGGTGATCGTGCCGTCGTCGTGCTGCACGCGCACCCACTGGCCGAAGCCGCTGGCCGGACCGGCGTTGATGACCTCGCCGGCGGCGACGGAGTGGATCGGGGTGCCGATCGAGTTGGCGAGGTCGATCCCGTTGTGCATGCTGCCGCCCCGCATGCCGTAGGTGGAGGTGAGCTCGCCCTCCGTCGGTTTGACGAACTCGGCGCTGCTCTGCTCGGCGGCCTGCTCCTCGGCGGCCTGCCGCTCGGCCTCCGCCTGCCGCTGCTGCTCGGCGCGGCGTTCGGCCGCGGCCCGCGCCTTCCGCTCGGCCTCGGCCCGGGCGCGGCGTTCGGCCGCGGCCCGTTCCCGCTCCTGCTGGACGGCCTTGCTCTTGACCAGGCGCTGCAGCTCGAAGTTGCCGTCGGTGGGCTGCTGCAGCGCGAGCAGCCGCACCGAACCTGGTCCGTACCGGTTGCCCGTGACCGCGTCCTGCAGCTGGTGCTGCGGTTCGGCCTGGGCCTGCTGCTCGTGCGCCTGCCGCTCGACGCCCTCGGCGGAGCCGCCCGCGGCGTGGGCGAACGGTTGCCCGATCGCCGCGAAGGCACCGGTGGCGACGACGGCGGCCATGAGCTTGTTGCGCGCGGGCAGCCCGCTGCGGCCGCGCCGGGACCCGGGGGTCCGCTCGCGGGCACCGTCGGTTGTTCCTGTCAGCTCGGAGACGTGGAGGCGGCCAGTCGGGGGATGGTCCGCCTCCATCCGGTGCTTGCCCAATGTTCACCTTTCGATTTCGGGGGCACGGCCGGCCACTACCCGTCGGGGGAGGCGGGCGCGCCTCGCGGGGGATCGAGACGCATTCGTAACCGAACCGTGATATCGCGTCGTGAAAGTAGCTGAGAGTTATCAACTAGCGCAAACTGATCAATGTTGATGCAGATCACGCCCACTCGCGACGACAGATCAACTACTCAGAGTTGCCGTCGTGGGGAACATCGGATCACGGCGCGCAGCCGGCGGCAACCGGAAACGGAACCGCTCGGAGAATCTGCCCGATCGGGCGAAACCCGGCCCGGCGACATCGCAGAACAGGCCGAGCGGGCGGCGAAAAAGCCGTGGTGACAAGAGGATTCGCAGGACAGCAATTGTCCGCTGCGGATGGGGGAAGAGGAGTTGGAGCGGTCCGGCCGCGGTAGGCGCCCCGGGTACCGGACCGCCGTCCGTGCCCGGGACACCGCTCCCCGTACCGCGTGACCACCGGCCACCGGCCGAGCGCGGGCTGCGGCCGTGACGTCAGTCTGCCCCGGGCCTGTGGAATATTCCAGTCCCCCGGCCGGCGCACGCAGCTCCCCCGCGCCGGAGTCAGGCTCACCGGCGCACGGGGGTGCGCTCTGCACCGAACGGCGGACACCCGCGGCGCGGTGCGCCGCGCGGGAACCGGCCGCGCACGCAGCGCAGGCGGGTTCAGCGCTGGAGGCCGCCGACGGCGGCCCGCGCACCGCTGCCGCGGTCCGCCCGGACGGTCAGCCCTCCTCGCGCACGGGGCTCGAGGCGCTCCGCCAGTTCACCGTCGGACGCATCGCCGCGAGGTCCACGCGCTCCCGGTGCTTGTCCACGACGCCGAACAGCGAGTCGATGAGCGTGTTCGACAGGTGGTGCGGCTGCAGACCGAGGTCCACCAGGCCGGTGTGCCGCACGTTGTAGTAGTGCTGGCCCTGCTCGACGCGCGGGTTGTCCAGGTACTCGATCTTGACCTCGCTGCCGTAGCTCTCGGCCACGACCTTGGCGATCTCCTCGACCGAGAAGCTCTCGGTCATCTGGTTGAACACCCGGAACTCGCCGCGGTCAGCCGGGTTCTCCGCGGCCAGGCGGATGCACTCCACCGTGTCGCGGATGTCGATCATCCCGCGGGTCTGCCCGCCGCTGCCGTAGACGGTCAGCGGGTGTCCCAGCACGGCCTGGATGACGAAGCGGTTCAGCACCGTGCCGAACACGGCGTCGTAGTCGAACCGCGTGGTCAAGCGGGCGTCCCGCGTCGTCTGCGGCGTCTCCTGGCCGTAGACGATGCCCTGGTTCAGGTCCGTGGCCCGCAGGTCCCAGATGCGGCAGGCGAACTCGATGTTGTGGCTGTCGTGCACCTTGCTCAGGTGGTAGAAGGACCCCGGTTTCTTCGGGTAGAGCACGCGGTCGGTCCGCCCGTTGTGGGTGACCTCCAGCCAGCCCTCCTCGATGTCGATGTTCGGGGTGCCGTACTCCCCCATCGTCCCCAGTTTCACCAGATGGATTTCGGGGTCCACCTGCTGAATCGCGAACAGCAGATTCAACGTGTTGATCACGTTGTTGTGCTGCGTGTACACCGCGTGCTTGCGGTCGATCATGGAGTAGGGCGCGGCCCGCTGCTCCGCGAAATGCACAATTGTGTCCGGGCGGAAATCCTGAAGCAACTCGACGGTGAACTCGTCGTCGACGAGGTCCCCGTAGTAGCACTGGATGGTCTTGCCGGAAACCTCGTGCCACGCGTCGACGCGCGTGCGCATGGGTTCGATCGGCACCAGGCTCTGCACACCGAGCTCGTGATCGTAACCGCGCCGGGCGCAGTTGTCCGCGATCGCGACCTCGTGACCACGGTCGGACAGGTGGAGAGCGGTCGGCCACCCGAGATAACCGTCTCCCCCGAGAACGAGAATTCGCACGCCTACTCCTTCGCGTCGTAATGCGGCTTCCCGCACACCGGGTGCGTGATTCCCCGAGCACCCGACATGCCCTCGCCGATCAGATGAGGCGGGAAGATAATCTCATCCCCGCGGGCCTGTGCGGGCACTCCCCTCGCACCGACTGTCCCAGCAGGTCCGGCACGACACCCTCCGGTGCGACGAGCACGTGCCCTCCCTACCCTGAGAGGACAATGATGGCGCAGGACAGCACCGGCAGCACGCCGCGTCCTGGCGGGGCGGGAACCGCTCGCGGACGCGGCGGCCGCTACCGCCGGCTCGTCACGCGCTTCGCCGCGGCCTCCCTCGTCGCCACCGCGATCAGCCAGCTGGTCTTCCTCAGCAGCTACGCCCTCGGAGCCGCGCCCGCCGTCGCGACCGTGCTGGCCCAGGTCTCCGGCGCCGTGCCCAACTTCCTGCTCAACCGCCGCACGTGGGGCGGCGGCGGGCGCGGCGCGCTGGGCGGGGAAGTCCTGCGCTTCGCCCTCGTGTCCGCGGCGACCGCCGTGGTGGCGGCCCTGGCCACCAGCGGCGCGGAGGTGCTCGCGGTGCGGCTGTCCGATGCCCACGCCATCCGCGTGGCCATCGTCTGGAGCGCCTTCGCCGGCACCTACGCCGCGATGTTCGTCGTGAAGTTCCTGCTCATCGACCATCTCGTGTTCCCCGGTCGCCGTGCGCAGCGCTCGGAGTCCTCGACGCGCTAGAACGCACCCCCGCGGCCCGGCTCTCCCGCCACCAGGTCGCCAGCACCACCCGGCCGAACCGGACGCCGTACAGCAGGTCACCGCCCTTCTTGCTCTCGCCGGCAGCGCGCGGGCGCATCGTCATCGGCTGCTCGGCCACCCGGTAGCCGCGCAGCAGGACGCCGATGAGCAGTTCGGACGCCTGGTACTGCTCCTGCCGCAGCGCCACGCTCATCGGCACCTCCGCCTTCATGCCGCGGAACCCGAACGTGGTGTCGGTCAGCTGCGTCCTGGTGAGCAGACTGACTAAGCCGGCGAACACGTGCGTGCCGATGCGGCGCAGCAGGGCCGGGCGCTCGTTGCGGCCGAGCCGGCGCGAACCGGTGACGAAGTCGGCCTCGTCGGCGATCAGCGGCCGCAGCAGCGTGGCGATCTCGGCCTGGTCGTACTGCCCGTCCGCGTCGGTGGTGACGACGTACTGCGCCCCGCGAGTGGCGGCGATGTGGTAACCCAGGCGCAGTGCGGCCCCCTGACCGCGGTTCACCGGTGCGACGCACACCTGCGCGCCGCAGCTCCGCGCCACCTCGGCCGTCGCGTCGGTGGCCCCGTCCACGACGACGAGCGGCTCGACGGGCAGGCCGCAGCACTGCTCGGGCAGCTGCCGGAGCACGCCGCCGATCGCGTCCTGCTCGTCGTAGGCGGCGATGACGACCACCACCGGCCCGAACCGGTGCGCGCCGTGGCTGCGCTCGTACTCGTCGAGAGCCTCGCGGTCCACGGTGTCCGGGAACTCCTCAAGCATCCCTCTCCCCTTCCGCACTCCCGACCGCCGTGGTCGGCGCACCGCTCCCGCGCGGATCGCGGTAGCCGGTCACCGCGGTGAGCGCGAACGCCCCGGCGAGCGGCAGCAGCACCAGCCCGGGCAGCTGGTACCGCCACGAGAACTCCATCCCCGCGGCAGTGCCGACAACGGTAACCGCCAACCCCGCCGTGAGCAGGCAGGCACCGCGCAGGCCGGATCCGCGGGCGGCTCCCGCGCCGCACACGGCCACCACCGCGAGCACTCCCATCCCACCGAGCAGGATCCCCGGCGTGTAACCACCGTTGAGCTGATATCCGCGCAGGAACGCGGCCAAGCCGGGATCCGCGGTGATCGGGCCGCCGCCTGCGACCTCCACCCACTCGGCCACGTACCACTCCTCGCCGTACATCGGGTACTCCGCCTGGAAGTGCCACCGCTCCAGCGGAACGTCCCCGGGAACCTGCGTGCGCAGCGGCGCGAACCCCTTGAGGAAGTCGTGCGCCGCACCGTAGATCACGTCCCCCGGCTGGTGCAGCAGGACCTTGCGCGCGAACGTGCCCTGCGCCTGCACGAGGGACTCCGCGCCCGGCGCGCTGTGGAACTCCTCGACCGGTTTGTAGTGGTGGATGTAGTAGTCGATGCCCCGGGCGCGCCGCTCGGGCACGGACTCGTCCGGGCACAGCACCTGCTCCCGCGGGGTGAGGTCGAGCTGCTCGCAGCGCGCGACGACGGCGGTCCGCCCGTACACGACGTTGCCGGTGCCGCCGCCGAAGGCGAACAACCCCGTCCAGGCCAGGTGGTACACCCCGTACCCGCCCACCACGAGGACGAAGCCGAGCACCAGCGCACCGCCGGCGCGCAGCCGCCGCCCCCATCCGTCCGCGGGGCGCAGCCCCGCGGCGAGCACGACGAACACGACCGCCGGCACCACCAGCGTGATCCCCACGATGCGCACGATCATGGAGACCGCGAGCACCACGCCCGCCAGCGCCGCCAACCGCGGCCCGGGAGTGCCCCACCAGGTCAGCACGTAGACCGCGAGCAGCAGCAGCACCTGGAACAGCAGGTCGGACATGACCATCTGCTCCAGCTGCAGCTGGTACGCGTCGAGCAGCACCGGTGCGGCGGCCGCGGCGGCCAGCCACGTGCGCACGCCGTGCCGCCGCAGCAGGGCGTAGATCCCCGCACCGAGGGCCAACCCGAGCAGGTGCTGCACGGCGACGACCCCGGCGAGGTCGCCCACCAGCAGCACCGGCCCGAGCAGCAGCACCTCGTAGCCGATGGGGTTGATCCCGCCGGGGAAGAACACGCCGAGGTCGTTGAGGTAGCGGAAGGAGTCGATGTACAGCAGCGCCGGCTGGTAGGCCAGCTGCGCCACCACCCGGAGCGCCAGTCCCGCGAGCAGCAGCAGACCCAGCAACCAGTGCCGTCGCAGCATCCAGCCCTCCTCCTCGTCGGCACCGCCGGCGCCGAGCGCGACCACCGGACGAGCGGCCCGGCGCTACTCCGCGGCGGTGAAGTCGTCCCAGACGGTGCGCAGCCCTTCCTTCAGCGGGGTCACCGGAGCGAACCCCAGTTCCCGCCGCGCCCGGCCGACGTCCACGATCACCGCCGGCATCTCGCCCTGCTTGGCGGGCACGTGCGTGCTCGGCACCGCGCGCCCGGTGGTCGCGCGGACCGCGTCGATCAGCTCGAGCACCGACACCGACCGGCCGGACCCGATGATCGCCGTACCACTGTACTGGTGGTCCCACGCGGCGAGGATGCCGCGCACGACGTCGGAGAGGTGGACGAAGTCCCTGCGCTGCCCGCCGTCGCCGTAGACCTCGACGCCCGAGTCGGCCAGCGCCGCGCGCATCAGCCGGGGCACGAAGCTGTCCTTGTGCCCCATCCCCGGGCCGTAGATGTTGGTGAATCGCAACGCGCACGTGCTCATCCCGTAAGCCCCGGCGTAACCGGACAGCAGCATCTCGGCCGCGGCCTTGGTCGCGCCGTACGGGGTGAGCGGACGCACCGGCAGCTCCTCGGAGATGGTCCCGTGCCCGATGTCGCCGACCACCGCGTTCGTGGAGGCCAGCACGAACCGCCCCACGCCGCGCTGTCGGGCCACCTCGAGCAACCCCTGGGTAGCGGCCACGTTAGTCTCGTAGGTGTCCTGCGGGTGATCCATCGAACGCAGCACGGACGTGATCGCCGCGAGGTGCACCACACCCGCGGTGTCCTCGGTGACGGCGGCCTCGCGGACCTCCGGGTCGCGCAGATCGCCGTGGAGGAACGTGACGAGATCACTTCCGGGACGCTCCGGATCGTCACCCCGGCCTTCCGGGCAGGGTGGTTCCACGCGGTCGACGAGGGTCACCGGGGTGCCGCGCTCGGCGAAGGCGCGCACAACGGCACGTCCGACGAACCCGGAACCACCAGTGACCACGACGCGGCTTGCCTGGGGGGTGTCAGTTTTGGACGGATTCATGGTTGGCACGGCCAAACTCTAACCGCTGTTGGTCGCAACAGGGCGGCAGCGCCTCCGGCGAATGCGGGCACGGCGCGAAGCGGTGCCCGCCCCGGTGCCGCCGGACGCGCGCCGCCGGATGGGAGGTTGCCCCATGTCCACCGAGTCGCTGCAGACTCTGCTCGATCGCAACGACATCGCGGGAATGCAGCACTGGATTTCCGAACGGAGGCCCTATGAGATCGCCGACGAGATCGGCCGCCAGGACGCGGTCGAGGCGGTGCTGCTGTTCCGCCTGCTGAGCAAGGACGAGGCCATCGAGGTCTTCGAGGAGCTGGACCCGATCGCCCAGCAGAAGATCCTCGACGGCCTGCGCGACCACGCCTTCCGCGAGCTCGTCGAGGCCATGGACCCCGACGACCGGGTGCGGTTGCTCGGCGAGGCCCCCGCCAAGGTGGCCCAGCGCGTGCTGGCCGGGCTCAGCCAGCGGGAACGCGACACCACGGCCGAGCTGCTCGGCTACCCGGAGGGCTCGGTCGGCCGGTACATGAGCCCGGAGGTGGTGATCGTCCGCCACGAGCTCACCGCCGGCCAGGCCCTGGACGTCGTCCGCGGCAAGGGGCTCAGCGCCGAGACCGTCTACACCCTGCCCGTGGTGGACGACGAGCGGCGCCTGGTCAGCGTCGTCAGCCTCCGGGACCTGGTGCTCAGCGCCCCCGGACGGCCCCTGCAGGAGCTCCTCGGCGAGGAGCCGGTGGCCGCCACCGCCACCGACGACGCCGAGCAGGCAGCGCGGCTGATGCGCGAGTCCAACCTGCTGGCCCTTCCCGTCGTCGATAGTGAACAGCGCGTTGTCGGGCTGCTCACCATCGATGACGCCATGGAAGTGCTGGAATCGGCCGAGACCGAGGACTTCGTGCGGCAGTCCGCGACCACGCCGTGGCAGGGCCACTACGTGGCCGCCAGCGTCTTCCAGATCGCCCGTTCGCGCATCGCGTGGCTGTTGCTGCTGCTGGTCGCCGCCACGCTCACGGTCAACGTGATGCAGTTCTTCGAGGCGACGCTGGCGGAGGTGACCGCGCTGGCGCTGTTCATCCCGCTGCTCACCGGAACGGGGGGCAACGCGGGGGCGCAGGCCGCCACGGCCACCGTCCGCGCACTGGCGGTGGGCCAGCTGCGCACCGGCGACGTGCTGCGGGTGGTCTGGCGCGAGTGCCGCGTGGGGGTGCTGCTCGGCGTCATGCTCGCCACCGTGGGCCTGGTCATCGGCACGCTGCTGGTCGGCTTCCAGGTCACGCTGACCGTCGCGCTGTCCATCGTGGTCATCTGCACGTGGGCGGCCATGGTCGGCGCGGCCATGCCGCTGCTGGCCAAGCGCGTCGGGATCGACCCCGCGGTCGTCTCCGCTCCGCTGGTCACCACCCTCGTGGACGCGACGGGGCTGATCATCTACTTCCTCATGGCCCACCTCGTCCTCGGCGTGTGATCCGCCCTCCGCGCGCACTTCACCGCTCGAAGTGCGCGCGGAGGGCCTGCAGCCCCGCTGCGAACACGTCGCGGCTGAAGGTCCCGTCGAGCTCCTCCTCGTCGGCCGCCTCGGCGTCGAAGTCCGCGTACCACTCGACGAACGAGGCGTCGTCGACCGTGACGGGGGCGAGGTGCAGGGTCGCGCGGTACTTCCGCACCGGGAACGGCCCCTCGACGATCTCGTAGGTGTAGGAGCGCGCCACGTCGTCGAGGTCCACCAGCCGTTCCCGGACGACGGACCCGTCGGGCATCGTCAGGTGGCGGACGCAGCCGACCGCGTCGGCGGGCCTGCCGTCCTCGATGTGGCTGGTCGCGATCGCCGGGTGCCACTGCGGCAGCCCGTCGAAGTCGCGCACCACCCGCCACACCGCGTCGGCCGGGGCGTCGACGGTGGCACTGGCGTACGAACGCGCCATGGGGTTTCCTCCTCGGATCGGGCCGGAGCTACTCGCCGCTCCGGCGGGTGAAGGACCGGGTCGTCTCGGCGATCGCCTTCTCCGCGGGCAACCGCTCCATGCTCGAGGCGCCGAAGAAGCCGTGGCAACCGCTGGTCGCCGCCAGCACGTACGCGGCGTCCTCCGGCTCGGAGATCGGGCCGCCGTGGCAGAGCACGATCACGTCCTCGCGCACCTGCCGGGCCGCGCGCGCCCAGGCGTCGATGTCGGCGACGCAGTCGTCGAGGGTGCGCGCGGTCTCCGCACCGATGCTGCCGCCGGTGGTCAGCCCCATGTGGCAGACGACGACGTCGGCGCCGGCGCGGGTCATCTCGCGCGCGTCCGCGGCGGAGAACACGTACGGCGTGGTCAGCAGGCCGGCCTCGTGCGCCGTGGCGATGAGCTCGACCTCGCGGTCGTAGCTCATGCCGGTCTCCTCGAGGTTGGTCCGGAACGTGCCGTCGATGAGCCCCACCGTGGGGAAGTTCTGAACACCGGAGAAGCCGAGGTCGGCGAGTTGGCCGAGGAAGCGCTCGGGCATGAGGAACGGGTCGGTCCCGTTGACACCGGCGAGCACGGGGGTGCTGCGCACGACCGGCAGCACTTCCCGCGCCATCTCCACGACGATGTCGTTGGCGTTGCCGTAGGCCAGCAGCCCGGCCAGCGAGCCGCGCCCGGCCATGCGGTAGCGCCCCGAGTTGTACAGCACGATCAGGTCGATGCCGCCGCTCTCCTCGGCCTTGGCGGACAGGCCGGTGCCCGCGCCGCCGCCGACGACCGGCTCGCCGCGGTCGACCTTGCCGCGCAGCCGGGACAGCAGTTCCGGGCGTTCGACACGCTTCGTCATATCCCCTTCCCTCCCCGTGTACGGGTCATCCCCCGGGGGCCGTCCCCGCGCGGGCCGGTGCCTCGGCCGTTCACGACGACCGCGGAGCGGTACCGATGCCCACTTCCGCCGCGGCGGCCACCACGGCGTCGGTGAACTCCGCGTCGTTGATGTTGTGCGGCACGCGCCGCACCCGCTCGGCGTCGCGCACGTTCCGCTCGATCGCGCCGAACAGCCGCTCGTCGGCGGCGGCATCGCGGAACGCGGCACCGGGGGAGTCCAGCAGGGACACCCCGCCCTCGGGCAGCAGGAACCGCACGGGCCCCGCGCAGGCGTTGATCTTGCCGGCGAGGAACTCGCCGATGCGCTCGCACTCCTCGGCGGTGGTGCGCATCAGCGTCACCTGCGGGTTGTGCTCGTACAGCAACCGGTCGCGGAACTCCTCCGGCACGGTGCCGCGCGCACCGAAGTTCACCATGTCCAGCGCACCGCACGAGCCGACGTAGGGCACCCGGGTGCGCGCGATCGCGTCGAGGCGCTGCTCGCCGGCGCTCATCACACCGCCGACGAGCAGATCGGCGATCTCGGTGGTGGTGATGTCGACGACCGCTTCGACGTAGCCGTCGTCGACGAGCTTCTCCATGGCCCGCCCGCCCGTCCCGGTGGCGTGGAAGACCAGCGGGTCGTGGGTGGCGCGCATCCTGTCGGCGACGGCGGTCACGCACGGGGTGGTCACGCCGAACATGCTCAGCGCGAGCGCGGGTTCGTGCTCGGCTTCGGGGACCTCGTGCGTGAGCGCGCCGAGCAGCGCGTGCGCGGCGTTGCCGAGCACGCGGCGGGAGATGCGGTTCAGCCCGGCGACGTCGGTCACCGAGGGGAACAGCACCAGGTCCGAGGAGTCCACGTAGGAGGAGGTGTCACCGGATGCCACTGTGGACACGATCATCTTCGGCACGCCCACCGGGAGGGCGCGCAGACCGCGGGAGATCAGCGCGGTGCCGCCGGAGCCGCCGAGGCCGAGCACCCCGTCCGCCGGCCGCTCGGCCAGGAAGCGCTCGAGCGCGACGGCCATGGCGGCCACCGCCGTGCCGCGGTCGGCGGTGAACACCGCGTCCGCCCCCTCGGGGTGGTGCGCGGCGACGTCCCGGGCGGGGACGTCCGGTGCCGCGCTCCGCGCAGCGGGGCCGGTGCCGACGTCGACGGTGGTCACGGCGCAGTGCGGGGCGAGCAGCTCCGCCACGTAGCGCAGATCGTCCCCCTTCGTGTCGAACGTGCCCACCACGTAGGCCCTCGGCGTGCGGTGCCCTCCGGTCACGGCGCCCTCCGTACACGGCTGCGTGATCATCGCGGATGCTACTGCGGCAGCGCCTGCTCTGCCCAGAGGCGCGCGTCCGCCGCGTCAGCGGCTCACGGCGACCGGCCCTCGTCCGGGACGGCGGGCAGCTGCGCGCGCAGCGCGATGATCTCGGCCTTGAGGGAGGCGACCTCGCCGCACAGCCGTTCGGCCTCCGCGGCGCTGTCGGCCGTGGCCCGGCCGGCGCGCTCGACGGAGTTCTCCACACCGCCGAACTTCTCCACGAACCAGGAGGCGATGCTGCCGGTGACGACGCCGAGCAGGGCGATGCCCGCGAGCATCAACCCCACGGCGATGAGCTTGCCCTGCCCGGTCACGGGGTAGTAGTCGCCGTAGCCGACCGTGGTGATCGTCGCCATGGTCCACCACAGCGCATCCGCGAAGCTCGTGATCGTGGCCTCGCCGGCGCCGCGTTCGGCGTCCAGCACGGCGAGGGCGGCCGAGACGCCGAGCAGCGCGGTCGCGCCGGAGACGTACAGCACGACCTGCCCGCGCACCCGCGCCTGGATCCTGCGGTTCATCAGCACCAGCACCGTCACCAGCCGCAGCACGCGCAGCTGGCGCAGCACCGGGACGAGGATGACCACCAGGTCGAACAGGTTGTGCAGCACGAACCGGCCGCGCTGCCTGGCCAGGGCGAGGCGCACGGCGTAGTCCACGGCGAACGCGCCCCACGTGACCCACATGGCCACTCCGACGCCGCGGCGCACGCCCGGCTGCATGCCGGGTTCGAGCACCGTCCACGCGTACAGCGCGATGAGCGGCCACTCGGTGCGCTGCTCCCACTTCACCAGCGGTGGAGGAGCGGCGCTCCCCGCGTTCTCGGAGCGCACGGTCTCGGATGACATCGTGCCCATGGTGCCGTGCCCGGAAGCGCCCGGGAACACGGCCGCGGCACCGGTCACGTCCGCGCTGCCCGCGCGCGGAAGAACGGCCCGCCGATCCGCGGGGAACGGCGGGCCGCAGGGCGTCACCGGCTCGGCTTGTTGCCCTTGAGCAGCTTGTTCTTCGCCTCGTCGATCTTGGCCCGGGTCTTGGGGTCCTGGGCGTACTTCTTCGCCTGCCGGATCGCCCGGCGCCCCTGGGGGCTGCTGGCGAGTCCGACGATCTTCTTCATCAGCGACATGTCCGCTCCTGGTCGGTCCTCAGCACGCGGCCTGTCCGCCGAAGTCCTGCCCGTCGAACGGCAGACCGGCGCGTCGCCTGGGGATCAGGCGTCCACCAGCCTACCGAGGTGATCGCGGGGACGACACCGCGCGCGGCAGGCCCCGGCGCGGGGGCCCGGGGCAGGATCCAGCGCGGGGACCTCAGCCGAGCACCCCGCTGACCGAGCTGTGCCCCTTGAGGATGTTGCGGGCGATGGTGCGGCGCTGGATCTCGTCGGTGCCCTCGAAGATGCGCAGCAACCGCAGGTCGCGGAACCAGCGCTCGACCGGCAGCTCGCGGGTGTAGCCCATGCCGCCGTGGATCTGCATCACGCGGTCGACGATCTCGTTGGCGCGGGTCCCGCCGTAGAGCTTGGCCATGGACTGCGCGTGCCGCGAGTCCATCCCCTGGTCGACCTGCCAGGCCGCTTGCAGCACGAGCCACCGCAGCGCCTCGATCTCCACGGCCGAGTCGGCGATCATCCACTGGATGGCCTGCCGGTCGGCGATGGGCGCGCCGAAGGTCTGGCGGTTGTTGGCGTACTCGGTGGCCATCCCGACGAGCCGCTCGCAGGCGCCGAGCGCGTGCGCGGGCAGCATGTAGCGCCCGCGGCCGATCCACTGCATCGCGAGCTGGAAGCCCTGACCGACCTCGCCGAGCACGTTCTCCTCGGGCACGCGCACCTCGTCGAACACCAGCGAGGCGGGTTGGCGCTCCCACTCGCCCATGATGTCGATGGGTTCGGAGGTCCAGCCCATGTCGCGGTCGACGAGGAAGCAGGTCACTCCGCCGTCGGCGCCCTTGGACTTGTCGGTGACGGCGAACACCATGGCGAAGTCGGCGTCGATGCCGCCGGTGATGAAGGTCTTCTCGCCGTTGATCACCCACTCGCCGCCCTCCTTGCGGGCGGTGGTGCGGATGTTCTTCGCGTCCGATCCGGCACCGGGCTCGGTGATGGCGAAGCAGGACTTCCGGGTGCCTTCGATGGTGGGCAGCAGGTAGCGCCGCTGCTGCTCCTCGTTGCCGCGGTAGAGGATGTTGTCCGCGTCACCGCCGAACTGGAACGGCACGAACGTGCGCCCCAGCTCGATCTGGATCAGCGCCGTCAGCACGGCCGGCAGGCCCATCCCGCCGTACTCCTCGGGGGTCTGCACGCCCCAGAACCCCGCCTCGCGCGCCTTGTTCCGCAGGTCCGCCTGCTCCTGCTTGGTCAGCCCCCGCTCACCGGCGCGCTCCCGGTGCAGCACCTGCTGCTCCAGCGGCATGAGCTCGCGCTGGACGAACTGGCGCACCCAGTCGCGCACGTCGCGCTCGGTATCGGACAACGAGAAGTCGACCATTGACCTGCACCCTTCCGCGTGAGCTACTAACTAACAACGTTAGTTTTATGGCAGCCTAGAGTCGGCCGCGCAGCCTTCGCAAGAGGCGTCCACCCCAGGCCACCCCATCCCGACCGTGGAGAAACCGTGCCCCGTCCGAGCCGTCCCCGCCTGACGACCGAGCGCATCGCCCGGGTCGGCCTCGAGATCATCGACGCCGAGGGGCTCGAGGCGCTGTCCATGCGCCGCCTGGCCGAGCGCCTCGACGTCCGCGCGGCGTCGCTGTACAACCACGTGCCGAACAAGGACGACCTGCTGCACACGATCTCCGACGAGGTCATGGCCCAGGTCGACGTCTCCGGCTTCGAGGTCGACTGGCCCACCGGCCTGCGCACGTGGGCGCGGTCCTACCGCGCCGCCCTGCGCGCGCACCCCAACCTCGTGCCGTTCCTGGCCGGCGGACCGGCCCGCCGGGAGAACGCGCTGCGCCGCGCCGACCGGGTGCACGGCGGCCTCGTGCGCGCCGGCTGGCCGCAGCGGTACGCCACGATGATCGGCGCGTCGACGAAGTACCTCGTCGTCGGCTCGGCCATGGCCTCGTTCGCCGAGGGCTTCCCCGCCGACGCGAGCGTCTACGACGAGCGGTTCCCCCACCTCGACCGCGCCCACCTGCTGCCGCAGCACACCGAGATCGACGCGGACAGCTTCGAACTCGCCCTCGGAGCGCTCATCGACGGGCTGCGCGAGGTCCACCGCACCCTCACCGCAGCGGCGCGCGAGGGCGGAGCGGCGATGCCGCACACCCCGCGCTGACCTGCACGCGCAACCGAGTGAGATCAGCCTCGCGTTGCGGTTGACTGCCCGCGGGGTCCTCCGTAGCGTCACGCTCTGACCAGGCCACAACCGGACAGCAGCGGACAGCAGACCGCACAACCGAATACCGCGCCGTTGACTCCGTGCGGGAGAGATCCCGGCCCGTCGGGACGCCGAAGGAGCAAGCACTCCCCAGCAAACTCTCAGGCACCACCTACCGCACGGTACGAGGCGGAACGGGAGGAAAGCAGGAGCGGACCGCTTCTCGCCCACGGTGCAAGCCGTCCAGCGACGGTGAAACTCTCAGGCCCATGACTCCAGGGGAGATCGCCCGACGTGCGTACGACCGCGCGGGTGGCGATCGAAGTGGTCCGGCTACGCTGGCAGGATCCGATTGCGTGCAGTTCCGGACCCGCGACCGCCGACCGGCGCCGCCCCCAGGAGGAGTCAGACACGATGACCTCATCGAGGCAGACGCCCCTGCACCAGGTCCACGAGGAGCTGGGTGCGACGTTCACCGACTTCGCCGGCTGGCACATGCCGGTGCGGTACAGCAGTGACACCGCCGAGCACAACGCGGTGCGCAACAGCGCCGGCCTGTTCGACCTGTCGCACATGGGTGAGCTCCACATCCGCGGGCCGCAGGCCGCGGAGGCCATGGACTACGCCCTGCTGGCCAACACCTCGGCGATCACGCCCGGCCGCGCGCGCTACACGATGATCTGCAACAGCGACGGCGGCGTGCTCGACGACCTCATCGTCTACCGGCTGCGCGAGGACGAGTACCTCGTCGTCGCCAACGCCGCCAACGCCGGCACCGTCTCCGAAGCGCTGGCCGACCGCGTCTCCGGCTTCGAGGTCGAGTTCCACGACACCTCGCACGAGTACGCGCTCATCGCGCTGCAGGGGCCGAACGCGGCGGCGATCCTCGGGCCGCTGACCGACACCGACCTGTCGACCGTCAAGTACTTCGCCGGGTACTACAGCACCGTGGCTGGTCGCGAGGTCATGCTCGCCCGCACCGGTTACACCGGCGAGGACGGTTTCGAACTGTTCACCGCGCCGGAGGACGCCGAGCCGATCTGGCGGGCGCTCACCGAGGCCGGCGCGGACCACGACCTCAAGCCCGCCGGACTGTCCTGCCGGGACACGTTGCGGCTGGAAGCGGGTATGCCGTTGTACGGCAACGAGCTCAGCGCCGAGTTGACGCCGTACCACGCCAATCTCGGCCGGGTGGTCAAGCTCGACAAACCCGACGACTTCGTGGGCAAGGCCGCGCTGGCGAAGGTCGCCGAAGTTCCCACCGACCGGACACTGGTGGGGCTGAGCACCGATCAGCGGCGCGCGCCGCGGCACGGCTACTCCGTGCTCGACCCCGGGGGCAACGAGATCGGCGAGGTCACCAGCGGTGCGCCCTCCCCCACTCTGGGGCACCCGATCGCGATGGCCTATGTGGACCGCGCGCACAGCCAACCGGGCACGGCGCTGAACGTGGACGTGCGCGGCAGGTCGCTGCCGGTGGAGGTGGTGGAACTGCCGTTCTACCGCCGCGGCACGTGACAACCGCGCCGTTCGACCGATCCGCACGGCCGTCGCAGACAGAAAACAGGAGGCAACACCAAATGTCCACACCGGACCTGTTCAACGACCAGCTTGCCGCGGTCGACCCGGAGGTCGCTGCTGCGGTGGGTTCTGAGTTGCGTCGCCAGCAGAACACGTTGGAGATGATCGCTTCGGAGAACTTCGCACCGCGCTCCGTCCTGGAGGCTCAGGGGTCGGTGCTGACGA
>NZ_BAAGTH010000009.1:0-226199 GCF_054782015.1 Salinifilum aidingensis | reverse complement strand
GATCGCCTGCGACACGGCCTTGACCGCGTCGTCCTGGCCGATGACCCGCTTGTGCAGCTCGTCCTCCATCCGCAGCAGCCGGGAGGTCTCCTCCTCGGTCAACTTGAACACCGGGATGCCGGTCCAGTGGGCCAGCACCTCCGCGATCTGCTCCTCGTCGACCTCGGCGGCGGTGTCCAGGTCCTCGCCGCTGGTGGCGCGGTGGATCCGCAGCCGCGCACCGGCCTCGTCGATGAGGTCGATCGCCTTGTCCGGCAGGTACCGGTCGTTGATGTAGCGGTCGGCCAGGCTCGCCGCCGAGGCCAGCGCCCCGTCGGTGAACGACACGCGGTGGTGCGCCTCGTAGCGGTCGCGCAGCCCCTTGACGATCTCGACCGTGTCGGTGACCGAGGGCTCGGCGACCTGGATCGGCTGGAAGCGGCGCTCCAGGGCCGCGTCCTTCTCGATGTGCTTGCGGTACTCCTCGAGCGTGGTGGCGCCGATGACCTGCAGTTCACCGCGCGCGAGCACCGGCTTGAGGATGTTGGCCGCGTCGATCGCGCCCTCGGTGGCACCCGCGCCGACCATGGTGTGGATCTCGTCGATGAACAGGATGATGTCGCCGCGAGTGCGCACCTCCTTGATCACCTTCTTCAGGCGCTCCTCGAAGTCGCCGCGGTAGCGCGACCCGGCCACCAGCGAGCTCAGGTCGAGGGTGTAGAGGTGCTTGTTCCGCAGCGGTTCGGGAACGTCGTCCTTGGCGATCCGGTGGGCCAGGCCCTCCACGACGGCGGTCTTGCCGACGCCGGCCTCGCCGATGAGCACCGGGTTGTTCTTCGTGCGCCGCGAGAGCACCTGCATGATGCGCTCGATCTCGGTCTCCCGGCCGATGACCGGGTCGAGGCGGCCGTCCCGGGCCTGCTGGGTCATGTTCTGGCCGTACTGGTCCAGCGTCAGCGAGGCGGCGCGCTGGCCGCTCTCCCCGCCGGAGCCCACGCCCGCACCGGCCGCGGACTCCCCGGACTGCGACTCCGCGCCGTAGCCGGACACCAGCTGCAGCACCTGCTCGCGCACCCGGTTGAGGTCGGCGCCGAGCTTGACCAGCACCTGCGCGGCCACGCCCTCGCCCTCGCGGATCAGGCCGAGCAGGATGTGCTCGGTGCCGATGTAGTTGTGGCCGAGCTGCAACGCCTCCCGCAGCGACAGCTCGAGGACCTTCTTCGCCCGCGGGGTGAACGGGATGTGCCCGCTCGGTGCCTGCTGGCCCTGGCCGATGATCTCCTCGACCTGCTGGCGCACGCCCTCCTGCGCGATTCCCAGCGACTCCAGCGCCTTGGCGGCGACACCCTCACCCTCGTGGATCAAGCCCAGGAGGATGTGCTCGGTGCCGATGTAGTTGTGGTTGAGCGCCCTGGCCTCCTCCTGGGCCAGGACGACCACCCGCCTCGCGCGGTCGGTGAACCTTTCGAACATTCGCACTCCCTGACTGCTGCGCCGGCAGTCCGTATTGCTGGGGTCTTTCTCGGTCAACAACGGCGGCCGACCTGCCATTCCGGCCGACTCGCGGACGTAGCGGGTTGTTGGCGTTGCCGTCAGCCGGTGGCCCACGGCGCTCCTGTCTTCGGCTGCGTACCCCCAGTATTGGCGTCAACACCGGCCGAAAAACACCGTCACGCCCACTCGAATTCCCCGGGTTTCGTGTAGAGCGAACACAGGCGGCGGTTTTTCCCGCCGAATGTGGTGTGGCCTACACACCGCGGGCGGCTGCCGGCGCCTGCCGGTGCGCCGAGGACCCGGTGCGCCCAGGCCGCGCGCCGGCCGGGGACGACGTTCCGGATCGCCAACACCTCCTGTCCCGCTCGGGGTCGTCTCGGGCTCCAAGCATCTCAAGCTCCGGGGTCGTGGCGATCACCCGTGCGCCCCCGTGTCGGGTGCACCCCGGACGTGTCGATCTGAACACGCTGCGAATGCAGAAGCCCGAATGGATTTCTCATCTCATCACTCGCACGAATGAAAATGCTCGGCGGGTGAGGAGTCCTCGTTCCCGCGGTGCGCGGCTGCCCGGGTGCTCACCGCCGGCTGCGCGCCCTCCGGCCGGCGCGCAACGCGTGGACCTCCGCTGCGCAGGGGCGACACTCCGGCGGGGATGCTGCGGCGAGGAGAGGTCTGCGCTCTGACACAATACCCGAGCGGTGAGTTGCCCCCCTTCCAGCGGACACCGACGTCGTCCGCCTGGTCACTACCCGTGCAGAACTTCGCCGGATCGGTACCGCGGGGACGGGCGCGGCGAGGCTTCCCGGCCGACCTGGGGGTGATCACGGATCCAATGTCTGTCATCGACACGGGAGCACACATTGTTCACGCCGAGTGCCCAACCGGATGAGCGCGCCGCGGCGCAAGCCGACGCGGTCACGAACTGGTTCAGCGACAACGCCGGCGCGCTGGTCAGCGGACTGATCAACATCGTCATCATCGTGGTGCTCGCGCTCGTGCTGCGCGCGGTCGCCGGCCGCGTGATCGACCAGGCCACCAAGCGGATGATCAGTTCGCAGGAGCGCCTGTCCGCGGCGAAGGCGAAGCTGAAGAACGGTCCGGTGGTGCAGAACGGGGGCGAGTCCTCCCGCGCGGAGCGGCAGCGCCAGCGGGCCGCCACGATGGCATCGGTGCTGCGCAGCGTCGCCTCGTTCCTCATCTTCGGCATCGCGTTCGTGACGATCCTCGGCCAGCTCGGCATCAGCATCGGACCGATCCTCGCCAGCGCCGGCGTGCTCGGCCTCGCGATCGGTTTCGGTGCGCAGAGCCTGGTGCAGGACTTCCTCGCCGGGATGTTCATGATGGTCGAGGACCAGTACGGCGTCGGCGACGTCATCGACGCCGGCGACGCCGTCGGCACCGTCGAAGTCGTCAGCCTGCGCGTGACCAAGATCCGCGACCTCAACGGCGGCCTCTGGTACGTGCGCAACGGCGAGATCCAGCGCGTGTGCAACATGAACCAGGACTGGGCCAACGCGGTCGTCGAGCTGCCGCTCGACTACTCCGTCGACACCGACTTCGCCAAGCAGGTCATCCAGGGCAGCATCGACACCTTCGCCGCCGACCCGGAGGTGCAGCCGAAGGTCCTGGAGCGCCCCGACATCAGCGGCATCGTCGGCATCGGCAACGGAGCGGTGACCGTCCGCGTGCTCGTCAAGACCCAGCCGGGCCAGCAGTGGGAACTCGGCCGCCGGCTCCGCGCCCAGCTCAAGACCGACCTCGATCGCCACAACATCTCCATCGCGCAGCCGGTGCTGCCGGTCAGCGGTGCCGGTGCGGCCCAGCAGGGCTGACCCGTCCGAACACGCCCGTCCGAACACGCGCGGCGCCGCCCCGGCAGGACCGGGGCGGCGCCGCGTTCGCGTGCGGCGGGCAGCACGGCTGCGGTCGGCCGCGGGCGGACGGCGAGTGGTGGGGGAGGCGCGCCCGCCCGCGACGCGCGGTCACCGCGGCAGGACCGCCACCGCGGGGTCGACCGGAGCCGTCACCGCGGCAGGGCCGATAGGAGCCGTCACCGCGGCAGGGTCGAGCGGACCTTCGCCGCCGCGTCGGCCATGTTCCGCAGCGCGGCCTCGACCTCCTCGTAACCGCGGGTCTTCAGCCCGCAGTCCGGGTTGATCCAGAGGCGGTCGGCGGGAACGGCGCGCAGCGCCTCGTCGGCGAGCGCGGCGATCTCCGCGGTGTCCGGCACCCGCGGGGAGTGGATGTCGTACACGCCGGGACCGATGCCGCGGCCGTAGCCGACCGCGTTGAGATCGGTCAGCACCTCCATCCGCGACCGGGCCGCCTCGATGCTGGTGACGTCGGCGTCCAGGTCGACGATCGCGTTGATGACGTCGCCGAACTCCGAGTAGCACAGGTGCGTGTGGATCTGGGTGCCCGCGACGACGCCCGACGTGGCCAGCCGGAAGGCGTGCACCGCCCAGTCCAGGTAGGCGGGCTGGTCGGCGGTCCGCAGCGGCAGCAGCTCGCGCAGGGCGGGTTCGTCGACCTGCACCACGCGGATGCCGGCCGCTTCGAGATCGGCGACCTCGTCGCGGATCGCCAGCGCCACCTGCCGTGCCGTGTCCGCCAACGGCTGGTCGTCGCGGACGAACGACCAGGACAGCATCGTCACCGGCCCGGTGAGCATGCCCTTGACGGGCTTGTCCGTCTGCTGCTGGGCGAAGGTGCTCCACTCGACGGTGATCGGAGCCGGCCGCGAGACGTCGCCGAACAGGATCGGTGGACGCACGCAGCGGGACCCGTAGGACTGCACCCACCCGTGGCGGGTGCTGACGAAGCCCTCCATGTACTCGGAGAAGTACTGGACCATGTCGTTGCGCTCCGGCTCACCGTGCACCACGACGTCCAGCCCGAGCCGCTCCTGCAGCCGGATGACGCCGGTGATCTCGTCGCGCATCCGCTGCCGGTAGTTCTCCCGGTCGATGGTGCCCGCGGTCAGCGCGGCCCGCGCCTTGCGCACGTCACCGGTCTGCGGGAACGAACCGATCGTCGTGGTCGGCAGCGGCGGCAGCCGCAACGCCTCCTGCTGGGCCCGCCGACGCCGCGCGTACTCCTCCCGGCGGGCGTCCCCGGGGCGCAGCGCGGCGACCCGGGCGCGCACGCGCTCGTCGTGCACCCGGGCGGCGTGCGCGCGGTGGTCCACGCGGGCCCGCGCAGCTGCCAGTTCCCCGGAGACGCTGTCGCGGCCCTCGTGCAGCGCCCGGTGCAGCGTGACGACCTCCTCGAGCTTCTGCTCGGCGAAGGCCAGCCACGAGCGCACCTGGGGGTCCAGCTCGGTCTCGGCTTCGACGTCGTAGGGCACGTGCAGCAGCGAGCACGAGGTCCCGACCGCCAGTTCGCCCGCGGATCCGCGCAGCCGCTCCGCGGTCGCCAGCGCCCGGTCGAGATCGGTGCGCCAGATGTTGCGCCCGTCGACCAGGCCCGCCACCACCGACTTGTCGCGCAAGCCGGTCAGTTTCGGAATCTCCTCCACTGTGGAGGGGCTGGAGACGAGATCGAGCGCGAGTCCCTCCACCGGGCTGTCGGCCAGGATCGGCAGCGCCTCGCCGAGATCGCCGAAGTACCCGGCCACGAGCAGTTTCGGTCGCTCTTGCAGCTGGCCGAGACGGGCGTAGGCCGAGCGCAGGGCCTGCAGCTGCTCCGCGGTGCGATCCGCGGCGAAGGCGGGCTCGTCCAGCTGCACCCACGGCACGCCGGCCCGGTGCAGCTCGGCCAGCAGGTCGGCGTAGGCGCTGACGAGGTCATCCACTGTGTCCAGTGGGGCGAAGCCCTCCGGCGCGTCCTCGGCCGGCTTCGACAGCAGCAGGAACGTCGCCGGCCCGACGAGCACCGGCCGGGTGCTCACGCCCTCGCCGACCGCCTCGCGGTACTGGTCCACCACGGTCGTGTCGGACAGCGCGAACCGCGTGTCCGGACCGATCTCCGGGACCAGGTAGTGGTAGTTCGTGTCGAACCACTTGGTCATCTCCAGCGGCGGCGTGGACTCCGCACCGCGCGCCATGGCGAAGTACGTGCCGAGCGGGTCCAGGCCCAGCTCGGTGTAGCGGCGCGGTACCGCGCCGAACGTCACCGCCGCATCGAGCACCTGGTCGTAGTACGAGAACGTGTTGCTCGGCACGGAGCGCAGCCCGGCATCGGCCAACGTGCGCCACGTGCCGGCGCGGATGTCCCGCGCGGTGCTGCGCAGGTCGGCCTCGCTGATGCGGGAGTTCCAGTACCGCTCCAGGGCACGTTTGAGTTCTCGGTTCGGACCGATCCGGGGGTAGCCCAGGACGGTCGATCCGATGGTGCTGGTCAACGCTTCTCCTCGGTTCGACGACACGGGGACGCCGAAGTCCGATGGGGGATGTGCCTGACCACCGGCACGTGCGGTGCGCGCAACTGCGGGCCGCACCGGTGCCGATCGTCCGCAGGGTCCTCCCTCGAGACCTCGGACACGCGCACGTCGCGGTGACGCGCGCACCGGTGGCAGGTCTTCGGACTCGCGGGCGTTCTCGGAGCTCGTCCGAGGTTCCTACGCGCCGTCGGCTTCCCAGGCGCTCGGCCCAGTGCCCACCCGACCCGTCGGTCGGGGACGGCGTTCGTTCCCGCACACCGCTGCGGGGCAGTCCCGGAATCGCACCGGGTTCCCTCTTGCCTCGTGCCGCCCTCCGCCGGGAAACCCGGCGCGGCCGCACGAACCACCAGCACGCATGAGACTACCCGCTCGGCGGCGTGTGACAAGACCGCCGCGGCCGCGCAGCGGCTCCCGGGCGGCGGGGGCGCCCCGGTTGCCGTGGAGTTCCGCGGCGGGACCGGCGCGGAGGAGATCCGCGCCACAGCGGTCGCACCCGCACCCGTGCGCGGGTGCTCGCCCCGCCGCGGTGACCACGGTGGACACCGCGGCGGCAATCGGCCCCGCCCCGCCCGCGCGGGGCCGGGGAGAACGGGGGCGGGTGTGGCGCTCCGCCCGGCGGGGTAGGGGCAGGGCGTGCGGCGGCATCCCTCGCGCGGTGCCGCCGGGAGGCGGCGAAAGCTGAGAGGAGGAGCGATGACCACGGCTCGCGAGTTGATGACTCCGGGGACGCACTGCGTGCGCAGCGACCAACCGGTGCGCGAAGCGGCCCGGATGATGGCCGATCTCGGGGTGGGGTCGATGCCGATCTGCGGACCCGACGACAGGGTGAAGGGCGTGATCACCGATCGGGACGTGATCGTCAAGGTCGTCGGTCAGGGCCGCGATGCGAGCAGTTTCCCCGCCGGTGACCTCAACCAGGAGGAGGCGGTGACCATCGGCGCGGACGACTCGGCCGAGGAGGCGCTGGAGACGATGCGGCAGCACCGGGTGCGCCGGCTGCCGGTGATCGACGGCGACCGCCTCGTCGGGATGCTGGCGCTGGCCGACCTCGCGCGTTCGCTGCCGGAGCAGCGCAGCGGTGAGCTCATCGCGACGCTCACCGCGGAGTGACCCGGCAGCTCCGGAGCGCCCCGGTCGTCCCGGGGTTCCCGGCCGTCCCGGGCGGCAGTCGCCCCGGGACGGGGTGCCCCGCCCCGTCAACCGCCGAACGGATCGTGCACGTGGTCGACGATGTCGGCCACCGAGGTGATCGTCCTGTCCGGCTGGAAGGGGTACTGGCGCGCGGTGTCCTGGCCGGAGAGGCCGGAGAGCACGAGGATCGTGCGCATGCCCGCCTCCATGCCCGAGCGGATGTCGGTGTCCATGCGGTCGCCGAGCAGCAGGGTGCTGTCAGCGCTGACACCGAGCGTGCGCAGGGCGAAGCGCAGCATGAGCGGGTTGGGCTTGCCGACGTAGTACGGCGGCTGCTCGGTCACGCGTTCGATGAGCGCGGCGACCGCGCCCGTCGCGGGCAGCGAGCCCTCCCGGCCGCGCCCCAGCTCGTCCGGGTTCGTGGCGAGGAACCGCGCCCCGCTCTCGATGAGCCGGATGGCCTTGGTGATCGAGCTGAAGCTGTACGTGCGGGTCTCGCCGAGGATGACGTAGTCCGGGTCGTGCTCGGTGAGCACGTAGCCGGCCTCGGTCAGCGCCGAGGTCAGCCCCGGTTCGCCGACGACGTAGGCCGATCCGCCGGGCCGCTGCCGGGCGACGAAGGAGGCCGTGGCCAGCGCCGAGGTCCAGATGGCGTGCTCGGGGATGTCCAAACCGCAGGTCAGCAAGCGGGCGCGCAGGTCGCGCGGGGTGTAGGCCGAGTCGTTGGTGAACACCAGGTACGGCAGCCCGTGCTGCTGCAGCGCGTCGAGGAACTCGCGCGCCCCGGGCGCGACGCGCTGCTCGTCGCGCATGAGCACGCCGTTGAGGTCCATCAGGTAGGTCCAGCGGGCGGTATCGGTCACCACTGCATGATCCATCGCATCCCGGAGCGGGGCGAACCCGGCCCCGCAGCGGGCGCGCTCAGTCGGCACCGACGCCGAACCGGGGTGCCGGCACCCCGGCGATGCGCTCGCCCCGCTCCGCGCGGTGCTGCGCGTCCACGATGACCGCTTCGGCGGCCACGCGTCCCTCCCAGCCGCGGGCCTCGCCGCTCTTGCGGGGTTCGATCGCCTTGTACACGTGGAAGAAGTGGCTCATCGCGCCCAGCTGGTGCTGCGGGACGTCCTGCAGGTTCCGCACCGGCTCCATGCGCGGATCGTCCGCCGGGACGCAGAGGACCTTGGCGTCGGGGCCGCCCTCGTCGTGCATCCAGAACACCGCGATCGGGCGCACGCGGACCGCGCACCCCGGGAAGGTCGGGCTGTCGAGCAGGACCATCGCGTCGAGCGGATCCCCGTCCTCGGCCACGGTCCCCGGGAAGTAGCCGTAGTCGGCCGGGTACCGCGTCGCCGTGAACAGGGTCCTGTCCAGGCGGATGCGCCCGAGGGTGTGGTCCATTTCGTACTTGTTCCGCGATCCTTCGGGGATTTCCACGACCATGTCGAGATCCATGGCCTCCTCCGCGCTCCGGTCGTCGCTGCGATGCACCGCTGCCCCGCAGCGTGCCACGCGACCGGCGCGCGGCCGCGGTGCGCGCGACGCGTGTGGCGACCGTGGCCGGTGGTGCCGGAGCGGAGGCGGGGCGCGGTCCGGCAGGTGATCCACTGTAGACGGGAGGGGAGCGCTCGGTCCTGCATCGGTCCAGGGGAGCGGTGCGCGCGAGCGAGTTGCCGGGTGCGCGCGGGGCGGAGAATCCTCTCGGCATGACGAGCGAATCGACGCGGGGGTTGCCGGATCGACCGGACGTCGCCGGGATCGATCTCGATCGGCCGAACGCGGGGCGGATGTACGACTACTTCCTGGGTGGGGGTCATCATTTCGCGGTGGACCGCGTGGCGGCCGAGCACGTGCTCGCGGCAGCCCCCTCGGTGGCCGAGGTCGCCATCGCCAATCGCTCGTTCCTCAACCGCGCGGTGCAGCACTGCTTGCGGTGCGGTGTCGACCAGTTCCTCGACCTGGGGTCGGGGCTGCCGACGGTGGGCAGCACCCACCAGATCGCGCAGCACGCCTCGCCGCGGGCGCGCGTGGTCTACGTGGACAGCGATCCGGTCGCGGTGGCGCACGCGCGGAACCTGCTCGTGGGGCTGGAATCCGTCGACGTGCTGTACGCGGATCTGGGGCAGGTGCGGACCGTCCTGCAGGATCCGCGCGTGCGCGGCCTGCTCGACCTGTCGCGGCCGGTGGCCGTGCTGCTCGTGGCCGTGCTGCACTACCTGCCGCGCGCCGGGGAGGTCGTGGCCGCCTACCGGGATGCGCTGCCGTCGGGGAGCATGCTGGTGCTCGCGCACACCACGGCCGATCACCAGCGGGGGGCCTCGGCGGTGGCGCGGGCCGTGTTCGAGGCGACGACCGTGCGCATCACCCCGCGCAGTCTGGACCAGGTGCGCGATCTCTTCGCCGGCTACGACGTCACCGCCCCGGGGGTGGTGTGGACGCCGCGGTGGCAGCCCGACCGGATGCGGGTGGCCGACGACGCCCCGGAGTGGAGCGAGACCTGGTGCGGGGTGGGCGTGAAACCCTGACTGCTTCCGGCCCCGCTCGGGGTTCGGCGGAGTTCCGGGCGCTCGGAACCGGTGTGTCAATTGCATCGATTGTTTCAGTGTTGAATGAAATCAATCCTCCGGGCAGCACCCCCGAACAGCCAGGAGGAGGTGATCGGAGCGCCGTGCGCGCTTCCGTGGCCGGCGGGACTGGCCGGGCAGCGCTCAAGATCGTTACCGTGATCGAGCAGACCGCCCGTGCGTCATCTCGTGCCGGATGGAGGACGCGATGCAGCCCACCGGGAGAGAGCCGCTGATCGGCGACGAGAACACGCCGAACGCCGCGCGGCTGTACGACTACTACCTCGGCGGGGCGCACAACTTCGAAGCCGACCGCAGCAAGGCGCACGAGCTCATGGAGCTGTGGCCGAACGTGGTCCCGGTCGCCCGGTTCAACCGGGACTTCGTCCGCCGCGTCGTGCAGCACGCGTTACGCGCCGGGATCACCCAGTTCCTCGACCTCGGCTCCGGCGTGCCCACGGTCGGCAACGTGCACGAGATCGCGCGGGCGCAGGTCCCGCACGCCCGGGTCGTCTACGACGACCACGAGTCCGTCGCCTTCAACTACAGCACCCTGCTGCTCGACGAGCACGGGTACCCCCGCGACGAGGTCGCCGTGGTCGACCGGGACCTGCGCGATGCCGAGGCGGTGCTCAGCGACCCGCGCACGCTGCGCGCGCTCGACTTCGAGCAGCCGATCTGCGTGCTCATGGTCGCCGTGCTGCACTTCGTCTCCCCGGCCGACGACCCCGCCGGCATCATCGACCGCTACTCGGTCCGCCTGCCGCCCGGTTCGTGGTTGGCCCTCACCCACATCGCCAACGACGAGGCCCCCGACGAGCAGGCCCGCGCCGTCGACCGGTTCGCCGCGGCCTACCAGGACACGAGCAACCCGCTGTTCGTGCGCGACCGCGCCGAGATCCTCCCGTGGTTCGACGGTTTCACCGTTCTCGACCCCGGGGTGACGTTCATCCCCGACTGGCGCCCGGACGCCGCCCTGGACCATCCCACCGAGGCGCGCCGCCTCGCCTGGTGCGGAGTCGGGCGCAAGGACGACTGAGCGCTCCGGCCGGTCATTCCGCGTTGCGGGGAGCCCGCACGACGACCACCGGGCAGCGGGCGTGGTGCGTGCAGTACTGCGTCACCGAGCCGAGCAGCGCCGCTGTGAACGCCCCGCGTCCGCGGTTGCCCAGCACGAGCAGTTCCCCCTCCGCGGCCTCGGACAGCAGCGCTTTCGCCGGGTGCCCGTTGACCACTTCGCGTTCGATCTCCACCGGCTGGCGCCCTCCGGTGACCTCCTCGATCACCTCGGCCAGCCCGCGCGCCGCGTCGGTGTTCAGGTTCTGCCGCGTCGGTGCCGCCTCCCAGCCGTAGATCGGCGGGCTGTCCCAGGCGGTCAGCGCGACCAACCGCGAGCGGGTCAAGCACGCCTGGTCGATGGCCCAGGACAGCGCCGCCTTCGACTCCGCGGAACCGTCCACACCGACTACGATCTTGCCCTCGGTCATCGTGCCTCCCCGCGACGCGGCCCTCGTCGCAGCACTGTGCCGCCTCCTCCCCGGGCGCGCAGAGCGGACCGCGCAGCGGGAGGCGGGAGCACCCGACGAGGACCGGGCTCGGGGACGGACGCCGGACTCGCGATCGGTGCTGGTGGCGGTCGGTGCGCGGGCACGAACCGGACGTGCGGACCTCGCCGGCATCGACTACCAAGGAACCGTGGAACCGGAACAGGCGCTGCGCGAGATCGCGTTCTGGCTCGAACGGGCACAGGCCCCCTCGTTCCGCGTGCGCGCGTTCCGGCGCGCCGCCGCGATCGCGGCCGAGCGCGGCGACGTGGCCGACCGCGCCCGGCGGGGGACGTTGACCCGCGTGGACGGGATCGGCACGACCACGGCCCAGGTGCTCGAGCAGGCGGTGCGCGGCGAGGTCCCCGAGTACCTGCAGCGGTTGCGGTCCGAGGTGGACGTTCCCGCCGAGGGGCGGGAGCTGCGGCAGGCGCTGCGCGGGGACTGCCACGCGCACTCCGACTGGTCGGACGGCGGCAGCCCGCTGGAGGAGATGGCCCGGCAGGCCCGCGGGCTCGGCCTGGAGTGGCTGGTGCTGACCGACCACTCGCCGAGCTTGGCCGTGGCCCGCGGCCTGTCCGCGGAGCGGCTGCGCGAGCAGCTGCGCGCGGTGGCCGAGCTCAACGAGCGCCTCGTCCCGTTCCGCGTGCTCACCGGAATCGAGGTGAACATCCACCCCGACGGCGGGCTGGACCAGGACGCCGACCTGCTCGCCGAGCTCGACGTGGTGGTGGCCAGCGTGCACGCGCAGCTGCGGATGCCGTGCCGCGAGATGACCGAGCGGATGTGCGCGGCGGTGGCGAACCCGGTGGTGAACGTGCTGGGGCACTGCACGGGTCGCCGCGTGGGTTCGAGCCCGCGGGAACCGTCCACCTTCGACGCGCACACCGTGTTCACCGCCTGCCGCGACCACGGGGTGGCCGTGGAGATCAACTCGCGCCCCGACCGCGTGGACCCGCCGGACGAACTGCTGCACCTGGCCCGCGACCTGGACTGCGAGTTCACCGTCGACTCCGACGCGCACGCCCCGGGGCAGCTCGACTGGCAGGCCTACGGGTGCGCCCGCGCCGAGCGGTCCGGGATCCCCGTCGAACGCGTCGTCAACGCGCGCACCGCCGAGGACGTCCTCTCCTGGGCCAAGCGGTAGCGGCGGGGGACTCACCCGGCCGGCCGCTCGGCCTCGGCAGCGGCGAACTGCGTGCGGTACAGCTCGGCGTAACGGCCGCCGCGGGCGAGCAGTTCGGTGTGCGTGCCGTGCTCGGCGATGCGGCCCTCGTCGAGCACGAGGATCCGGTCCGCCTCGCGGATGGTGGCCAGCCGGTGGGCGATGACCAGCGCGGTGCGCCCGCTCAGGGCGGTGCGCAGCGCCTGCTGCACCGCGGCTTCGGAGGCGGCGTCCAGGTGCGCTGTCGCCTCGTCGAGCACGACGATCGGCGGGGCCTTCAGCAGCAGCCGCGCGATGGCCAGCCGTTGCTTCTCCCCGCCGGAGAGGCGGTAGCCGCGGTCGCCGACGACCGTGTCCAGTCCGTCCGGCAGGGCGGCCACGAGCTCGGCCAACCGCGCGGTGCGCAGCACCTCGTGCAGCTCGGCGTCGGTGGCAGCGGGACGTGCCAGCAGCAGGTTCGCCCGGATCGTGTCGTGGAACAGGTGCGCCTCCTGGGTGACCACGCCGATCGTGGCGTACAGCGAGGACAGCGGTACCTCGCGGACGTCCGCACCGCCGATGCGCACCGCCCCCGAGGTCACGTCGTACAGCCGGCCGGCCAGGTGCGTCACCGTGGTCTTGCCCGCACCGGAGTGACCCACCAGCGCGATGGTCTCACCGGGGCGGGCGTGGAAGCTGATCTCGTGCAGCACCGGGTGCTCCGGGGAGTCGTCCGGGCGGGCCACCGATTCCAGCGAGGCCAGTGAGACCTCGTGCGAGGCGGGGTAGCGGAAGGACACCCGGTCGAACTGCAGATCGGCCGCGCCCTCCGGCAGGGGAGCGGCGTCGGGCCGGTCGGCGATCATCGGTTCCAGGTCGAGCACCTCGAAGACCCGGTCGAAGCTGACCAGCGCGGTCATCACGTCGACGTGCACGTTGGACAGCGCGGTCAGCGGTCCGTACAGCCGGGTCAGCAGCGTCGCCAAGGCCACCAGCGTGCCCAGCTGGAACGCCCCCGCCAGCACGAGCCCCCCGCCGAGTCCGTAGGCCACGGCGGTGGCCAGCGCGGTCAGCAGCGTGAGCACGATGAACAGCACCCGCGAGTACATCGCCGAGACCACGCCGAGGTCGCGGACCCGGGCGGCCCGTTCCGCGAAGCGGGCCGACTCCTGCTCGTGATCGCCGTAGAGCTTCGTCAGCATCGCACCGCCGATGGTGAACCGCTCGGTCATCAGCGAGCTCATCTCGGCATCGACCTGCATCTGCTCGCGGGTGACGCGCTGCAGCCGGCGTCCGACCCACCGCACCGGGGGCAGGAACAGCGGCAGCAGCAACAGCGCGAGCAGCGTGATCTGCCACGACAGCGTGAACATCGTGGCCAGCACGAGCACCACGGTGACCACGTTGGACACCACGGCCGACAGCGTGCTGGTCAACGCCCGCTGCGCGCCGATCACGTCGTTGTTGAGCCGGCTGACCAGCGCGCCCGTCTGCGCCCGCAGGAAGAACGCGATCGGCATCCGCTGCACGTGGCCGAACACCTCGGCGCGCAGGTCGTAGATCAGGCCTTCGCCGAGCCGCGCGGAGAACCAGCGCTGCCCCAGCTGCAGGGCCGCTTCGAGCAGCGCCACGAGCGCGACGGCGACCGCCAGCCAGATCACCACGCCGAGGTCGCCGGGCACGATCCCGTTGTCGATGATCGCCTTGAACAGCAGCGGGTTGACCACGCCCACGATCGCGGAGAGCACCACCAGGACGAGGAACGGTGCGATCTCGCGCACGTACGGGCGCGCGTAGCCGGCGATGCGCCGCACCAGCCCGCTCGACAGCCGCTGCCGCGTCACCGATCGGTCGTTGGCGAACGACCGCATCGCCTCCCAGCTCGTGGACATCCGGTGCTCCTCACCTCATCTGCGGCGCGGTGCGCCGCTGCCGTCGACGAACATCCTCGAACGTGGAGTGCGCTCGAAGTCAACGGGAACGCAGGTGGTCGAGGAGCGGGCTCCCTCAGGTCTCGGTGCCGACGTAGTGGAACTCCCAGGTCCCGTCCGGTCGGCAGGTGCGCCGCTCGTAGGCCAGGCGTGGTGCGAACGCGCGGGAGTCGCGCGCCGGTGCGGGCAGGGTGATGCGCGGGACGGGCTTGCCCGCGGAGTCGGTGGCCACGCTCACCTCACGTCCGTCCGCGGGGCCGCCGAGCAATCGGACAGCGGTCGTGTCCAACGCTGGTTCCTTTCGCCGGGTCGGGATGGCGCTCCTGGGACTCGGCGGGGCCCCGCCCCGTTCCACACCTCACTGGATCGGGTAACGGTGCGGTGTCCGCGGACTCCCTCAGGCGAACTCCGGCGCGATGAGCACGTGCAGGGTGCGGGGGCCGTGCACCCCCTCGACCCGGTTCAGCTCGATGTCGCTGGTCGCGGACGGACCGCTGATGAACGTCAGCGGCCCGCTCGGGTCGAGCCGCCGCATCGCCGCGGGCACGTCGTCGACGATCTGCTCGTGCCGCAGCACGCACACGTGCAGGTCGGGCACGAGCGTGGCCGCGCGGCGCCCCTGGCCGGGTCCGTGGTCGAGCACGATCGTGCCGGTGCTGGCGATGCCGACCGCGGCGGTGGTCACCACCGCGTCCACGGCGGTCAGCTCGGTCGCGCCGAGCGCACCGCCCCCGTCCGGCTCGGTCCCCAGCTGCTCGGCTGCGGTGCTGCGCCACGCCGCGGGAACCCCGTCCGGCACGAGCGCGCGGCGCGCTCCGGACTCGGCGAGGATCCCGCTGATCGCACCGGGCAGGTCGGCGGGACCCACCTGCCGCACCACCGCCCGGTACTCGGCCACGTGCTCGTGGAACAGGGCCACGAGATCCTCGGCCGGGCGCGCCTGGCGGTAGTCGCGGGGGATCTCCCCGGCGTCGACCCGCGCGGTGCCGCGCAGCGCGGAGCGGACGCGGCCGAGCACCTCCTCGCGGGCGCTGCCGTGCTCGTTCGTGGCGGAGTTGGTCGTGGCGGGGTCGGTCACGTCTGCTCGCCTCCTCGGGTCCGTTGCCACCAGGCGCGGAAGGATTCCGCGGGCGGGGCCGGGGCGTCGCGCGCGTCGGTCCAGCGGGCGAGGGGTCCGGGCAGGCGCCCGATCGTGCCGGACCGGCCCAGCACGTGCCGGCTCAGCGAGGCCAGCCGCTGCGCCGCTGCCAGCCGCCGGTGGTCGCCGAGCACCCAGCTCGCGGCGTGCATCGCCGCGTCCAGCGGGGCGTCCCGCGCGGTGTGCTCCTGCTCGACCACGCGGGTGCGCAGGTGCACCAGCATGTCGGGGATGTTGATGGCCACCGGGCACACGTCGTAGCAGGCCCCGCACAACGAGGAGGCGTACGGCAGGGCCTTGTCCTGCTCCGTGCTCGTGCCCCGCAGCTGCGGGGTGAGCACCGCGCCGATCGGTCCCGGGTAGACCGAGTCGTAGGCGTGCCCGCCGGTGCGCTCGTACACCGGGCAGACGTTCAGGCAGGCCGAGCAGCGGATGCAGCGCAGCGCTTCGCGGCCGAGCTCGTCGGCGAGCGCGTTCGTGCGGCCGTTGTCCAGCAGCACCACGTGGAACTCGGACGGCCCGTCGCCGTCGGTGACGCCGGTCCACGTGGAGGTGTAGGGGTTCATCCGCTCGCCCGTGCTGGACCGCGGCAGCAGCTGCAGGAACACCTCCAGGTCCTGCCAGGTGGGCACGAGCTTCTCGATGCCGACGACGCTGATGAGCGTCTCCGGCATCGTCAGGCACATGCGGCCGTTGCCCTCGGACTCGACGACGACGAGCGAACCGCTGTCGGCGACGGCGAAGTTCGCCCCGGAGATGGCGACCTCGGCCCGGAGGAACTTCTCCCGCAGGTGCTCCCGCGCGGCCGCGGCGAGCTGCTCCGGATCGTCGGTGAGGTCCGCGGGCGCGGGGGCGCCGACCTCGCCCATCTCGCGCAGGAAGATCTCCCGGATCTCCGCGCGGTTGCGGTGGATGGCGGGCACGAGGATGTGGCTCGGCGCGTCGTCGCCGAGCTGGACGATCAGCTCGGCGAGGTCCGTCTCCCACGCGTCGATGCCGGCCTGCGCGAGCGCCTCGTTGAGCTCGATCTCCTGCGTGGCCATGGACTTGACCTTGACCGCTTCGCGTTGGCCGGTGGCCTCGACCAGGCCGGTGATGATGCGGTTGGCCTCCGCGGCGTCGCGCGCCCAGTGGACCGTACCGCCGGCCGCGGTCACCGCCGACTCGAAGCGCTGCAGGTAGTCGTCCAGGTGCGACAGGGTGTGCGCCTTGATGGCGGCACCGGACTGCCGCAGCTGCTCCCAGTCGTCGAGTTCGCCGACGACCTCGTCGCGCTTGCGGCGGATCGTGGAGGTGGCCTCGCCGAGGTTGTGCCGCAGCTGGGCGTTGTCCAGCTCGCGGCGCGCCGCCTCGGGGAAGGCCGGCATGCCCAGGTACGCGCTGCTCAACGGCTGTCTCCCTCCGTGCTCGCGAGGACTTCCGCCAGGTGCAGCACCCGCACACCGGAGCGCTGCCGGTTCAGCAGCCCGCCGATGTGCATCAGGCACGAGGCGTCGCCGGCGCAGAGCACCTCGGCGCCGGTGTCCTGCACGTGCCGGGCCTTGTCGGTGCCCATCGCCACCGACACGTCCGGGTTCTTCAACGCGAACGTGCCGCCGAACCCGCAGCACTGGTCCCAGTCCGGCAGCTCCACCAGGTCCAGCGAGCGCACCGCGCGCAGCAGCCGGGCGGGCCGGTCGCCGACGCGCAGCAGCCGCAGCGAGTGGCACGTGGGGTGGTAGGTCACGCGGTGCGGGAAGTACGCGCCGACGTCGGTGACCCCGAGCACCGACACGAGGAACTCGGACAGCTCGTGCACGCGCGGGATCAGCTGCTCGACCTCCTGCGCCAGCGCCGGGTCGTCGGCGGCGACCATGGCGTGCTGGTGCCGCACCGAGGCCACGCACGACCCGGAGGGGGCGACGACGGCCTCGTAACCGGCAAAGGCGTCGACGAACGTGCGCACCGAGGAGCGCGCGCGGGCGCGGTAGCCGGTGTTGGTGTGCATCTGGCCGCAGCACGTCTGGGCCAGCGGGAACTCCACCCTGCAGCCGAGCCGCTCCAGCAGCCGCACCGTCGCCTTCGGCGCCTCCGGGAACATCGTGTCGCCCAGGCATGTCGCGAACAGGGCCACCCGCGGGGGTGTCCCGGCCATGCGCCCACCTCCTCACTGCCGCGCCCCGCCGGGCGGGGCCGCGCGCACGCAACGCCCGCGGCACGCCGCATCCTGCCCGCGGTGCACCGCACGCGCCTGTTTCCGCACATGCTTGCCGCTGCTGACCAGAGTTTGGTCAGACCACAGGCGCACCGTACTCTGAAGGCCGGACCGCGAAGAAGGGGAGGGGAGCCAGTGCCCGGAACGGACCCGGCGGCCGGGACGGAGGCGGACGGCGCCGCGGGCGAGGCCGCGTGGCGACCGGTCACGCGCGCGGCCACCTACGAACTCGTCGTCGAGCGCATCGAGGAGCGCATCCTCGCCGGCGAACTGCGCGTCGGCGACCGCCTGCCGCCGGAACGCGAGCTCGCCGGCATGCTCGGCGTCAGCCGCGCGGCCGTGCGCGAGGCCTCCCGGGCGCTGCAGGCCCAGGGCGTGCTGCGCATGGCCGTGGGCACCGGCCCCGACTCCGGCACGACCGTCGCCGCCCTGCCCCGGCACGCGCTGCAGCGGTTCCTGCGGCTGCACGTGGCCCTGGCGAACTTCCCCCCGGCCGACGTGGTCGAAGCGCGCGTGATGCTCGAACGGCACAGCGCCCGGCTCGCCGCCGAACACGCCACCGCGCCCCACGCGGACGCGCTCGAGCGGATCGCCGGCGCCATGGACGACCCCGCCGTCGGCCGCGACCGGTTCAACGAGCTCGACACCGAGTTCCACGTCGCGCTCGCCGAGGCCGGCGGCAACCGGCTCGTCGCCGAGATGACCAGCGCCGTCCGGGAATCGCTGCGGCAGCCGCTGCGCGCGGCGTTCCACCGCCTCGGCGACGACTGGGACCGCGTGCGCGTGCAGCTGTGCGCCGACCACCACGGCCTCGTCGACGCGGTGCGCGCCGATGACGGCGAGCTCGCCCAGCAGCGCGTCGAGTCCCACATCCGCTGGTTCTACCGGCAGCTGCCCACCAGCACCGACCTCGTGCGGTGACGCCCGCTCGGCGCGGCGGTCACGACGCGTCGGCACCGCCGGGCGGGGGAGCGTCCGGAGCGGACTGCGCGGCCTGGGCGCTCGGCGCGGCCCGCAGGTCCGCCTCGATCCGGCCCGCGGTCTCCAACAGCGACGGCAGCAGCCGCTGCTGCGCGTCCTGCCGGCTGGTGCGGCTGGCGTGCGAGGAGATGTTCACCGCCGCCACGACCCGGCCCGCGCGATCGCGGATCGGTGCGGCCACCGAGCGCAGCCCCTGCTCCAGCTCCTGGTCGACCAGCGCCCAGCCCTGCTGCCGCACCTGCCGCAGCTCCTCGCGCAGCTGTTCGGCCGCGGTGATCGTGTGCGAGCTCAGCCGGGTGAGCTCGACGCGGTCGAGGTAGGCCTCGAACTCGTGCTCCGGCAGGTGCGCCAGCAGCACCCGCCCCATCGACGTGGCGAACGCGGGGAAGCGGGTGCCGATGTTGATCGACACCGTCATGATCCGCGAGGTGGGCACGCGCGCCACGTAGACGATGTCGGTGGCGTCCAGCACCGACACCGAGGCCGACTCCTGCACGGCCGAGACCAGCCGCTCCAGGTGCGGCTGCGCGATCTCCGGCAGCGAGCGGCTGGACAGGTAGGCGAAGCCCAGCTCCAGCACGCGCGGGGTGAGCGCGAACGCGCGCCCGTCGGTCCAGACGTAGCCCAGCTGGACGAGCGTGTGCAGGAACCGCCGGGCGGCCGCGCGGGACAGCCCGGTCTCCCGGGCCACCTCCGCCAGCGTCATCTCCGGGTGGTTCTCGTCGAACGCCCGGATCACCAGGAGTCCGCGGGCCAGCGACTGCACGTAGCCGCCGCCGGGCTCGGTTTCGGGCTCCATCACGTCTCCTCGGCACGACTCGGGCGGGTGGACGGATCCGGGCGCGCGGCGGAGGCTCACCCGGTCTCGTCGAGAATGGTATTGGCTGTGCCGAAGGCGCTGTTGGCGCGGGGCACGCCCGCGTAGATCGCGACGTGCATGAGCACCTCGCGGATCTCCTCGGCCGTGACGCCGATGCGCCGCGCGGCGCGCACGTGCATGGCGAACTCGTCCTCGTTGCCCAGCCCCGCCAGCAGCGCGAGCGTGAGCATGCTGCGGGTGCGCTGCTCCACCGCGTCGGAGTGCCACACCTCGCCCCAGGCGTAGCGGGTGATGAAGTCCTGGAACGCGGCGGTGAACTCGGTCGTGCGCTCGATCGCGCGGTCCACGTGGGCGTCGCCGAGCACGGAGCGGCGCACCCGCATCCCGTCGGCGCGGCGCGCGGTGTCGCCGCGGTCGGCGGCCGAGTGGTCGGGGGAGTGTTCGTCGGACACGGGAATCCTTCCGGGGAGCTGTCCGGCCGGGAAGCTGCCCGGCCGGGGGACTGCGCGGTCAGGGCTGCGCGGAGAAGTGCTCCAGCAGCAGGCGGTTGACCGCCGCGGGCTGTTCCGCGTTGGCCAGGTGCGCGCCCGAGTCGATGACCTCGAGGCGGGATCCGCCGATCGCCGCGGCGATCTCCGCGGAGCGCGCCGGCGGGGTGGCCGGGTCCTCGGCGCCGGCGATCACCAGGGTCGGCGCGGTGATCGCGCCGAGGTGCTCGCGGATGTCCATCGTCGCGATCGCCTCGCAGCAGCCGGCGTAACCCTCGTCGTCGGCGCCGCGCAGCTGCTCGGCGAACCGTTCGCGCACCTGCGGGTCCGCGGCCGCGGTGGGAGTGAACCACTTGGGCAGCGAGGGCTCGACGAGCGCTTCGGTGGTCTTCTCGCGCACCAGCGCGGCCCGGTCGTGCCAGGACTGCGGAGGCATCCCCGCCGCTGTGCACAGCAGCGCCAACCGGTCGATGCGCTCCGGTGCGCTCTCGGCCAACCACATGCCCGTCATGCCGCCGAGCGAGACACCGGCGAAGTGGGCGCGGTGGACGCCGAGCTCGTCGAGCAGGGACAGCACGTCCCCGCCCAGGTCGGCCAGCGAGTAGGGGCCGGGAGTGCTCGCGGGGGTGCGTCCGTGGCCCCGCTGGTCGTAGCGGACCACGCGGAACCGCTCGGCCAGCGCAGGCACCTGCTCGTCCCACAGGCGCAGGTCCATGCCGATCGAGTTGGACAGCACGACCACCGGGGCGTCCTCCGGCCCGGCGAGTTCGTAGTGGACAGTCACTGCTCCTCCAGATGCGCGTGCCGGTGCAGCGCGGTGTCGACGAATTCCGGGGCGTGGCCGAGGTGCCCGGCCGGATCGGTGGCCGCGTCGATGGCGGACTCGGACAGCACCGCCCGCACCCGCTCGTCGGCGCGCAGCTGCGCGGCCAGCGTGCCGCCGTGCTCAGCGGCACGCCGGGAGGCCTCGCCGACGAGCTCGTGGGCCTCGGTGCGGTCCAGGTGCTCGGACAGGGCCGCCGCGGCGGCCTCGGCCATGATCGCACCGCCGGTGGCCCCGAGGTTCGCGGCCATCCGCTGCGGGTGCACCCGCAGCTCGGCGAGCACGGCGCGGGTGTGCGCCGCGGCCGCCGCGGTCAGCCGCAGCAGCTGCGTCACCGGCTCCCACTCGGCCTGCCACGCGCCCGCGGCCCGCTCGTACTCCTGCGGCATCGCCCCGAGCACAGTGGACACGAGGTCGGGAACGCGCCGCGCGATCGCGCCGACGAGCACGGACCCGACCGGGTTCTGCTTGTGCGGCATCGCCGAGGAACCGCCGGAACGCCCCTCGGTGAGCTCGCCGACCTCGGTCTGCGCGTGCAGCGAGACGTCGCGGGCGATCTTGCCGCACACCCCGGTGACCGTGCCCAGCGCGCCGGCGAGCTCGGCGATGCGGGTGCGGTCGGTGTGCCAGGGCACGGCCGGAGCGGTGAGGCCGAGGCGCTCGGCGAGCCCGGCCACGACCGCCGGCCCCTGCCCGTCGAGCGAGGCCAGGGTGCCGGCGGCACCGCCGAGCTGCACCGCCAGCCGCTCCCGGCGCACCCGCCGCAGTGCCGCGGCGGCCTCCTCCAGGGAGGTCAGCCACGTGGCGCAGCGGGCGCCGAACGTGGTCGGCAGGGCTTGCTGCAGCAGGGACCGCCCGACCATCGGCGTGTCGCGGTGCCGCTCGGCCAGCTGCGCGCAGGCCGCCGCGGCCCCGCGCAGGTCCGCCAGGACGAGGTCGGTCGTGCGGGCGGCGACGAGCATCGCCGCCGTGTCGACCACGTCCTGGCTCGTCGCGCCCTTGTGCACGTACCGGGCGGTCGAGGTGCCGACCTGCTCGGTCAGGTCGCGCACCAGCGCGATCACCGGGGTCGCCGAGGAGACCGCGCGTTCGGCGATCGACTCCGGGTCGAACGCGTCGACCCGGCAGCACCGGTCGATCTCGGCGGCGGCATCGGCGGGGACGAGACCGGCGTCGGCCTCCGCGCCCGCCAGGGCGCTCTCGAACTCCAGCATCGCCGCGAGCCACGCCCGCGCCCCCGTCTGCTCGGTGGCCCGCGGTGTGCTGAACATCGCTCCGAACAGGCTGTCCACAGCGGATTCCCCCGTCTCGTGCGGAACTCGGGTGCGGGTGGTGCTACACGCGGAAGAACACGGTCTCGTCACCGCCCTGCAGGCGCACGTCGAACCGGTAGTCCGCGCCGTCGGCCTCGGCGACGAGCGTGTGCCGCCGTTGCCGCGGAACCGCCGCGAGCACCGGGTCGGCGGCGTTGGCCCCCTCCTCGTCGGGGAAGTACACCCGGGTGACCAGGCGGGCGAGCATGCCGCGGGCGAGGACCGTCACCGCCAGGTGCGGCGCCTCGGTGCCCCCCTCCGGGGTGGGCAGCGGGCCCGGTTTGACCGTGCGCACCCAGAACCGCCCCTCGGGGTCGGTGGGGCAGCGGCCGAAGCCCTGCCAGTGCGAGGACTCGCCGCGCGGGTCGTTCTCGTGGTCGAAGCGCCCCAGGGAGTCGGCCTGCCACGTCTCCACCACGGCGTCGGGCACCGGGTCCCCGTTGCCGTCGAGGACGCGCCCGCGCAGCACGAACGCACCGGCCGTGCCCTCGGGGACCACCTCCGGCCCGTCGTCCCACAGGATCCCGCCGGGCAGCGCGTAGAACGGACCGACCGTCTGCGACGGTGTCGTCGCCGGCTGCGAGCGCATCAGTCGTCGTCCTCCTCGTCGTCCTCGAACGGTGTGGCCGCGGAACCGCGCAGGACGATGTCGAACTTGTAGCTCAGCGCCCACTCGGGAACGGTGGTGTCCAGGTCGAAGCGGGAGATCATCCGCTCGCGGGCCGCGGGGTCGCGCACCGAGTTGAAGATCGGGTCCTGGGAGAACAGCGGATCCCCCGGGAAGTACATCTGCGTGATCAACCGCTGCGTGAAGGCGCGGCCGAACAGGGAGAAGTGGATGTGCGCCGGCCGCCAGGCGTTGTCGTGGTTGCGCCACGGGTAGGCGCCCGGCTTGATCGTGACGAACCGGTAGTTGCCCTGCTCGTCGGTCATGCACCGGCCGGTTCCCGAGAAGTTCGGGTCCAGCGGGGCGGGGTGGCGGTCCCCGGCGTGCAGGTACCGCCCCGCCGCGTTGGCCTGCCAGATCTCGACCAGGGTGTTCGGGACGGGTTTGCCGTCCGAGTCCAGCACCCGGCCGCTGACGACGATGCGCTCGCCGAGCGGCTCGGCCTCGTGCTGCGCGGTCAGGTCGTGGTCGAGGTCCCCGACGCGGTCGTGCCCCAGCAGCGGCCCCGTCACCTCGGTGAGGTGCTGCGGCAGCACCTGCAGCGGCTGCTTCGGGTGCCGCAGCGCCGAGGAGCGGTACTCCGGTGTGTCCAGCGCCGGGTGCGAGTCCTCGTCGGAGGCGTAGGACGGCAGGATCAACCCCGCCGCGGAGCGGGTGTCGTCGACGGTCATGAGTCCTCCCTCGGATGGCCCGGTTGCTCCGCGTGCAGCACGACGGCGAGCCCCTGGCCGACACCGATGCAGATCGCGGCCAGCCCCCAGCCGCCGCCGGCCCGGCGCAGCTGGTGGGCCAGGGTGCCCAGCACGCGCGCGCCGGAGGCGCCGAGCGGGTGGCCGATCGCGATGGCCCCGCCCTGCTGGTTGACGATCTCCGGGTCCAGCTTCGGCCAGTCGGCCAGGCACGCCAGCGACTGGGAGGCGAACGCCTCGTTGAGCTCCACGGCGGTCAGCTCGCCCCAGCCGATGCCGGCGCGCTCCAGCGCGGTCTCGGCCGCCCGCACCGGCCCGATGCCGAACACGTCGGGGTCGACCGCGGCGGCACCGCGGCTGACCACGCGGGCCAGCGGCCGGGTGCCGAGCTGCTCGGCGGCCCGCTGCCCGCCGAGCAGCAGCGCGGCGGCACCGTCGTTGAGCGGGGAGGAGTTGCCCGCGGTGATCGTGCCGTCGACGCGGAAGACCGGTTTGAGCCCACCGAGCTTCTCCGCCGTGCTGTCCGGCCGGACGCCCTCGTCGCGGGTGAGCTCGGTGCCCGGAACCGGTACGACCTCGTCGTCGAACAGGCCCTCGTCCCAGGCGCGGGCGGCCAGCTGGTGGCTGCGCGCGGCGAACTCGTCCTGCCGCTGGCGGCTGATGCCGTAGCGGTCGGCGAGCAGCTCGGCGCTGGAGCCGAGCGAGATCGTCCACTGCTCCGGCATGTCCGGGTTGACCATGCGCCAGCCGAGCGTGGTCGAATGCAAGGTCTCGTGCCCGCGGGGGTAGCCGGACTCCGGTTTGGGCAGCACCCACGGCGCGCGGCTCATCGATTCCACGCCGCCGGCGACGCCGAGCTCGGCGTCGCCGACCTGGACGGTGCGACTGGCGTTGATGGCCGCCTCCATGCCGGAGCCGCACAGGCGGTTGGTGGTCGCCCCGGGCACGCTCGTGGGCAGACCGGCCAGCAGGGCGGCCATGCGCGCGACGTTGCGGTTGTCCTCGCCGGCACCGTTGGCGTCGCCGAACTGGACGTCGTCGATCGCCGCCGGGTCCAGTCCGGGGCTGCGCTGCAGCAGCGCGCGCAGCACGTGCGCGCCCAGGTCGTCCGGGCGGACCCCGGCCAGGCCCTTGCCGTAGCGGCCGAAGGGGGTGCGCAGCGCGTCGAGTACGTAGACCTCGCTCACCGGGATCCTCCACTGCTCAACGTGGCTTTGAGTTCGCGCAGGACACCGAGCTCGGTGTCGGTGGGTTCGTCTTGCACGCCCAGCTCGTCGGCGACGCGGAGGTCCCAGCCGGCGGCTTCGCGGGCCTGCTCGGCGGTGGCTCCCGGGCTGAGCCGGGTCAGCACGAGCTCGGCGGTGTCCGGGTCCGGTTCGAGCACGCCGAGGTCGGTGATGACCTTCGCCGGTCCGCGGCCGCGCATGCCGAACCTCTCCCGATCGCCGGGGCCGGAGCCGTAGCCGACCGAGGTGCGGAAGTCGACCTGCTCGACGAAGGTGCGCGGGCTCATGCGCATGACGATGAGCACCTCCTGGCAGGACGCGGCGATCTCCGGGGCACCGCCGGCGCCGGGCAGGCGGACCTTCGGGTCGTCGTAGTCGCCGCCGATGACGGTGCTGTTGATGTTGCCGTAGCGGTCGACCTGCGCGCCGCCGAGGAAACCGGTGTTCACCCGGCCGGGCTGCAGCCAGTAGTTGAAGATCTCCGGCACGCTGACCACCGAGTCGGCCGTGTCGGCCAGCACGCCGTCGCCGATGGACAGCGGCAGCCGGTCCGGTTTGGTGCCGATCGTGCCGGACTCGTAGATGAGCACCAGGTCGGGCGCGTGGGTGCGCCGGGCGAGGTTGGCCGCGGTGCTGGGCAGGCCGATGCCGACGAAGCAGGCGGTGCCGTCGCGCAGGCTGCGCGACGCCGCGACGGTCATCATCTCGTCGGCGCTGAACCGCTCGGTGGTGGCGGTGCTGGATGCGGTGGCGGTCAACGCGGGCTCCCTTCCGCGCTCGCTGCGAAGATCTCCGTGTCGAGCCAGTGCTGGAACGCTTCCCGGTCCCGGCCGATCGGATCCCAGTGCTGGTAGTAGTCGTTGTCCCGCTCGTAGTACCCCTGAGCGTAGGAGGGGTGGGCACCGCCGGGGACCTCCGCCACGGCCGAGACGACCCACTTGGGCAGCACGAGCGCGTCCGGGCGCGGGGTGAGCTCGTCGACGACCTCCTCGACGGTGACCAGCGAGCGGGCCGAGGCGAGCACGGTCTCCTTCTGCACGCCGGTGATGCCCCACATCTGCACGTTGCCGTGCCGGTCGGCCTGCTGGGCGTGCACGATGCCGACGTCCGGGTTGATCGCCGGGACCGCGGCGAGCCGCTGCCCGGTGAACGGGCACTCCACGGTGCTGATGTTGGAGGTGTGCTCGGGCAGGTCGGTGCCGATGTAGCCGCGCAGCACCGCGAACGGCAGCCCCGAGGCCCCCGCCTGGTAGCGGTTGGCCATCCCGGCGTGGCTGTGCTCCTCGATCTCCAGCGGGCGGGGCCACTGCTGCTGCACCGCCTCGCGGAACCGGTGCAGCGAACCGACGCCCGGGTTGCCGCCCCAGGAGAACACGAGCTTGCGCGCGCAGCCGGCGCCGATCATCTGGTCGTAGACGATGTCCGGCGTCATGCGCACCAGCGTCAGGTCCGTGCGGCGCTGCCGGATGATCTCGTGCCCGGCTGCGACGGGGATGAGGTGTGTGAACCCTTCCAACGCCACCGTGTCCCCGTCGTGGACGAGTTCGGCGACCGCCTCGTCGAGCCGCAGGATGCGTGCCATCCTGACCAACTCCTGTACGCATAGTGAACGTGTGTGCTTTATGCGAACGATAGTGGGGTGCGTTTCGCCGGTCAAGACGTGGATGCGGAACCGCTCGCCTGCGGCGCGTCGAGCGCCTCATCCGAACGAGGGTTCGTTCCTTTCGCGAGGAATCTCCCTTTCGCTGGTCAGGCGACCGCTGAGTCGAGTCCGGCGAGGGCGGGACGAGACGCGGCGGGGGTGGAGCGCGAGGCGCGGGGGCGCGGCGGGAGCGGACGCGGGGGTGCATGTCAGCTCATTACGTCGTCGAGACATTATGCGCAGCGCGTCGGATTCCTGTTACCGTACGTTCGTGAAGTCCTCCGCGCACAACTCCGAAGCCGTGCGGCCCGAGGGCGCGGCCGCCCCGTGGGACCCCGCGCGCGACATCGAGGTGGACAGCTCCAGCCCCGTGCCGCTGTACCACCAGGTCGCCAGCCAGATCGAGAGCGCGATCGACGCGGGAGCACTCCCCGTCGGGGCGAAGCTGGACAACGAGGTGGACCTCGCCGCGCGACTGGGGCTGTCCCGGCCGACCGTCCGGCAGGCGATCGGTTCGCTCGTGGACAAGGGGCTGGTCGTGCGCAAGCGCGGAGCGGGCACGCAGGTCGCCTTCAGCCGGGTGACGCGCTCGCTGCAGCTGAGCAGCCTGTTCGACGACCTCTCCGACATGGACGCCGAGCCGGAGACGCGCGTGATCGTCAACGAGCTCATCGGCGCGCCCTCGGAGATCGCCTCGGTGCTGGGGGCGGGCAGGCAGGACCAGGTGCTGCACCTGGAGCGGGTGCGCTACTCGCGCGGTGAGCCGATCGCGCGCATGGAGAACTACCTCCCGCGGGGGCTCATCCGGCCCGCCGATGCGGACCTCGAGCGCTACGGCCTCTACCAGCTGCTGCGCTCCGCGGGCGTGCGCATGCACGTGGCGCAGCAGAACATCGGCGCGCGGCTGGCCGGCGCCCAGGACGCCGAACTGCTCGACGAGCCCGAAGGCGCGCCGCTGCTGACGATGAAGCGCACCACTCACGACCAGACCGGGGCGGTGGTGGAGTTCGGTTCGCACGTCTACCGCGCCTCGCGGTACTCGTTCGACCTGACGTTGCGCGGCGACGGCTGAGGCGCGCATCCGCGAGCAGGGGCCCGGCGGTCGATTCACCGCCGGGCCCCTGCTCGTGCGGCCCACCCGCCCCCTAAAGGTAAATATGTAAAGACTAAGTATTGACAGTGGTGTGCCGCCGCGGCAACACTACGGACGTTCGCCCGGAGAGCGAGGTCACAACGGCCGGCCTCCGGCGGGCCGGCCCGCCGCAGTGACGACCGCCCGCGTCCGTCCCCGAACCGGGGATCTTCGAAAAGGAGTGCTGCCATGTCCAGCGACGCACCGCACCAGGACACCCGCCTGCGCGTCGGGTCCGCGCCCGACTCCTGGGGCGTGTGGATGCCGGAGGACGAGCGCCAGACCCCGTGGTGGCGCTTCCTCGACGAGGTCGCCGAGGCCGGGTACCACTGGATCGAGCTCGGTCCCCACGGCTACCTGCCCACCGACCCGCAGCGCCTGTCCGACGAGCTGGACAGCCGCGGCCTGGCGGTCTCGGCGGGCACGTGCTTCACCGCCACCCACCGCGGCGACGCCGTCTGGGCGGAGACGTGGGAGCACGTGCAGCAGGTCGCCGCGCTGACCACCGCGATGGGCGCGCGCAACCTCGTGGTCATTCCCGCGATGTGGCGCGACCAGGACACCGGCCAGCGGGTCGAGGACCGCCACCTCACCGACGAGCAGTGGAAGTCCCTCAGCGCCGGCATCGACCGGCTCGGCCGCGCGCTGCACGAGGAGTACGGCATCCACCTGCGGTTCCACCCGCACGCCGACACCCACGTCGACACGCAGGAGAACGTGGAGCGCTTCCTGGAGGCCACCGATCCCGAGCACGTCAGCCTGTGCCTGGACACCGGCCACATCTCCTACTGCGGCGGCGACAACCTCGCCCTGCTGCAGAAGTACCCCGAGCGCATGGGCTACCTGCACCTCAAGCAGGTGCGGCCGGAGCTGGCCCGCGAGGTCTGGAGCGCGGACACCTCCTTCGCCGAAGCGGTGCGCCGGGGCGTGATGTGCGAGCCGCCGGAGGGCGAACCCGACCTCGGCTCCGTCCTCGACGCGGCCGCGGGAGTCGACGCGGACATGTTCGCCATCGTGGAGCAGGACATGTTCCCCTGCCCGCCGGAGCAGCCGCTGCCGATCGCGCGGCGCACGCGCCAGTACCTGAGCCGCTGCGGCGCCGGCTTCCGCTGAGCCGGGCCCAGCGACGACCCCCGGCCCGCGGGATCGGACGCGCCGGTCCCGCGGGCGCCCCGAGGGGCCGGACGCACGGCCTCGTGCCGCGGGCCGGGGGTCGAGGACGAGGCCCGGGCGCCGCGGCCGCCCGCACGAGCCTGAGAGGAAGAGGAGTTCCATGCGCATCGGACTGCTCGGCGCCGGCCGAATCGGACAGATGCACGGACACAACCTGCGCACCGCCTCCCGCGTCGACGAACTGCTCGTGGCCGATGCGGCGCCCGAGCGCGCCCGCGGCCTCGCCGCGGAGCTGGGAGCCAGCGCCGCGGACACGCCGGAGGAGGTGTTCTCCGCCGGCGTCGACGGCGTCGTCATCGCCACGGCCACCGATGCGCACCCGGTGATGCTCGAGCTCGCGCTGCGGCACGGGGTCCCGGCGCTGTGCGAGAAACCGATCGCCGCCGACCTGGCCGTCACCCGCGCGCTGGTGGAGCGCATCGAACAGGCCGGGCTGGCGGTGCAGGTCGGCTTGCAGCGACGTTTCGACGCCGGTTACCGGGCGGTGCGCGAGCAGGTCCGCTCCGGCGAGCTCGGTTGGGTCCACAGCGTGCGGGCGGTCACCGCCGACGAGCAACCACCGCCGCCGGAGTTCATCCCCGCTTCGGGCGGACTGCTGCGCGACTGCGGCATCCACGACTTCGACATGCTGCGGTGGATCACCGGATCCGAGGTGTCCACAGTGCACGCCCAGGGAGGGAACCGGGGCGCGGACTACATCGCCGAGGGCGGCGACGTCGACACCGCTGCCGTGGTGGCCGCTCTGGAGAGCGGAACCCTGGCCACCGTCTCGGCGAGCCGGTACAACGGAGCCGGGCACGACGTGCGCATGGAGGTGTGCGGTTCGCGCGGGGCCGGATTCGTCGGCCACGACGAGCGAGCGCCGCTGCCGTCGGTCGAGCAGGGCGTCGCCTGGCCGTCCGGGCGGCCGTACCGCACGTTCGCCGAGCGCTTCGGCCCCGCCTACCGCGTCGAGCTCGAGGCGTTCACCGCGCTCGTGGCGGGGGAGGCCGTCAATCCGTGCGCGCCGCGCGAGGCGCTGGAGGCGCTCCGCGTCGCCGAGGCCGCGCAGCTGTCCCTGCAGCAGGGGCGTCCCGTGCACGTGGCGGAGGTGCGCGAGGAGCCCGAGCACGTGGCTGCGGCCTCCGGCTGAGCCCCGCCCCGCGCGTGCCCGCAGGCCCGCGGGCGCCGGATCGCACCCCGGCGCCCGCGGGCCTGAGCTGTTTCCGGGACCGCGCCACCGGATCCCGCAGCCGGGGAGCGCGGGCTCGCGTTGACCACACCTCGGGGGCAGTCGTACGATTTCCAGGACGTTGTTCGGAATACCGAATGGAGCAAGGGTGCGTGCGACTCGCGAGTTCCTGCGGCAACGGGGGTATCCGGCCGCTGACAGCCCCGAGACCAGCGAGCAGCGCTTCCCGGACGGGGCGCAGTACCGCGTGGAGATCCCCAGCACCGAAGGTCCCGAGGTGCTCGCGGCCGTGCTCGACGAGGCCGACCGGCGCGAGGTCGCGGTCCACCGCATCTCCCAGGGCAGCGGGAGCATGCTGCTCACCGACGGCGAGCTCGACCGGATGAGCACCACGGCCGCAGCCCGGGGGGTCGAGCTCAGCCTGTTCGCACGTCCGCTGGCCGGCTGGGACACCGGCGGGCTCTGCGCCGCCGCCGGCGGCGGGCCGGTCGCGGCCCAGGCGCGCGGCACCGAGCAGCTGGTGCACGTGCTCGAGGACGTCCGGCGCAGCGCCGAGGCCGGTGTGCGCAGCGTGCTCATCACCGACCTCGGTGTGCTCCGCGTCGCCGCGGCCATGCGCGAAGCCGGCGATCTGCCCGCCGACATGCAGTTCAAGGTCAGCGTCCAGATGGGACTGGCCAACCCCGCGTCGGTGCGCCTGGTCGAGGACCTCGGCGCCGACACCTACAACGTGCCCACCGACCTGAGCGTCCCGCAGCTGGCCGCGCTGCGGGCGGCGACGAGCCTGCCGCTCGACGTCTACGTCGAATCCCCCGACGACCTCGGCGGTTTCGTGCGCCACTACGAGATCGCCGAGATCGTCCGCGTCGCCGCGCCCGTCCACGTCAAGTTCGGCCTGCGCAACGCGCCGAACATCTACCCCAGCGGCACGCACCTGGAAGGCACCGCCGTGGCGCTGTCCCGCGAACGCGTGCGCCGCGCCCGCATCGGGCTGGACCTGCTGCACCGCTACGCCCCGGACAGCACGCAATCGCCGCTGCCGGCCGGGGGAGCGGCCGTGCCCAGCACCGGGAAGTGACCCGCACACCATCCACGGAGGACGCGGCATGGACGCGCGCGCCGTCGTCATCGACGAACCCGAGCACCTGCGCACCGCACCGGCCGAGCCCCGGCGACCGGAGGCGGGGGAAGCGCTCGTCCGCGTGGCGTGGTCGGGCATCTGCGGCTCGGACCTGGAGGTCTACCGCGGAACCCGGCCCGCCGAGCTCGTCCGGTACCCCGTCGTGCCCGGGCACGAGTGGTCGGGCACGGTGCAGGAGGTCGGAAGCGGCGTCGACCCCGACTGGGTCGGCAAGCCGGTCGTCGGGCAGGGGATCCGCAACTGCGGCACGTGCCCGGCATGCCGCAGGGGATCCGACAACCTCTGCGCCACCGACTACGACGAGACCGGCTTCACCCGCCCCGGAGCTTGGGCCGACCACCTCGTCCTGCCCGCCCGGCTGCTGCACGAGTTGCCCGCGCACGCGGACCTGCGCGCCGCCGCGGCCCTCGAACCGACCGCCTGCGCCGCGGCGGCGTGCCTGCGGCTGGCGACCGTCCCCGGCGAGCGGGCCGCCGTCGTGGGCGCGGGCAGCCTCGGGCTGCTGGCCACCCAGCTGCTCGCCGCGGCCGGGCCGCGCGAGCTCGTCGTCGTCCACCCCGACCGCGATCGGACCGCGCTGGCCGAGCACTGCGGTGCCGACCGCCTCGTCGGCACCGCCGAGGCCGAGCAGTGGCACGGTTGCTTCGACGCCGTCCTCGAGGCGGCCGGAGCCCCCGGGACGGCACGGCAGGCGATCCGCCTGGCCCGGCGCGGCGGTCGCGTCGCGCTGACCGGGCTCGCCGCCGCGGACCCGGACCCGCCCACCCCGGTCGAACTGGTCAGCGCCGAGCTCGCGGTGCACAGCGTGTTCGGCGCCTCGGCCACCGCGTGGACGCACGCGGTGCGGGCCTTCACCGCCGGCGCGGTCGACCCGGGGCGGATCATCACCGCCGAATTCGGCATCGACGAAGCGGGACACGCGTTGCAGACCCTGGGGCAGCGCCGGAGCGATACGGTAAAGATGGTGCTGCACCCCTGAGCGACGTGAACGGAGGGCGCATGAGCCAGCGCGCCGAGCCCATCACCGAAGCCTGCGCCCACCACGGCGAAGGCCCCGTCTGGCACCCCGCGTGGCCGGGGCCGCGGTGGGTCGACATGCACGCCGGCGACGTGCTGACCCTGGACCGCACCACGGGCGAGGTCAGCCGCACCCACGTCGGTGAGGTCGCCGCGATGCTGCGGCCCCGCTCGGCCGGCGGGGTCGTGCTGGCGCTGGAGCGCGGCTTCGCCCTCGCCGACGACGACCTCGGCAACCTGTTCCCGTTCGAACCACTGTGGACCGATCACTCGGTGCGCATGAACGACGGGGGGTGCGCGCCCGACGGGAGCCTGTTCTGCGGATCGATGGCGGTGTCCGAGGCCCCGGAGGAGGGCTCGCTGTTCCGCCTCGACCCGCTGGGGGAGGTGACCATCGCCATCCCCGAGGTGACCGTGTCGAACGGGTTCGCCTTCAGCCCGGACGGCGGGACCGCCTACTACGTGGACACGCCCACCCAGTGCGTCGACGCGTTCGACTACGTCGACTACCAGCTGCAGCGGCGCCGCACCGTGGTGCGCATCGATCCCGCCGACGGCGCGCCGGACGGGCTGGCCGTGGACGCGCAGGGCGACATCTGGGTCGCGCTGTGGGGCGGGGGAGCGGTGCGCCACTACACGCCCGAGGGCAGGCTCGTCGCCACCTACGAGGTCCCCGCGCCGCGCGTGACGGCGTGCGCCTTCGGCGGTGCGGACTACGACGAGCTGTTCATCACCACGTCCCGAGTGGACACCGACCTGGAGCGGTACCCGCGGGCCGGGGCGCTGTTCCGGATCGCCGACGTCGGCCCGGGAGCACCGGTCCTGCCCTACGGCGGCTGACGTGCGCGGACCGGTGCCCACCGGTGCTCCGGTTGACCGCACGCGTGCGCACCGTGGCAGGATCTTGCCGGTTTCCCGGCTGGAAGGAAGATGCCACGTGCACGTGCTCGGTCTCGACTCCTCGACGCAGTCCACCAAGGCGGTGCTGGTCGACGCCGACAACGGCGCGATCACCGCGCAGGGGCAGGCGGCGCACCCCGAGGGGACCGAAGCGCCGCCGCAGGCCTGGTGGGACGCCGCGCAGGACGCGGTGCGCCGAGCGCTGGCCGAGGCGCCCGACCACCCCGTGGCGGCCGTGTCCGTCGCCGGCCAGCAGCACGGCATGGTCGCCGTGGACGCGGCGGGGCGGCCGGTGCGCGACGCCCTGCTGTGGAACGACACGCGCTCGGCCGAGCAGGCGCGCGGTCTCACCGCCCGCTACGGGGCCGAGACCTGGGCCCGGCGCACCGGGCTGGTGCCGGTGCCCAGCTTCACCGTGACCAAGCTGGCGTGGCTGGCCGAGCAGGAACCGGACAACGCCGACCGCGTCGAGCAGGTGCTGCTCCCGCACGACTGGGTCACCTGGCAGTTCGCCGGGGCGCGCACCGAGGCGTGCACCGATCGCGGAGACGCCTCCGGCACGGGCTACTTCGACCCGACCACCGGCACGTGGTTGCCCGACCTGCTCGCCGACGCGATGGGCGGGCGGCGGCCGCGGCTGCCGCGCGTGCTCGGGCCCGCCGAGCCCGGCGGGACCGCAGCTCTGTCCGGTGTGTCCGGTGCGCTGCTGGCCCCCGGCACCGGCGACAACATGGCCGGGGCGCTGGGGCTCGGCGCGCAGCCCGGGGATGTCGTCGTCTCCCTGGGCACCTCGGGCACCGCGTTCGCCGTCACCGACGGTCCGACCGCCGATCCGAGCGGCACGGTCGCCGGTTTCTGCGACGCCACGGGGCGCTACCTGCCGCTGGTGTGCACGCTCAACGCCGCGCGCGTGCTCAGCGCGACCGCGGAGGTGCTCGGTACCGACCTGGCAGGGCTGGACGAGCTCGCCCTCGAAGCCGCTCCGGGCGCCGGTGGGCTGACGCTGCTGCCGTACCTCGAGGGGGAGCGCACGCCGGACCTGCCGGAGGCGAGCGGCACGCTCGCCGGGCTGCGGCGCACGAACATGACGCCGCAGAACCTGGCCAGGGCCGCGGTCGAGGGGATGCTCTGCGGTCTGGCCGACGGGGTGGACGCGCTGCGCGGGACCGGAGTCGAGGTGCGCCGCGTGCTGCTCATCGGCGGTGCGGCCAAGTCGGCCGCGGTCGAGGCGGTCGCGGCCGACCTGTTCGGCGTCGGCGTGGAGATCCCGGACCCGGCCGAGTACGTCGCGCTCGGCGCGGCGAAGCAGGCGGCGTGGGTGGCCGGTGGCGGAAGCGGGCCCCCGGAGTGGCCGCTGCGCGGCCGGAGCGCGCAGCCGCGGGACCCGGACGCCGGGGCAGCGGTGCGGGCGGAGTACGCGCAGGCGCGGGCCGCGATCGCCGGGGTGTGACCCACCATCGCTCGTTCGGGTGAGAATCGGCCGTGTGCCGGATCGGGGCCGGCAGGGGGAACGCGAAGATGCCCCCATGAGCAAACGGGACGAGTCCGGGAACTCCGGTGAGGCCGCCCCCGCTTCCGGGCAGCACCAGGCCGGGCGCACGCGCACCGGGGGGATCTGGGTGGCCGTCGTCGTCGCGGCGGTCGTGCTCGCCTTCCTGCTGGTGTTCATCCTGCAGAACTCCGAGGCGGTCACGGTCCGGTTCCTGTGGATGCAGGGCCAGCTGCCCACCGGGGTGGCGCTGCTGTTCGGCGCTCTGGCCGGCGCGCTGTTCGTGGCGCTGATCGGCACGGCCCGGATCCTGCAGCTGCGGCACGCCGCCCGGCGCCGCCGGCGCCGGGGTCGCCCGGGGCTCTTCCGCCGCGCTGCTCCTTCGTAGGGGCGACTCGTCGGCGCTGCGGCACGCACCGGCTTTCCGGGACTCCTCCAGAGAGCGCGATTTCCATGAAACCGGGAGCCGTCCCCGCACGTTTGCAGGGCGAACTGTCCCCACGCGATCGTGGTAGCTCCGACTGCATCGATGAGGACCACCGAGGCGCCTGCTGCACCGGGGGAGCGGCGCCGCCGGGGAGTCAGGGGCGGCGCCGCGGTGGCAGGGGTACGCGGGCGAGGTCCTCGGCCACGTGCACCGGGCCGTCGAACACGGCCGCGGCCTCGGCGGCGAACCGCGCCGGGTCCTCGTAACGCTGGGAGAAGTGCGTCAGCACCAGCGCGCCCACGCGGCACTCGGCGGCGACGCGCGCGGCCTGCGCCGCGGTCAGGTGGCGGTACTCCTCGGCCAGGTGCGCGTCCTGGTCGAGGAACGTGGACTCGACCACGAGCAGGTCCACCCCCTCGGCGAGCGCGAACACCCCCTCGCACAGCCGAGTGTCCATGATGAACGCGGCCTTCTGCCCCGGGCGGTGCGCGCTGACCTCGGCCAGCTCGACCACCCCGCGGGGCAGCTGCAGCCTCCCCGCGCGCTGCAGCTGGCCCACCTGCGGGCCGCTGATGCCGTGCCGCGCCAGCTCCTCGGGCAGGATCCGCCGCCCGTCCGGTTCGACCAGGCGGTAGCCGAAGGTCTCGATCCGGTGGTCCAGCCGCCGCGCGTGCAACGTGCCGAACGGGCCCGAGGCGACCACCCCGTCCTGGCGGATCGGGTGCTGGTGCAGGTCCAGCCCGTCGGAGGACACCGACGCGCGCCGCAGGTGGTGGAAGTGCTCCTCCCCGCGGGCGGGGTAGTGCGCGTGCACCGGCCGGGCCACGCCGTCCAGGGACATCCGCTGCAGCACGCCGGGCACCCCCAGGCAGTGATCACCGTGGAAGTGCGTCAGGCAGAGGTGGTGGATCTCGTGCGCCCGGGCGCCGGCGAGGGTCATCTGCCGCTGGGTCCCCTCGCCCGGGTCGAACAGGAAGCCGGTGCCGTCCCACCGCAGCAGGTAGCCGTTGTGGTTGCGGTGCTTGGTCGGCACCTGGCTGGCGGTGCCGAGCACGACGAGTTCGCGCTGCGACATCACCCCAGGCTAGGACACCTCGGGCAGGAGCCGTTCCGCGGCGTCGGTGTCGATGATCAGGCTGGTGATGATGCCCGAGCGCAGCATCGCGGCGATGGCCGGGGCCTTCGCGGTGCCGTAGCCGAGGCCGACGACCTCGTCGATGCCGCGCAGCTGGTCGCCGCCGATGGCGAGGATGCGGTGGGCCAGCTCGGTGGCCACGGGTGCGCCGGTGCCGTCGAAGACGCGCCCGGCGATCTCGGCGACGGCGCCCGCGCGGGCGAGCCCGTCCCGTTCGGACTCACCGATCGTGTCGTACACCGTGGACTCCCCGTGCTGCCACGCGCCGATGCTCACCACGGCGGTGGTGATGCGGCGGAACTGCTCGAAGGTTTCGGCGATGCCCGGCTGGCTGCGCAGCACGTCGGTGGTGCGCCGGTCGGGCAGCACGAGCGGGCCGTAGATCGGGTAGGGCGGGCCGCCGCTGGAAGCGGCGACGTGGCGCACGGTTTCGACCGTGCGGTCGCGCATGTCCATGCCGGCGTGCACCCCGCACAGCTGCACCACGGGGCAGGGCGGCAACTCGCCGACCGCGGCGGCCATCGCGTTGACCGTGCGGGCCCAGGCCAGTCCGAGGACGTCGTCGGCGGAGAGCAGGTCGCCGAGCAGGGCGGCGGCGAGCGCGCCGATGCGCTCGCGCAGCACGGGCCGCGCGTCCGGGGTGTGCGCGCGGTCGAGGACGAGCGCGCGGCGCAGCCCGTAGGTGCGCGCGATCGCGTCGCCGAGACCCGGGTCCACGGGCAGCGGCAGGTCGAACTCCACGCGCACGAGCCCGCGTTGCTGGGCCGCGGTGATCAGCCGCGCGACCTTGAAGCGGCTCAGCCCGAGGTCCGCGGCGATGTCGATCTTGGACTCGCCGAGCACGAAGTGGCGGTGCGCCGCGGTCGCGGCCAGCAGTGCGGTATCGGTGTCCCACTCATTGCTCATATGAGCATTCTACTCATCGATCTGCCGGAATGAGTTGACGAATTGACGGCGCACCCTCTTCAATTTCGGATCAAGCGCGAAGCAACGGGACGCGGAAGTGCTCATATGAGCGAAAGGGGAAGCATGCGCGCGGCGATCATCGACAAGCCCGGCCAACTCCGGGTCGGCACCGTCGCCGATCCGGAACCGCAGCCGGACGAGCTCGTGGTCCGGGTGGGGGCCTGCGGCATCTGCGGCACGGACGTGCACATCGCCGACGGCGAGTTCCCGCCCACGCCGTACCCCATCGTTCCCGGGCACGAGTTCGCCGGCGAAGTCGTCGCCGTCGGTGCGGCCGTGCGCGGGGAGTGGCGCACCGGCGACCGCGTCGCCGTCGATCCCTCCCGGTTCTGCGGCCGCTGCGCGCCGTGCCGGTCTGGTCGCGGCAACCTCTGCGCCGCGTGGGGCGCCACCGGCGACACGGTCGACGGTGCCTTCGCCGAGTACGTGGCCGTGCCCGCCGCGACCTGCCACCGCATGCCCGAGTCGATGACCTTCCAGCAGGGCGCCGCGGTCGAACCCGTCTCGTGCGCCGTGCACGGCGTCCGCCGCATCGGCGTCGAAGCGGGGGAGCGGTTCCTCGTCACCGGCGCGGGCACGATGGGGCTGATCATGCAGCAGCTGCTGCAGCGCTCCGGAGCCGCGGTCACCGTCGTCGACCGCAACGCCGAACGCCTCGGCCGGGCCCGCGAGCTCGGGGCGCGGACCGTCGCGGGCGACATCGCCGAGCTCGACGAGCGCTTCGAGGCCGCGATCGACTGCACCGGCGCGGCGCCCGCGATCGAAGGGGCCTTCGACGCCCTCGACCGCGGCGGGCGCCTGCTCGTGTTCGGCGTGGCCGCCGAACAGGCGCGCGTGCAGCTGTCGCCGTTCCGCATCTACAACGACGAACTCACCATCGTCGGCTCCATGGCCGTGCTGCACAGCTACGGCCGTGCGCTCGAACTCGTCGGCAGCGGTGCGGTGGACACCGACGCGCTGGTCACCGACACGCTCCCGCTCGAGCGCTTCGACGACGCGCTCGCCCGGATGCGCGCCGGTACCGGGCTGAAGATCCAGGTCACCCCGGGAGGAACCGATGCGCGGTAGCGGAGGGGACGGCAGCGCGAGAGGGCGCGGCAGCGGGAGGAGGCGCGGCGGGGCGAGCGCGCGCGGCCTCGTCGCGCTGCTGGCCGTCGGCGTGCTGCTGGTCAGCGGCTGCGCCGGCGCCGGGGAGCTGGGCACCGACCGGCGCACGCTCACGGTGGCCATCGTGTCCAACCCGCAGATGAAGGACGCGATCGCGCTGTCCGACCAGTTCGAGCGCGAGAACCCCGGCATCTCGCTGAAGTTCGTCGAACTGCCGGAGAACCAAGCGCGGGCGAAGATCACCGCCTCCACCGCCACCCAGGGCGGCGAGTTCGACATCGTGATGATCAGCAACTACGAGGCCGAGCAGTGGGCCGCCAACGGCTGGCTGCGCAACCTGCAGCCGCACATCCGCAGCAGCCCCGGCTACGACCCCGGTGACTTCATCCCCAGCATCCGCGAGTCCCTGTCCTACGAGGGATCGATGTACGCGGTCCCGTTCTACGGCGAGTCGTCCCTGCTCAGCTACCGCAAGGACCTCTTCCGCGAGGCGGGGCTGCGCATGCCGGAGAACCCCACCTGGGGGCAGGTCGCCCGGATGGCCGCGCAGCTCGACGACCCCGAACGCGGGATCGCCGGCATCTGCCTGCGCGGCAAACCGGGGTGGGGCGAGAACCTCGCGCCGTTCACCTCGATCGCCCACGCCTTCGGGGCGCGCTGGTTCGACGAGGACTGGAACGCGCGCCTGACCTCGTCGAACTTCCGCCGCGCGGCCCACTTCTACGTCGACCTGGTGCGCGCGCACGGCGAAGTCGGCGCCTCCAGCGCCGGGTTCTCCGAGTGCGGCAACCGCTACACCCAGGGCAACGCGGCCATATGGTACGACGCCACCGCCATGGCCGGCACCAACGAGGACCCGGGCAGCAGCAACGTCGTCGGCAAGTCCGGCTACGTCACCGCGCCCGTGGCCGAGACGCCGCGCACCGGCTGGCTGTACACCTGGGCGCTGGCCATCCCGAAGTCCACCGAGAACCCCGGTGCGGCGTGGAAGCTCATGCGGTGGATGACCAACAAGGAGTTCGTGCGCGAGGTCGGCACCCGGCTCGGCTGGAACCGGGTGCCACCGGGCCACCGCGAGTCCACCTACGAGATCCCGGAGTACCGCCGCGCGGCCGCCGCCTACGCCGGGCCGACGCTGGACGCGATCGAGAGGGCCGACCAGCGCACGGCGATCCGCGGGCCGGTGCCCTACGAGGGGCTGCAGTTCGTCGGCATCCCGGAGTTCCAGGACCTGGGCACACGGGTGAGCCAGCAGCTGTCGGCCGCCATCGCCGGGCGCAAGAGCGTCGACGAGGCGCTGCGGCAGTCCCAGCAGTACGCCGAGTCCGTGGCACGTTCCTACCGGGAGGAGCAGTGAGCGCAGTCACCGAGGAGTCCGCGCGCCCGGCAGCGCCCGCCGCGCCCCGCGAGGGCGGGCGCGGGCGCGCGGGACGGCGCGAGCGCTGGCTGCGGCGCCTGCCGCTGCTGCCGGCGTTGCTGTTCACCGTCGTGGTCACGCAGGTCCCGTTCCTGCTGACCGTGTACTACTCGCTGCAGTCCTGGAACCTCGTCCGCCCCGGTTCGCAGCAGTTCGTCGGGCTGCGCAACTACGCGGACGTGTTCGCCGACAGCCAGTTCCGCACCGCGGCGCTGAACACGGTCGCGCTGACCGTGGTCTGCGTGGTCGTGTCCCTGCTGCTCGGTCTGGGGCTGGCGCTGCTGCTCGACCGCGAGTTCCCCGGCCGCGGCGCGGTGCGCACCCTGCTGATCACGCCGTTCCTCGTCCTGCCGGCGGCCGGCGCGCTGCTGTGGAAGACGACGATGTTCGACCCCTCCTACGGGCTGCTGAACTTCGCGCTCGGCACCGAGGTGGACTGGCTCTCGACGTTCCCGCTGGCCTCGGTGATGACCCAGATCATCTGGCAGTGGACGCCGTTCATGATGCTGCTGCTGCTGGCCGGGCTGCAGGCCCAGTCCCGGGAAGTGCTCGAAGCGGCCCAGGTCGACGGCGCGGGGCGCTGGCGCACCTTCGTGTCGATCACGCTGCCGCAGCTGAGCCGTTACATCCAGCTCGCCGTGCTGCTGGGCGCGATCTACATCGTCAACAGCTTCGACGCCATCTACCTGATGACGCAGGGCGGTCCGGGCACGGCGAGCACGAACCTGCCGTACTACATCTACCAGCGAGCGTTCGAGGGGTTCGACGTCGGGCAGTCGGCGGCGATGGGCGTGGTCGTCGTGGTCGGCACGCTGATCGTGGCGACCTTCGCCCTGCGGCTGATGTTCCGCTCGTTCGGCGTCCACGGGAGCACGAGATGAGGGGGCACGGGGACGAGATGAGAAGGCATGCGGGCCGTTGGGCGCTGACCGCGGCCACCTGGGCGATCGCCGTGGTGTTCGTCCTCCCGCTGCTGTGGATGGTGCTCACCGCGTTCAAGCGGGAGGTCGACGCCTACACCGACCCGCCGCGGCTGCTGTTCACCCCCACCTGGGAGCAGGTCCAGGGCGTGCTCGAACGAGGATTCCTGCCGTACCTGGGCAATTCCGCGTTCGTCACCGCCACCTCCACGCTGCTGGTGCTCGCGCTGGCCCTGCCGGCGGCGTACGCGCTGTCCATCGCGCCGATCCCGCGCAGCAGCGACGCGCTCGGCTTCTTCCTGTCCACGAAGATGCTGCCGATCGTCGCCGCGATCATCCCGCTGTACGTGGTCTCGCAGAACCTGGGGCTGCTCGACAACGTCTGGGTGCTGGTGCTGCTGTACGCGGCGATGAACCTGCCGCTGGCGGTGTGGATGCTGCGGTCGTTCCTGCTGGAGGTGCCGCGCGAACTGCTGGAGGCCGGACGGATCGACGGGGCCGGGTTGCCGACCCTGCTGGCGCGCGTGCTGCTGCCCGTGGTGGCGCCCGGCATCGCTGCCACGGCGCTGGTCTGCGTGATCTTCTCGTGGACCGAGTTCTTCTTCGCCGTCAACCTCGCCGCCGCGCGCGCCGGCACCGTCCCGGTGTACCTCGTCGGGTTCATCACCAGCGAGGGGCTGTACTGGGCGCAGCTGTCGGCGGCGGCGCTGCTGGCCTCGCTGCCGGTGGTGGTCGTGGGGTGGTTCGCGCAGAACCACCTCGTCCGCGGGCTGTCCATGGGTGCGGTGAAGTGATCCGCATGACCTCCGGGAGGCGGTAACCTGGCGGCGGTGCACACGGCGCGGCGCGCCCGCGGAGACGACCGGAGGTGGGCATGACCGGTGCGGAGGAGTCCACGGCCGAACACCTGTTGCCCCGCGCCCGCGCGCTGCTGGCCGAGTACCCCGTCGTCGACGGGCACAACGACCTGGCCTGGGCGTTGCGCACGCAGGTCGGCTACGACCTCGGCCGGTGCGACGTCGGGGCGGACCAGACGGGCCGGCTGCACACCGACCTGCCGCGGCTGCGCGCCGGTGGCGTGGGCGCGCAGTTCTGGTCGGTGTACGTCTCCACCGACCTCGCCGGCGACCGCGCGGTCAGCGCCACCCTCGAGCAGATCGACTGCGTGCGCACCCTCCTGCGCCGCCACCCGGGGACGCTGGTGGCGGCGGACTCGGCCGCGGACGTGGAGCGCGCCCGGGCGCACGGGCGGATCGCCTCGCTGCTCGGGGCCGAGGGCGGGCACTGCATCGCCGGCTCGCTGGGCACGCTGCGCGTGTTCCGCGAGCTCGGCGTGCGCTACCTGACGCTGACGCACAACGAGAACGTGCCCTGGGCGGACTCGGCCACCGACACGCCGGCTGCCGGTGGCCTGACCCCGTTCGGCACCGCCGTGGTGCACGAGATGAACCGGCTCGGCATGCTCGTCGACCTCTCCCACGTCTCCGCCGACACCATGCGCGCGGCGCTGCGCGCGAGCCGGGCGCCGGTGCTGTTCTCCCACTCCTCGGCGCGCGGGGTGTGCGACCACCCGCGCAACGTCCCCGACGACGTGCTCGAGGCGATGCCGGACAACGGCGGGGTCGTCATGGTGACGTTCGTGCCCAAGTTCGTCTCCGCCGAGGCGGTCGCGTGGGACCGCGAGATGGACGCCCACCTCGGATCGCTCGGCCTCGACCCGATGTCGCCGGAGGCCGCTGCGGTCGCGGAGCGGCGGCGCTTCGCCGAGAGGCACCCGCCGCCGCAGGTCACCGTGTCCAGTGTGGCCGATCACCTCGAGCACGTGCGGGAGCGCGCCGGCATCGAGCACATCGGACTCGGCGGCGACTACGACGGGACCGGGGACATGCCGCGCGGGCTCGACAACGTCGCCGGCTACCCGCGACTGATCGCCGAACTGCTGCGGCGCGGCTGGTCCGAACCCGACATCGCGAAACTGACCTGGCACAACGCCGTTCGCGTGCTGCACGAGGCCGAAGAGGTGGCCGCGCGGCTGCAGGCGCACGAGCGACCGGCGCCGCCCGTCCTCGGCGAGCGCGACGGCTGAACGCCCCCGCCGCTCGTCGCGACGGCCCGTTCCGCCTCCCCGGGTCGTCCCGCTCCGCCGCCTCCCGCGGAGGCGCGTGTACCAGGTGTTCGAAGGCCCCGACGCGCCGCGGCGCTTCGTCCTGCGTTGTGCCCGGCGGGATCTTAGGATGCCGACTACGCCTCCTGGCCGTCGGATAGGAGGAGGGCCATGGTCGTATCGCTGCCCGACCCCACAACTCCGAACGCGGAAGCCGAGCCCTCGAAAGAGCTACCGCGCTCGGGGGACTTCCCGCGCACAGCTGCCGTCATGGGGCAGATGCGTTCGGAGAACTTCCCGGTCGCCTCGCGGATCCTGCCGCGCACGATGCAACGCCACCTGCACGCGCTCTACGGCTACTTCCGCCTCGTCGACTACGCCGGCGACGACGCTCCCGGGGACCGCGGCGCCCTGCTCGACCTGCTCGAGGTCGACCTCAAACGCGCCTACCAGGCAACCGCGCGGATCCCGGTGATGCGCACGCTGCAGCCGACCGTGCACGAGTGTGGCATCCCGTACGACACCCTGGTCAAGCTGATCGAGGCCAACCGGCAGGACCAGCACGTCCGCCGGTACGACACGTTCGCCGACCTCGTGGACTACTGCCGCCTGTCGGCCAACCCGGTCGGGGAGGCCGTGCTGCACGTGTTCGACCGCGCCGAGCCGGAGCTCATCCGCCTGTCCGACCGCATCTGCACCGCGCTGCAGATCCTCGAGCACTGCCAGGACCTCGCCGAGGACCTGCGGCAGGACCGCGTCTACCTCCCGGCGAGCGACCTGAAGCGGTTCCACTGCGAGGAGCACGAACTCACCCGCGCCACCGCCTCGACCCGCCTGCGCGGGCTCGTGCGGTTCGAAGTCGACCGCGCCCACCGGGTGCTCGACGTCGGAGCAGCGCTGGTCAACCGGCTCTCGGGCATGGCGCGCATCGCCGTGGCCGGTTACGTCGCCGGCGGGCGGGCCACCGCGGCCGCCTTCGCCCGCGCCGGGTACGACCCGCTGGGCGGGGACGTGCGTCCGAGCAGGACGCGCACCTTCGCCGAGTGGGGGCGGCTGTACACGATGGGGGGCTCCCGGTGACTCCCACGGACCCGCTCCGCGCGGCCTACGACGAGTGCGAACGCATCACCAGGCAGCAGGCGCGCAACTTCTCCTACGGCATCCGCCTGCTGCCGGGGCCGAAACGCCGCGCGCTGTCCGCGGTCTACGCCTTCGCGCGCCGCATCGACGACATCGGTGACGGCGCCCTCTCCGTCGAGGAGAAGCTGCGGCAGCTCAAGCAGACCCGCGCGCAGCTGCGCGAGCTGACCACCGGTGCCGACGATCCGGTGCTGGCCGCGCTGGCGGACACCGGCGAGCGGATGCCCGTGCCGCTGGAGGCCTTCCACGAACTCCTCGACGGCTGCGAAGCCGACGTGCGCGGCAGGCCGTACACCACCTACGACGAGCTGCTGGACTACTGCCGCAGCGTGGCGGGATCCATCGGGAGGCTGTCGCTGGGCGTGTTCGGCACCGACGACGTCGCCCGCGACGCGCCCCGCGCCGACGCCCTCGGCATCGCGCTGCAACTGACGAACATCCTCCGCGACGTGCGGGAGGACTGCGCCGCCGGGCGCGTGTACCTGCCGGACGAGGACCTCGCCGCTTTCGGCGTCGTCCTGCACCCGGCGGCGGCCGAGGACTCCGCCCCGCCGGGCGGCCCGCGGCCCGGCGGCGCCGCCGGGCGGGACGGAGCCCCGCTCAGCGGCGTGGAGAACGCCGGCTGGGACGCGCTGATGCGCTACGAGATCGCGCGCACCGAATCCTGGTACGACGAAGGGCTGCAGCTGCTGCCCGCGCTCGACCGCGGCAGCCGCGCCTGCTGCGCGGCCATGGCCGGCATCTACCACCACGTGCTGCGGCGCATCGCCGAGCGCCCGCGCACCGTGCTCACCCGGCGCACCACGCTGCCCACCTGGCGCAAGGCCGAAGTGGCCGCTCGCTCGCTGGTGGGGATGCGGCCATGAACCGCGCCAGCGTCCTCGTCGTCGGCGGCGGTCTCGCCGGCATCACCGCCGCGCTGCGCTGCGCCGACCGCGGTTTCGCGGTCCGCCTGGTGGAGGGGCGGTCCCTGCTCGGTGGTGCGACCTACTCGTTCTCGCGCGGCCCGCTGACCGTCGACACGGGACAGCACGTGCTGCTGCGCTGCTACGAGCACTACCGCGCCCTGCTGCACCGGCTCGGCGTGGCCGACGGGGTGCGGGTGCAGCCGCGGCTGCACGTGCCCGTGCTGTCGCCGCACCGCAGCCCCGTCGTGCTGCGCCGGTGGAACCTGCCCGCCCCGGCGCACCTCGCCCCGGCGCTGTGCGCCAACCGGTGGTTGAGCGCGGGCGAGCGCCTGCGCGCGGTGCGCACGGCGCTCGCCCTGCGCCGCCTCGACCCGGACGACCCGCGACTGGACGCCGCGAGTTTCGGCGACTGGCTGCGCGAGCAGGGGGAGTCGCAGCGCGCCACCGACGTGCTGTGGGGCATGCTCACCACCGCGGCGCTGAACGCCCGCCCGGACGAGGCGTCGCTGGCGCTGGCAGCGCGCGTGTTCCGCACCGGCGTGCTGGACGACACCGCCAGCGCCGACATCGGCGTGCCCCGGCTGCCGCTGCGCGAGCTGCACGGCGACCCGGCCGCGCGCGCCCTGACCGCGGCGGGCGTCGCGGTGCACACGAACACCAAGGTGCGCGGGGTTTTCCGCAGCGGTGACGGCCTGCGCGCCACCACCCGCGACCGCGACCGGCACGCCCCGCTGACCGCCGACCACGTCGTGCTGGCCGTGCCGCACCAGCAGGCGGCCGCGCTCGTGGCTGACCTGCCGGTGCGCGGCGCGTCCCGGTGGTCGGCCCTGTCGGCCGCACCGATCATCAACGTCCACGTGCACTACGACCGCGCGGTGACCGGACATGAGCTGTGCTCGGTCGTGGATTCGCCGCTGCAGTGGATCTTCGACCGCACCGCTGCGTCTGCGGCGACGACCGGGCAGTACCTGGCGGTGTCGGTCTCGGCGGCGTGGGAGGACGCGCACCGGCGCACCGAGGAGCTCCGCGCGCGGTACCTGTCCGCGCTGTCCGAGGTGTTCCCGCGCGCCGCCGCGGCCGGGGTGCGCGACTTCTTCGTCACCCGCGAACCGAACGCGACCTTCCACCAGACGCCGGGAACCGCCGCGCACCGGCCCGCCGCGCGCACCGCCGTGCCCGGGCTCGTGCTGGCCGGGGCGTGGACCGCGACCGGACTGCCGGACACGCTCGAAGGTGCGGTGCTCAGCGGGCTCCGCGCCGCCGAGGTGGTCGAAGCCGAGCAGGGATCCCGACACGGTGTGGAGGAGACGGCATGACTTCAGTGCTTCCCGCGGCCCTCACCACCGCGCGCGAATCGATCGAGCCGATGCTGCGCGCCCGCGTCGACCGGCTCGACCCGGAGATGCGCCGCGTGTGCACCTACCACTTCGGGTGGACCGATGTGGACGGAAGCGCCACCGACGAGGGCGGCAAGGCGTTGCGCCCCGCGCTCGTGCTGCTGTCCGCGCAGGCCGCCGCGGAAGCCGGTGGTGCGGAGGACGCCGCGGAACGGGCCGCTCCCGCGGCGGTCGCGGTGGAGCTGGTGCACAACTTCTCGCTGCTGCACGACGACGTCATGGACGCCGACACCTCCCGCCGGCACCGCCCCACGGCGTGGACCGTCTTCGGCCGCTCCGCCGCGCTGCTGGCCGGGGACGCGCTGCTGAACCTCTCCACCGAGGTGCTGCTGGAGTCCTCCTCGCAGCGGGCGGCCGACAGCGCGCGCACCCTCGCGGCGACCACGCGCACCCTCATCGCCGGGCAGTCGGCCGATCTCGACTTCGAGCGGCGCGCCGGCGTCACCCTCGACGAGTGCCTGCAGATGGCGCACGACAAGACCGCCGCCCTGCTCGGGTGCGCGGCCTCGATCGGCGCGCTGCACCAGGGGGCCGGTGAGGCGTTCGTCGCGCGACTGCGCGGTTTCGGGCGGGAGCTCGGCATGGCCTTCCAGCTCGTGGACGACCTGCTCGGCCTGTGGGGCGACCCCGAGCTCACGGGCAAACCGGTGCTGTCCGACCTGCGCGCGCGCAAGAAGACCCTGCCGGTGGTGCACGCGCTGTCCTCGGCAACGCGGTGCGGCCAGCGGCTCCGCGCGCTGTACGCCCAGGAGGACCCGCTGACCGAGGACCAGCTGCACGAGGCCGCGGAAATGGTGCAGCGGGCCGGATCCGAGGGCTGGGCCCGCGCCGAGTGCGACCGCAGGCTGACCGCCGCCCGCGCGTACCTGCCCCCCGTGCCCTCCGGGGCCGGCACCTCGTTGACCGAGCTCGCCGAATTCATCGTACGGAGGCAACGTTGACCGAACAGATGCAGCACGGCGCCGCCACCGCGAACGCGTCCGGAGTGGACGAAGCCGTGCACGCCGCCCGGCGGTACTTCCTGTCGTTGCAGCACCAGCAGGGGTGGTGGAAGGGCGAGCTCGAGACGAACGTGACCATGGACGTCGAGGACCTGCTGCTGCGCCAGTTCCTCGGCATCCGCACCAAGGCCGAGACCGAGCAGGCCGCCCGCTGGATCCGCGGGCAGCAGCGCTCCGACGGCACGTGGGCGAACTTCGCCGGCGGGCCCGTCGACCTGTCCACCACGGTCGAGGCCTACGTGGCGCTGAAGCTCGCCGGTGACGACACCGGTGCCGAGCACATGACCACCGCGCGCCGCTGGATCCTCGACCACGGCGGCGTCGAGCGCACCCGCGTGTTCACCCGCATCTGGCTGGCCCTGTTCGGGGAGTGGTCCTGGGACGACCTGCCGGCCATGCCGCCCGAGATGATCTTCCTGCCCCCGTGGTTCCCGCTGAACGTGTCCGACTGGGCCTGCTGGGCGCGGCAGACCGTCGTGCCGCTGACGATCGTGTGCACCCTGCGGCCGCAGCGCGAGCTCGGCGTCAGCACCGCCGAGCTGCGCACCGGCACTCCGGCGCCGCGCGCGAAACCCGGCCTGTCCTGGGAGTACGGGTTCGCAGCGTTGGACGGGGCGCTGAGCGCTTACGGGCGCCGGCCGGTGCGCGCGCTGCGCAGGCAGGCGATGCGGCGCGCGGCCGAGTGGATCGTGGCCAGGCAGGAGGCCGACGGCGGCTGGGGCGGCATCCAACCGCCGTGGGTGTACTCGCTGCTGGCGCTGCACCTGCTCGGATACCCGCTGAACCACCCGGTGATGAAGCACGGGCTGGACGGGTTCGAGCGGTTCCTCGTGCACGAGGACGGCCCGGAGGGGCCCGTGCGCCGCCTGGAGGCCTGCCAGTCCCCGGTGTGGGACACGGTGCTCGGCATGCAGGCGCTGCGCGACGCGGACGTGCCCGCCGACGACCCGTCCCTGCGGCGGGCGAGCAACTTCGTGCTCGCCGAGGAGATCGGGCTCAAGGGCGACTGGGCGGTGCGCCGTCCGCGGTTGTCCGCCGGTGGGGGGTGGGCGTTCGAGTTCGACAACGACCACTATCCCGACATCGACGACACCGCCGAGGTGCTCATGGCGCTCAACCGCGTCGAGCACACCAAGCCCGCCGCGGTGCGGGCGGCCATCGAGCGCGGTACCCGGTGGCTCGTCGGCATGCAGTCCCGCGACGGCGGGTGGGGCGCCTTCGACGCCGACAACACCCGCCAGCTCGTGCGCAAGCTCCCGTTCTGCGACTTCGGCGAGGTCATCGACCCGCCCTCGGCCGATGTGACCGCGCACGTGGTGGAGGCGCTGGCCACCCTCGGGCACGCCGACGGCCCGGTGCGCCGGGGAGTGTCGTGGCTGCTGCGCAACCAGGAAACGGACGGGTCGTGGTTCGGCAGGTGGGGAGCCAACCACGTCTACGGCACCGGTGCGGCGGTGCCGGGCCTGGTCGCCGCCGGGGTGCCGCGCGACCACACGGCGCTGCGCCGGGCCGTGCGCTGGCTCGAGGAGCACCAGAACGCCGACGGCGGGTGGGGCGAGGACCTGCGCTCCTACACCGACCCCGCCTGGATCGGCCGCGGCGACTCCACTGCCTCGCAGACGGCGTGGGCGCTGTTCGCGCTGTTGGCGGTCGGCCGGCACGACACGCCGGCGGCGCAGCGCGGGGCCGACTACCTGGTGCGCGCCCAGCGCCCCGACGGCGGTTGGGACGAGCCGCAGTTCACCGGTACCGGTTTCCCCGGTGACTTCTACATCAACTACCACCTGTACCGGGTGATCTTCCCGCTCGCCGCGCTCGGGCGGTTCCGGCGCGCCGCGGGCGCGGGGGAGGAGTGAGCGGAATGTCCGCTCCGCTGCTGGTGTGCGCACCGCTGCGGTGCGAGGCCGCCGCGGTCCGCGGCCGCCTGCCCGGACAGTCCGTGCGGCGCACCGGCTACGGCCACCGCGCGAGCGAGCGCGCTGCCGCGGCGGTGGGCACCGGTGCCCACCGCGCGGTGGCCGTGGTCGGGCTCGCCGGCGGGGTGGGGGGCGAGGTCGCCGGGGGAGACGTGGTGGTGGCCAGCGACGTGCTCGACGACGGCGGAACGGGGGTGCCGTGCGCCTCGGCCCCGCTGCTGGCCGCGCACCTGCGCCGGGCGGGATTCGCGGTGCACTGCGGACCGGTGGTCACCGCGCGGCGACTGGCCGGGCAGCACGACCGGGCCCGGTTCGCCGCGGCCGGTGCGTGCGCGGTCGACCTCGAGTCGGCGCCGCTGGTCCGCGCCGCCGGAGACCGCCCGCTGGCCGTGGTGCGGCTCGTCGTGGACACCGCCGAGCACCCGCTCGTGCGTCCGGGCACGCCCGCGCGGGCGTTGCGCGCGCTCGCCCGGCTGCGCGCCGCGGCGGCGCAGCTGCCGGTGTGGTCCCGGGCCGCGGCTGCCCGGCGGGTGCTCGTCTGCGGCGGCGCGGCCGAGGCCGCGCGGGCCGGGGCCGATCTCGTGCTGTGGTTCGCCGAACCGGCCACAGCCCCGCCCGGCGCCCGCTGCGTCACCCGGATCGACGACGTCCGACTGGCGTGGCTGTGGCGAGCGCGCAGGATCGCAGTCGTGCCCTCCGGAGCGGCGGAGGCGGCGGCGCAGCTGCGCGCCCTCGTCCGCGCGCTCGGCGGGCTGGGGCGGGTGGTCTGCGCCTCGCCCGAGGACGCGGGTTCGTCAGCGACGTTCGCGCCGCCCGGGCACAACCGAACGATTCGCTCCGCGAAGGAGGTGCGCTGATGGGAATCCCGTTGCGCCAGGCGGTCCGCGTCGGTGCCCATCTGCTCAAGCAGAAGTTGGCACGCCGGGACAAGTTCGCGCTGACGCTGGAACTGGAGCCGCTGTTCGCCTGCAACCTGGCCTGCGCGGGCTGCGGCAAGATCCAGCACCCGGCGGACGTGCTCAAGCAGCGGATGCCGGTGGAGGAGGCCGTCGCCGCGGCGGAGGAGTGCGAAGCGCCCGTGGTCTCCATCGCCGGCGGCGAACCGCTCATGCACCCGCAGATCGGCGAGATGGTGCGCGAACTCGTCAAGCGCAAGAAGTTCGTGTACCTGTGCACCAACGCGCTGCTCCTCCCGCGCAAGATCGACGAGATCGAGCCCTCGCCGTACTTCTCGTGGGCGGTGCACATCGACGGGCTGCGGGAGGCGCACGACGCCTCGGTGTGCAAGGAGGGCGTGTTCGACCAGGCGGTCGAGAACGTCCGGGAGGCCAAGCGGCGCGGGTTCCAGGTGACGACGAACAGCACGTTCTTCACCACGGACACGCCGCAGTCGGTCATCGACGTGCTCGACTACCTCAACGACGACCTCGGCGTCGACAAGATGATGCTGTCACCGGCCTACGCCTACGAGAAGGCCCCGGACCAGGACCACTTCCTCGGCGTGACCGAGACCCGCGAACTGTTCCGGAAGGTCTTCGGCGACGAACGGCGCAGGAAGTGGCGGTTCAACCACTCACCGCTGTTCCTCGACTTCCTGGAGGGGAAGATCGACTTCTCCTGCACCGCCTGGGCGATCCCGTCGTACTCGCTCTACGGCTGGCAGAAACCGTGTTACTTGATGGCCGACGGGTACGCGTCCAGTTACGCCGAGTTGTTGGAGGACACCGATTGGGAGCAGTACGGCCGCGGAAGGGATGACCGCTGCGCCAATTGCATGGCACACTGTGGCTACGAACCGTCCGCGGTGCTGGCGACCATGGGTTCGCTCCGCGAAGGAATCCGCGCCATGCGGAGCTGAACGCGCCCACTGCGCCGGTTCCTTCCCCCGACGCGGTGGGATCGCCCCTGGTGAGTCCCCGACGGGCGGCGCGGCCGGACGGGTGATCCTCCCTGCCCGTGACCCCGAGCCGCCCGCGAGGTCCCATGCACACCCCCTGCCCCTCGGTCGTCCACCTGCACAGCGTGTCCCAGCACCTCTGGCACGCGACGAAGAACCTGGTGGAGACGGTCTTCGCGCCGTTGCTGCTGTTCTACGCGCTGTTCCACGCCAGCGGACTGACCGGCGGGTTGCTCGCCGCGTTCGGGTGGACGCTGGCGGCGCTCGGGGTGCGGATCGCCTTCCGCATCCGCATCCCGGTGGTGCTCTGGCTCATGGCCGGCATCCTCGCCGCGCGCACCGCGGTGGGACTGGCCACCGGCAGCACGTTCCTGTACTTCATCCAGCCGAGCGTGCAGAACTTCCTCATCGCCCTGGCACTGCTGGCCACCCTGCCGTTCGAGCGGACGTTCCTGGCCAAGCTCGCCGACGACTTCTGCATCCTGCCGCGGGAGCTCACCGGCAACGCCCGGGTGCAGCGGTTCTTCCGGCGGGTGTCGCTGCTGTGGGCGCTCGTGTTCGTCGCCAACGGCATCGGCGCGCTGTGGACCCTGGTGGGCACCACGGTCGACGGGTTCGTCCTGTTCAGCACCGCCGGTTCGACCGCGCTCGTCGTGCTCGGCATCGCCGTGTCCCTGGTGTGGTTCCGCCGCGCGCTGCGCGGTGAAGGCATCCAGGTGCGCTTCGGCTCGCCGGCCGCCGCGGCCGCCTGACGGGCGCGGTTCACGAGCGCGCCCCGCGCGCCAGCCGCCCGAACGTGCCGGGCAGGGCGCCCTGCACCCGCGCGGCCAGCCCCAGCCACCGGGGCACGAACACCTCCGCGGCATCACGGCGCACCCCGCGCACGAGCGCGTCGGCCACGCGGTGCGGGTCGACCATCCGCGGCACCGACCGCGCGTAGGCCCGCCCGCGCGCGTCGAAGAACGGCGTGCGCACCGCCCCGGGAAGCACCGCTGTCACCCCCACACCGCGCGGGCGCGCGGTCTGCCGCAGGCTCGCGGCGAACGTGCGCACCCCCGCCTTCGTGGCCGCGTACACGTCCTCCTCGGCCACCCCGACCGCGGCGATGGAGGAGACGAACACCAGCTGCCCGCGCCCGCGCCGCAGCATGCCGGGCAGCGCCGCCCGCGCCAGCCGCAGCGGGGCCACCAGGTTCAGCGCCGCGAGCGCGTCGATCTCCGCAGGCGGCATGGCGGCCGTCTCGCCGGCCCAGCCCCGCCCCGCGTTGAGCACCAGCACCTCGGCCTCGTCGCAGAGCGGTTCCACCTCCCGCAGGCCTTCCGCACCGGTGAGGTCGGCCGTCGTGCACGTCGCGCCGACCTCACCGGCGACCGCCTCCAGCCGGTCGGGGTCCCGGCCGACCAGGTGCAACCGGCAGCCCCGCGCGGCCAGCGCCCGCGCGGTGGCCGCGCCGATGCCGGAGGAAGCACCGGTGACGAGCGCGCGCGTCCCGCGCAGCGTGGGCAGCACCGCTCACCTCCTCACCTCGGCGGGCGTTTCCGCCGCCAGCCGCGGGCTCACCCCCAGGTCGCCGTCGACCCCTGCCCGCGGTTCTCGTCCACCGCCCGCAACTGCTCCCCGCGGTGGGCCAGCACGACCACCCCGACGACGATCGCGAGGATCGCCACCACCTCTCCGGCGAGGATGCCGGTGGAGAAGTGCACGTGCTCGCCGAGCCACCGCACCCCGATCGCCGCCGAGACCAGCGGATCCACCGTCGTGATCACCGCCAGCGCCGGTGAGATCACCCGGCTGCGCTGGAAGGTCTGCTGGCTGAGCAGGAACCCCATCGGCCCGATCACGCACACCACGTACAACATCGGGTGCAGGAACGGCTCGGCCAGCCCGGTGCTGCGCACCTGACCGGCCACGACCTTCATCAGCGCGGCCGTGACGCCGTAGAACACCCCCGTGGCCAGCGCCAGCGCCACCGCCCCCAGCTCGCCCCGCACCATCTGCGCGAACACCAGCGCCGCCACGACCACCGCGCCGAGCAGCAGCGCCAGCGGCAGCAGCGAATCGGCGGTCAGCGCGTGCCCGGCACCGCTCGGCCGGGACAGCAGCAGGAACGCGGCCAGCCCGCCGGAGCAGGCCAGCGCACCCACCACGAGCACCGCGTCGAGCCGCCGGTGGGCCATCCACGCGGCGAACGCGGCCCCGAACAGCACCGAGGTCACCAGCAGCGGCTGCACCAGCACCAGCGGACCGTAGGCCAGCGACACCACCTGCAGCGACAGCCCGACGATCACGGTGAGCACGCTGATCACCCAGATGGGTTTGCGGATGAGGTCGACCAGCAGCTTCGGGTTGAGCGTGCGCTCGGCGGGCACCTGCTTGGTCACACGGTGCTGGACGGCGCTGGCCAGGCCGAAGCTCGCCGCGCCGAGCACGGCGGTCGGCACGGCCACGCTCAGCACCGCCTGCCCGCCGTTCAACCGGCGGTCCCCTCGCGCTCCGCGGAGGGTTCGGCCTGCTCGGCGAACGCCTCCCGCATCCCGGAGGCGAGCTCCCCGGCGGCGGGGGCCAGCGCCGGGTCGGTGGTGATGCCGAACCCGACTCGCTCGCTCCAGTTGAGCGCCCCGACGGCCACACCCACGCCCTCGGCCAGCGACAGCAGGGGGTACACGTCGGTGATGGGCGCTCCGTCGAGCGCCACCGGTCGCCGGCGCCCCGGCATGACCGACACGACGGCGTGGAAGAAGCGGCGCTGGTAGATGCGGCGCACCACCCACCGGTGCAGGACGTTCGGCAGCCGACCCAGCGCGGCCAGCACCACCCCGGAGGCCTCGGTCTCACCGCTCTCGGCGCGCCGGCGCAGCAGCTGGTCGACCACCCGGGCCCGCCCCGCCGGAGTCCCCGGGCCCACGGGCAGGTCCAGCGCCACCGACACCGTGTGGTTGCCGGGTGTGTCCGCGGTGACCTCCGCGCGCCCGTTGCGCGCGGTGTGCGGCACCATCACGCGGAACGTCGCCCCCGCACCGCCCGCGCCCCGCGCGGCCAGCTGCCGGTGCAGCGCCTCGGCGACGAGGCCGAGCACGAGGGCCGTGGTGCTCACCCCGCGCTCGCGGGCGCGGGCGCGCACCTGCGCCGACGGCAGGTCGAACCAGGCGGCGGACCGCTGTCCGCCGCTGCACCCGGTGAACGGGCAGTCCCCGGCGGTGCCGGAGCGGGCGAGGCTGGCCAGCCCCCGCGCCACCGCGGCCACGGACGACCGGCCGCGCCCGCCGCTGCGGGCGGGGCCGGCGGAGCCCGGCGGCCCCTCGGCCAGCAGCCGCACGAGCGCGCTGGTCACGGCCACTCCGTCGCCCAGGGCGTGGTGCAGCTTCGCCACCAGCAACGCCTCCCCGGTGTCGTGGCGCAGCAGCAGCCGCAGCCGCCACGGCGGCCGTTCGGCCGGCAGCGGGCAGCGGAGGAACTCCGAGACCGCCGCGGGCAACTGCCCGCCGTCGGCGACCACGCGGCTGTCCAGGTGCTCGGCCGGGTCCAGCGCCGTCACGTCGACCCACCGGGGCCGGAGCCACCGCCGGTGCTCCAGCCGTCGGCGCAACGTCGGCAGGTGGTGCGCGCACTGCGCGATGCGTTCGGCCACCAGCGCGTACCACGCCTCGACCGAGCGCGGTTCGCCGCCCAGCCGGAGGATCGCCGCGGCGCTCTGCTCGACCTGCTCGGTGCTCGCGTGCACGAAGAACGCGTCCTCCGGGCGCAGCGGCCGCGGTCCGGCGTGCCGGGGCAGCGCGGCCAGCGCGGCGACCTGCTCGGGGAAGTCCCCGGAGCGGTGCCGGGCCGCGCGTTCGGCGCAGGCGGCCAGTTCCGCGTCCCCGCCGGCCCACCGGTCGACCGTGGCGGTCAGCTGCCTCCGGTCGCGGCAGAGCACGGCCAGCCCGGCCGCGGCCATGAGCTCGGCGTTGGCCCGCCCGTGGCCCGCGATCGGTTCGAACATGAGCACCGGGCGGGAGCAGGCCAGCGCCTCCAGCGCGGTGGCTCCGCCGGCGTTGGTGAGCACGACGTCGGCCGCCGCGGTCAGGCTCGGCATGTCGTCGACCCAGCCGAGCGGTACCAGCCGCGGATCCGTCCGGGTGGACAGCTCGGCCCGCAACCGCTCGTTGCGCCCGCACACCACCACGACGCGGCCCACCCGCTCGGAACGCAGCACGGCGTCGACCGCGCGGGGCACGGAGCCGAACCCGAGCGCGCCGCAGGAGACGAGCACGGTGAACCCGTCCTCGTCGAAACCGAACGACCGGCGCGCCGCGGCCGGCTGCACCGGGTGGAACGCCGAGACCACCGGGGGTGCGCACGCGGCGCCGACGGCTTCCGGCTCGGCGCGGCGCAGCGCGGCCAGGCTCGCCTCGCTCATCACGTGGTGCATGTCCACGTGCGGGTACACCCAGAAGGGGTGCGGGGCGAAGTCGGAGACCACGGCCACCACGCCGGCGGTGCTCTCCCCGCGGCGCCGCAACCAGTTCATCCCCGCCGTGCCCAGCGGGTAGGTCGTCACGACCAGGTCCGGGGCGTGTTCGCGCAGCACGCGGCGCAGGCGGCGCCCGCACCAGGCGCCGACGAAGCGGCGGCAGCCGTTGGCGAACCAGCGGTAGCGCCACAGCGCCCAGTAGAAGAAGTCGTACAGCCAGGGCGTGGATTCGACGTTGGTGGCGTAGATCCAGTTGAACGCGCGGCGCACCCCCGGCCCCATGGTGTCGAGCGTGTCCACCCGGGAGACCGCGCAGTCCGGCCAGGCGTGCCGGGCGGCCTCCTCCACCGCGCGTGCCGTGGCGTTGTGCCCCTCACCGATCGTGGCGCTGAGCAGCAGGAGGCGGCGTGGTCGGCCAGTCACGACGGGTGTTCCTTTCGGGACGGCACTGTGGGCAAAGACTAACGTGATCTGCCGCCACCGGCCCGGTGAAACGCGGGCGGGGCCGCGCGCGGTGGTGAACTGGCTCTCGTCACCGCGGCGCGATCGCCCGGACTCGCCCGATCGACTGGTAGGTTGCTGCGTCCATGGAGTCCGGAACCGCGCCCAGCGCAGCCACGAACACCGGTCGGGACGACGAGCCGGCCGCGGTCGCCCGGCTGCCGAAAGCCGAGCTGCACGTCCACATCGAGGGCACGATGGAGCCCGAGCTCGTCTTCGACCTCGCGCGCCGCAACGGCGTCGAGCTGCCCTACGCCTCGGTGGCCGACCTGCGCGAGCGGTACCGCTTCCGGGACCTCGCGTCGTTCCTGGAGATCTACTACGCCAACATGGCCGTGCTGCGCACCGAGCAGGACTTCCACGACCTCGCGCGGTCCTATTTGGATGGTTGCGCCGCGAACGGGGTGCGGCACGCGGAGATCTTCTTCGACCCGCAGGCGCACCGGGCGCGCGGCGTGGACATGGCCACGATCGTGGACGGGTTGTCGGCCGCGGTCGAGTCCGCGCGGAGCAGCGGTGTCTCGGCCGAGCTGATCCTGTGCTTCCTGCGCGACCAGTCCGCCGCCTCCGCGGAGGAGACGCTGCGCGAGGCCGAACCGCACCTGGACCGCATCGTCGGCGTGGGGCTCGATTCCGCGGAAGCGGGTCATCCGCCGGAGAAGTTCACCGCGGTGTTCCGCCGCGCCCGCGAACTGGGACTGCGCCTGGTGGCGCACGCCGGCGAGGAGGGCCCCGCGGACTACGTGCGGCAGGCGCTCGACGTGCTCGGCGTGGAACGCGTCGACCACGGCATCCGCGCGCTCGAGGACCCGCAACTGGTCGAGGACCTGCGCCAGCGCGGTGTTCCGCTGACCGTGTGTCCACTGTCGAACGTGCGCCTCGGCGCGGTGGCGCAGCTGGCCCAGCACCCGCTGCCCCGGATGCTCGACGAGGGCCTGCTGGTGACCGTCAACTCCGACGACCCGGCCTACTTCGGCGGCGGGGTCGCGGACAACTGCACCGCGATCCAGCAGGAGCTCGGCATCACCGACGCGCAGCTGCACCGGCTGGCGGAGAACTCCTTCCACGCGGCCTTCCTCGACGAGCAGCGGCGCGCGGAGCTCCTCGGCGAGCTCGGCACCGCCGCCCGCCGGCTCGGGATCGGGTGACCGCGACGGCGCCGGCCGCTCGCGGTCCGCTCGGGCGGACGCGGCGCCGCTCGCTCAGTTCACGCAGGGCAGCTCGCTCGCGGTGACGCCGGGCCGGGCCGCGGAGCCCCCGGCGTCGTCAGCGCCGTCCGAGCGCGCCGCCCGCTCCGAGCGCGCACCGTCCAGCAGCACCGGTCCGGGCGCGCCCAGGCGCGGGGCCTCGCCCTCCTCCGGGGAGATGCCCTCGCGCACCGCGCGCCGCACCTGCTGCGGGTCGACCCGCACCGCGGTGCCGTCCGGGGTGCTGTAGGCAGCGTCGCGCACGGGGATCGTGGAGAACCGGATCTCCTCGCTGTTGAGGTTCTGCAGGCGGCGCGCGAACCGCATCAGGTCCCAGTCCTGGTCGAGCACGACGTAGCGCTTGACCGTGTCGATCACGGTGCGCAGCTGTTCCGGATCGGTCAACAGGCCCGTGGACAGCCCGGTGCGGGCGAGCCCGGCCAGGAACGCCTGCTGGCGCACCACGCGGTCGAGGTCCCCGCGCGGGAGGTCGTGGCGCTGGCGCACGAACGCCAGGGCCTCCGCGCCGTCGAGGCGCTGCCGCCCCGCCTCGAACCGCGCCCCCGACATGGGGTCGTGCACGGCTTCGTTCAGGCACACCGGAACGCCGCCCAGCGCCTCGGTGATCCTGGCGAACCCGAGCAGGTTCACCTCGGCGTAGTGGTCGACCGACACACCGGTCAGCCCCTGGACCGTGTCCACGAGCAGCTGCCGCCCCGCGTGGGCCGTGCGCGTGTTCACCTCCTGCGGGGACGACCCGGGTTCGGCGGTGCGCAGGTCCTGCTCCTCGGCCGTCTTGCCGCGCACGTAGGCCGAGTTGATCTTGTGCTTGCCGTGCCCGGGAATCCGCACGTAGCTGTCCCGCGGGAAGGAGAACGCCACCGCCCCCGACCCGTCCTCGGGGATGTGCACGAGGATCAGCGTGTCGGTGAGCTCGTTGGCCGTGTCCTCTCCCGCGTGCAGCTCGGCGAGCATGTCCTCCGGCAGCGGGCGCCCCCGCGCATCGGTGCGGCTGTCCATGCCCACCAGCAGGATGTCGGTCGCCCCGTCGGCGGTGGCCCGGGTGGTGACATCGCTGGTGGTCACGCCCCCTGTCAACCGCCCGTACTGGGCCCAGCCGAACCCGGTGGCCAGCAGGACCACCGCGGAGACCGCGGCCGCGGCGGTGCGGGCGAACCGGCGCAGCCCGACCCGCCACCGCGAGCCGGGCGGTCGGGCAGTGTCCGTGGCCACGTGATCGCCCCCAGCGCTCGGAGCCGTCCACCGCGGCGAGCATGGCAGCCGCGCGCGGGCTCGGCAGGAGTCGGAGAACGCGTGGGGCACGCGTGGGTGTCCCCGACCGGGTCAGTCCTCGTCGCCGGTGCCGGAGCGCTGCTCGGGCAGGTCGCTGGCGCGGATGCGGTAGACCTGCAGCGTCGTGCCGTAGTACTTCGTCGTCTCCCCGACCCAGTCCATCCCGATGCGCCGCGCGGTGGCGATCGCGCGGGTGTTCTCCGGCAGGCTCAGCGCGAACACCTCGTCGATGTCGAAGGTGAACGCCCAGGCGAGCAGCGCGCGGGCGGCCTCGGTGGCGTAGCCGTGCCCCCACGACTCCGGCCGCAGCTTCCACACCAGTTCGACCTCGTGGTCGTGCGGCGGCAGCATCCGCAGCACGAGCCCGCCGACGACGGTGCCGTCGTCGCGGCGCTGCATCGCCCAACGGCCCGTCGGCGGGATGTGGTTGGGCTGCGCCTCGGTCCAGGCCTGCAGCATGGCGCGCGCCGCGGCGAGGTCGGCCACGCTGGGCGCCGGCGGGGTGAGCCACTCGGTGACCTCGGGCCGCTCGTAGAGCGCGAGCACGGCCTGGGCGTCGCTGTCGTCGGTCGTCCAGTCGCGGATGCTCAGGCGGTCGGTCTCCAGTGGAGGCCACATCGGCGGATGCCTCCTTCAACGCGGTCGCGGGACGCTGCTGGATCGCGGGCGGTCGCCGGAAAACCGGGGAACGTCCACTCTACGGCAGACGCGTCGGTGCAGGGCACCCCGCGAACACGAGGTCGTTCCCGGCCGCGCTGGCGCGGTGCGGCCGTCACGCCTCAGGGCGGGGAGCGCAACCCGGGTGGGGGAGGGGTGGCAGGTGCCCCGAACGGTCGAACTCCCACGGGCGCGGTTCGCCGCGCGCGAGGAGGTCGGGGTGCGCGGCCACCTCCTCGGCCAGCCCCTCGGAGACCTCGATCCGCGGCAGCGCCAACGTGTTGCGGATGCGCGCGATCTTCGGCGCGCGACCGGTGTCGCCGCAGCTGTGCAGCGCGGCGGTGATCGCGGTGCGGTCGTCCCGCAGCGCCATCGGGATCCGCGCCGGGGCGAGCACGCCCGAGGTCAGCGAGTTCGTGTAGAACGCGCCGAAGTCGATCTGGTCGACGCAGCGCTGCGTGGTCACATCCGCCATGCCCAGCCCGCACGCGTTGCCGCTGGTGTGCTCGGTCAGCCCCAGAACCGCGATCCGGGTGATCGGTGGTGCCGCGAACCCCGGGGAGGGAACGGGAACGCGCCCGGTGATGTTCGGATCCATGCCCGCCCCGCTGATGTCCTTGCCGATCTCGTCGACGACGAGCACGTCGATCTCCGACAGCAGCAGGCGCGGCAGCAGGCGCTTGGCCTCGGCGAGCAGTTCCGCCTCCCGCTCGAGCATGCCCGCGGCCTCGACGAGTTCCACCCGGGCCGGTTGCTCGTAGGCGTTCTCGACCAGCGCGATGCCGAACGACACCGGCAGCGCGTCGAGGACGGCGCGGGCGGTGCGGGGGACGAGCTCGTGGAACGCGCCGAAGCCGTGCCGGTGCAGCGTGCTCGCCCCGAGGTGCTTGCCGAACCCGATCGCGAGCATCTTGCCCAGTCCGCTCTCCACCTCGCCCTTGAAGTCGGTGTGCGGTTTGACGCGGTTGACGGGGACGATCCCGTCGGCCTCGGCGGCGTGCGCGTCGAAGTGCACCGGGGTGCCGTCGTCCAGCTCGGCCACCACGCGGGTGTCCATCGCGGCCACCACCGGTGCACCGATCGCCTCCTCGGTGATGCCGTACTCGGCGAGCACGGCGCGCTGCCCCTCCGCGGTGGCCCCGCCGTGGCTGCCCATCGCAGGAACGACGAACGGTTTCGCCCCCTGCTCGGCCAGCGCTGCGACCACGGCGGCGACGACCCGGTCGATCTGCGCGATGCCCCGGCTGCCGCCGCCGACGGCGATGCGCTTGCCGGACAGGTCGTGCCGCGCGGCGTGCTCGCGCACCTGCCGGTGCACCCGCCCGTCGAGATCGGTGACCGCCTCGCCGGCGAACCGCTGCTCCACCGGCACCATGCGGGGCAGCTCCTCGGGAACTCCGGCCAGACGCACGTGGTCGACGTCGAACATGCGGCCCTCCTCCTCGCGCGGCCCCTCGGCGAGGAGATCGTGGCACGCGCCGCCGCCCCGCGGAAGTCCTCGGCGCGGCGGGTCCCCGCGTCAAAGCGAACGACCGGCGCGCCAGTAGCCCATGAACGCCACGGCTGACTTGGGCACGGCGCAGTCGCGCACGAGCATCCGGCGCAGGCGCTTGATCACACCGGCCTCGCCGGCGAGCCAGCCGTAGAACACGCCCTGCCCCCGCTCCGGGGCCTCCCAGAGCAGCGACCCGTCGACGTCGACCTCCGGGGGCTCGGCGGGCACCCCGCTCTCGCGGCAGCCGTGGGGGAGGAGCTCCTCCAGCGCCGCCGCCACCCCGCTCTCGAGCAGGGAGCCGTGCGGCGCGGCGGCGTGCTCGCGGCAGAACCACCGCAGCTCGACGCCGGGCGGTGCTGCCAGCGCGAGCCGGTCCTCGCCGTGCGGCACCTCCAGGCAGGCGATGCCGGTGGCCCCGGCGGGCAGCGACTCGAGGATCGCGGAGATCGCGGGCACGGCGGTCTCGTCGCCGGCGAGCAGGAACGGCCCGCCCTCGGTGCCGGGGGACCAGGCGCAGCCCCAGGCTTGCCCCCGTCCGGGCCGGTCCGGGCCGACCAGGCCGATGCGCTCGCCCGGCCGGGCCCGCGCCGCCCACGCGGCGGCCGGGCCGCTGCCGGCGCTCGCATCGCCGTGCAGCACGAAGTCCACATCGACCTCGGTGCCGAGCTCGGTTCGCCGGTGGGCCCGCACGGTGTAGGTGCGCAGGACCGGTCGGGTCTCCTCGGGCATGGCCGACCACGTGCTGTACCAGTCCGCACCGGTGTCCATGTCCCGCACGTCGCGCCCCGCGCGCGGCAGGACCACCTTGATCCGCTGGTCGCAGCCGGCCGGACCGAAGGTCTCCAGGTCCGGTCCGCGGAAGGTGATGCGCACGAATCCGGGGCTGAGGCGGTGCACGCGCGCGACGACGACCTCGAAGACCCGGTAGCTCGGTTTCTCCGTCGAGGGCGGAGTGCGATCCACCGGTGTCAACGTGGACGTCGTCGTCATGCAGGACCTCCCTCTCACCTGTTCAGCCGCCAAGTTAGCCTAACCTAACAGCATAGGGGAGGTTCATGTGCGTCGCATTACAGCAATCGGCGCGGCGCTGTCCGCGGCGGTGGCGCTGGGCGTCACCGCCTGCGGGAGCACCGCGCGGGAGGACCGCGGGCAGGGGTGGTCGTTCCGGGACGACCGGGGCGTCGTGGTCACCGCGGAGGACGAGCCCGAGCGCGTCGTGGCGCAGACGGCGGCAGCGGGTGCGTTGAAGGACTTCGGCGTGCCGGTGGTCGGCACGTTCGGGCCGCTCGTGCGCGACGACGGCAGCACCGAACCGGAAGCCGGCAGCATCGACCCCGACGAGGTCACCGACGTCACCGGCGCCGGCTACGGCGAGGTCAACACCGAACGGCTCGCCGCGCTCGACCCGGACGTCGTCGTCAGCGGCAAGTACCCGGGCTATCCCGGCCTGTGGCACCTCAACGAGGACCAGGAGCGCCAGATCAACCGCTTCGCGCCCACCATCGGCGTGCAGCAGGCCGGACTGCAGCTGCCCGAGGGCATCGCCAACTACGAGCGCACCGCGGAGGCGCTCGGCGCCGACGTGGAGTCCCCGCGGGTGCAACGGGACGAAGCCGCGTTCCACCGCGCCGCCGAACGGCTGCGCGGCATCGGCCAGCGCCTGCGGGAGCAGGGGCGGACGATCCTCGCCATCGGCGGCAACCGGGAGAACTTCTACGCCGTCAACCCGCCCGCGCACCCGGACCTGGCCTACTACGCCGAGCAGCTCGGCCTGCCGCTGCGGGTTCCGGACTCGCCGGACGGTCCCGACGGCTACTTCGAATCGATGTCGTGGGAGAACGCCGGGCGGTACCCCGCCGACATCCTCATGTGGGACACGCGGTCGGAGTCGCTCACCCCGGAGGAGATGCGGCGCAAGCCCGTGTTCGCCCAGCGGGAGGAGGTCCGGGCCGGCAGCCTCGTGGAGTGGGACGCGGTCGCACCGATGAGCTACGCCAGCTACGCGGGGATCATGAACGAGCTCGCCGACCAGCTCGAAGCGCAGCTGACCTGACCCGGACTGCTCCGATCGCCTGAATTCGGGCGTTCCCGCGGGGAAGATCGCGGCACGCGCGGGGCGGATCCGTGGCGCGCGGGCTCCGCGGCGGATACCTTCGAAGGAATCCGCCGCGGAGCCCCGCTTTTCGCCGCCGAGAGGGTGTTGCCGATGTCCCCGGTCGTCCGTGCCGCGCTCGTCCAAGCGAAGTGGACCGGCGATGCCGCCGCCGCGCTCGACCAGCACGAGCAGCACGCGCGGCGCGCCGCCGCCGGCGGGGCGCGCGTCATCGGCTTCCAGGAGATGTTCAACGCGCCGTACTTCTGCCAGGTGGAGGAACCAGAGCACTACCGGTGGGCCGAAGCCGTCCCCGACGGGCCGACCGTGCGCCGCATGTCGGCGCTGGCCGCGGAGCTCGGGCTGGTGATGGTGCTGCCCGTCTTCGAGACCGACGGGCCCGGGTTCTTCTACAACACCGCCGCCGTGATCGACGCCGACGGCAGCTACCTCGGCAAGTACCGCAAGCACCACCTGCCGCAGCTGCCCGGGTTCTGGGAGAAGTACTACTTCCGCCCCGGCAACCTCGGCTGGCCCGTGTTCGACACCGCAGCGGGACGCATCGGCGTGTACATCTGCTACGACCGGCACTTCCCGGAGGGCTGGCGCGCCCTCGGCCTCGCCGGCGCGCACCTCGTCTACAACCCCTCGGCCACGAGCCGCGGGCTGTCCTCCCACCTGTGGGAGCTCGAGCAGCCGGCCGCCGCGGTCGCCAACGAGTACTTCGTCGCCGCGATCAACCGGGTCGGGGTGGAGGAGTACGGCGACAACGACTTCTACGGCTCGAGCTACTTCGCCGACCCGCACGGGCGGTTCGTCGGCGAAACCGCCAGCGGCACCGAGGAGGAGCTGCTCGTCCGCGACCTCGACTTCGGCCTCATCGACGAGGTGCGGCGGACCTGGGCGTTCTACCGGGACCGCCGGCCCGATGCCTACGGACCGCTGACGACCCCCTGAACCGGCACGCATCCCGCGGGCAACGGGACCGTCCGGGCCCGCGGGCGAGACGTCGAGGAGCGCACCGATGCCGCGGACACTCATCCGCTCCGGACTGGTCATCACGGCCGCCGAGGAGGTCGCCGCCGACGTCCTCGTCGAGGACGAGCGCGTCGTCGCCCTGGTCGCGCCGGACTCGGAGCCGGCCGCCGCGTGGGCGGAGAGCGCCGACGAGGTGATCGACGCGACCGACCGCTACGTGATCCCCGGCGGGGTGGACGCGCACACGCACATGGAGATGCCGTTCGGCGGGACGCAGGCCTCCGACACGTTCGCAACGGGCACGCGCGCCGCGGCCTGCGGAGGGACCACGACGATCGTCGACTTCGCCATCCAACCGCGCGGCAGCAGCCCGCGCGCCGGCCTGGAGGCCTGGCACGCCAAGGCCGACGACGAGTGCGCGGTCGACTACGGGTTCCACATGATCCTGTCCGATGTGGACGACGCCGCGCTGCGCGAGATGGACGCGCTCGTCGCCGAGGGCGTGACGAGCTTCAAGCTGTTCATGGCCTACCCGGGCGTGTTCTACAGCGACGACGGGCAGGTCCTGCGCACCCTGCAGCGCGCCGCCGACAACGGGGCGCTGACCATGATGCACGCCGAGAACGGCATCGCCATCGACGTGCTCGCCCAGCAGGCGCTCGCCGACGGGCGCACCGACCCCAAGCACCACGGGCAGGTGCGGCACCCGCTGCTGGAGTCCGAGGCCACGCACCGCGCCATCCAGCTGTCCAGAGTGGCGGGCGCGCCGCTGTACGTCGTGCACGTCTCCGCGACCGAGGCGGTCGCGGAGATCAGCCGCGCGCACCGGGACGGCACACCGGTCTTCGCCGAGACCTGCCCGCAGTACCTGTTCCTGACCGTCGACGAGCTGGACCGGCCCGACTTCGAGGGCGCCAAGTACGTCTGCTCCACGCCGCTGCGCCCGGAAGAGCACCAGCAGTCCCTGTGGCAGGCCCTGCGCAGCGACGACCTGTCGGTGGTCTCCACCGACCACTGCCCGTTCTGCTTCCGCGAGCAGAAGGAGCTCGGCCGCGGCGACTTCACCAGGATCCCCAACGGCATCCCCGGCGTGGAGAACCGGATCGACCTGCTGCACCACGCCGTGGTGCAGCAGCGGATCGGGCGGCGCCGCTGGGTCGAGCTGGCCAGCACGAGCCCCGCGCGGATGTTCGGGCTGTACCCGCGGAAGGGCACCATCGCCCCCGGCAGCGATGCCGACCTCGTGGTCTACGACCCCGCGGCCGAGCACACCCTGTCGGTGCGCGACCAGTGGATGAACGTCGACTACAACGCCTACGAGGGCACCACCGTCACCGGGGCCGTGGACGCGGTGCTCTCCCGCGGCGAGGTCGTCTACCGCCACGGCGACTACCGCGGGAAACCCGGCCGCGGGCGCTTCCTGCCGCGCTCGCTGTGCCAGTACCTCGGCTGAACCGCCGGACCAACCCGCCGCGGCAGCGGGCCGCGCGCAGCACCGACCGCCGAACCGGCCGGTGCACCGGGGCGGGGAGCGAGGAGCACGTCGCAGAGGGGAGTTTCTCGTGGATTTCGGGATCGTGCTGCAGACCGACCCGCCCGCCTGGACGGTGGTCGACCGGATGCGCCGCGCCGAGCAGCAGGGCTTCAGCCACGGGTGGACGTTCGACTCGTGCGTCCTCTGGCAGGAACCGTTCGTCATCCACAGCCAGGTCCTGGCCGCCACCCGGGACCTGCGCGTGGGCACGATGGTGACCAATCCCGTCACCCGCGACTGGACCGTCACCGCCTCGACGTTCGCCACGCTCAACGAGATGTTCGGACCCCGCGCGGTCTGCGGCATCGGCCGCGGCGACTCGGCCGTGCGCGTCACCGGCGGGCAGCCGACGACCCTGGGCTCGCTCGAGCACGCCATGCAGGTGATCAAGGACCTCGCCGAGGGGCGCGAGGTCGTGCTCAACGGCGCACCGACCCGGCTGCCGTGGGTGGCGGCGGGGGAGCTGCCGGTGTGGATGGGCGCCTACGGGCCGAAGGCCCTCGAGCTGGTCGGCCGCCGCGCCGACGGGCTGATCCTGCAGCTGGCCGACCCGTACCTGGTGGAGTGGATGGTGCGGCACGTCCGCAGCGCCGCCCAGGAGGCGGGTCGCGACCCGGACGCGGTGACGGTGTGCGTGGTGGCCCCGGCCTACGTCGGGGACGACCTCGCCCACGCGCGGGAGCAGTGCCGCTGGTTCGGCGGCATGGTCGGCAACCACGTGGCCGACCTGGTGGCGCGCTACGGCCAGGAGTCGCAGGCGGTGCCGCGCGAGCTCACCGACTACGTCCGCGACCGGCAGGGCTACGACTACGCCCACCACGGGCGGGCCGGCAACCGCAGCGCGGACTTCGTGCCCGACGACGTCGTCGACCGGTTCTGCCTGCTCGGACCGGCCGGGGCCCACCGGGACAAGATCGCCGAGCTGCGCGAGCTCGGCGTCGACCACGTGGCGATCTACGCCATGCACGACGCCGTCGACGACACCGCCCGCGCCTACGGGGAGGAGGTCATCCCGGAGGTGGGCTCCGCCTCCCCATGAGTCCCCGCGGCGCACCGGGGCGCACGCCCCCCGGTGCGCACGCCCCGCGCACGCGGACGGCCGCCGCCTCGCGCCGCGGCAGCGCGGGCGCGCAGGTGGTGCCGCCCGGGAGGGGCACACCGCAGGGCCCTCGTCCTCTCTCCCGACGGGGGACCACCGGCACCGGGCGGCACCACCGCGGGCCACGGTGCCCGCGCCCCGCCCGGCCGCACAGAGGAAAAAGTCCCGGGTGCTCCCGGCGGCGCGGGCGGGTGCTCCCGGCGGCACCGCCCTCGGCCGGTTCCGCTGCGGGGTAGGCTGGCGCCGACTGCCCCCGACGGAGGAAGTGCTTCGTGCCGACGCGCTCCGAACGCCCCCGCCCTGTGCTGGCCGAGTACGGCACCTTCGCGCGCCGCGCCCTGCGGGAACCGGGCCTGGTCGGCGCGGTCGCGCCCAGCTCGCCCGAGCTCGCCCGGCACATGGCCGCCGTCGTTCCGCGCGCGCCGTTGCCCGGCGAGGACCGCGCACCGGTCGTGGTCGAGATCGGCCCCGGCACGGGTGCGCTGAGCTCGGCCGTCGCCGAACGCCTGCCCGACGGCGCGCGGCACGTCGCCGTCGAGGTCGACGCGGGCATGGTGCAGCACCTGCGCTCCCGGCGCCCCGAGCTGGAAGTGGTGCACGGGGACGCGGCCGAGCTGCGGTCCCTGCTGGCCGGCCTCGGCATCGGCACCGTCGACGCCGTCGTCAGCGGGCTGCCGTGGTCGATCTTCTCCGCGCAGCTGCAGCGCGCCGTCCTCGGCCAGGTCACCGAGGTGCTCGCGCCGGCGGGCGGGTTCACGACCTTCGGCTACGTGCACGCCCTGGGGCTGGCCCCCGCGCGGCGGTTCCGGTCGCAGCTCGACGGGTTCTTCGACGAGGTCGTCACCAGCCGCACCGTGTGGCGCAACCTGCCGCCGGCGCGCATCTACTTCTGCCGGCGCCCGCTGGCGTAGGGGGCCGCGGGCTCCCCGGCCCGGACATGAGAGGGCGCCCTCCCGGGTGGGGAGGGCGCCCCGAGGTTCCGAGGGAGAGATCGTCCCCTCAGGAACGGACCATGTTCCGCAGCACGTACTGCAGGATGCCGCCGTTGCGGTAGTAGTCGGCCTCACCGGGGGTGTCGATGCGGACGTCCGCGTCGAACTCGACGGTGCTGCCGTCCGCCTTGCGCGCCGTCACGTGGACGGTGCCCGGCGTGGAGCCGGCGTTCAGCTCGGTGATCCCGGCGATGTCGTAGGTCTCGGTGCCGTCCAGCCCCAGCGAGTGCGCGGACTCGCCGGCCGGGAACTGCAGCGGCGCCACGCCCATGCCGATGAGGTTGGAGCGGTGGATGCGCTCGAACGACTCGGCGATGACCGCCTGCACACCGAGCAGCTTGGTGCCCTTGGCCGCCCAGTCGCGCGAGGAGCCGGAGCCGTACTCCTTGCCCGCCAGCACCACCAGCGGCGTGCCCTGCGCCGCGTAGTTCTGCGCCGCGTCGTAGATCGTCGACTGCGGGCCGCCCTCCTGCGTGAAGTCGCGGGTGTAACCGCCCTGCACGTCCTCGAGCAGCAGGTTGCGCAGCCGGATGTTGGCGAACGTGCCGCGGATCATGACCTCGTGGTTGCCGCGGCGGGAGCCGTAGGAGTTGAAGTCCTTGCGCTCGATGCCGTTCTCGGTGAGGTACTTGCCCGCCGGCGAGTCCGGCTTGATGGCACCGGCCGGGGAGATGTGGTCGGTGGTGACCGAGTCGCCCAGCAGCGCCAGCACGCGCGCACCGCCGATGTCGCCGACCGGCTCCGGCTCCTGGCCCATGCCCTCGAAGTACGGGGGCTTGCGCACGTAGGTGGAGTCCGGGTCCCACTCGAAGGTCTCGCCCTCCGGGGTGGGCAGGGAGCGCCAGCGGTCGTCACCGGTGAACACGTCGGAGTAGTCGCGGGTGAACATCTCCTGCGTGATCGCCGAGTCCATGACCTCCTGGATCTCCTGCGGCGACGGCCAGATGTCGGCCAGGTGCACCGGGTTGCCCTCGGTGTCGGTGCCCAGCGGGTCGTTGGCGAAGTCGAAGTCCATGGTCCCGGCCAGCGCGTAGGCGATCACCAGCGGCGGCGAGGCCAGGTAGTTCATCTTCACGTCCGGGTTGATCCGGCCCTCGAAGTTGCGGTTGCCGGACAGCACCGAGGTGACCGCCAGGTCCTTGTCCTGCACGGCCTTGGAGATCTCCGGAGGCAGCGGGCCGGAGTTGCCGATGCAGGTGGTGCACCCGTAGCCGACGAGGTGGAAGCCCAGCTTCTCCAGGTACGGCCACAGCCCGGCGCGCTCGTAGTAGTTGGTGACCACCTGCGAACCGGGGGCCATCGAGGTCTTCACCCACGGCTTGCGGGTCAGGCCCTTGTCCACGGCGTTGCGGGCCAGCAGGGCGGCGCCGAGCATCACCGAGGGGTTGGAGGTGTTGGTGCAGGAGGTGATCGAGGCGATCACCACGGCACCGTGGTCGAGCTCGAAGTCGCCGAGCTCGTCCGACCGCACCGGCACCGGGTTGGAGGTGCGGCCCTTGGCGCCGTTGGCGGCGGAGGCGACGTCCGGCACCGCGTGCGTGCTCACGGAGGGGGCGTCGCTGGCGGGGAAGGACTCCTCACCGGCCTCGTCCAGGGCGGCCTCGTCGGTGGTGGTCGGCTTGACGTAGTCGGTCAGCGAGCCGCGGAACGAGGGCTTGGCCTCGGACAGCGCGATGCGGTCCTGCGGCCGCTTCGGACCGGCGATCGAGGGCACGACCTCGGACAGGTCGAGCTCGAGGTACTCGGAGTACACCGGCTCGTTGTCCGGGTCGTGCCACAGGCCCTGCTCCTTGGCGTAGGTCTCGACCAGCTGCACCTGCTCCTCGGAGCGGCCGGTGAGCTTGAGGTAGCGGATCGTTTCCTCGTCGATCGGGAAGATCGCGCAGGTGGAGCCGAACTCGGGGCTCATGTTGCCGATCGTGGCCCGGTTGGCCAGCGGCACCGAGGCCACACCGGACCCGTAGAACTCGACGAACTTGCCGACGGCGCCGTGCTTGCGGAGCATCTCGGTGATGGTCAGCACCACGTCGGTGGCGGTGGCCCCCGGCGGGATCTCGCCGGTGAGCTTGAAGCCGACGACGTTCGGGATGAGCATCGACACGGGCTGGCCGAGCATGGCCGCCTCGGCCTCGATGCCGCCGACGCCCCAGCCGAGCACGCCGAGGCCGTTGACCATCGTGGTGTGCGAGTCGGTGCCCACGCACGTGTCCGGGTAGGCCTGGCCGTTGCGCGCCATGATGCTGCGCGCCAGGTACTCGAGGTTGACCTGGTGGACGATGCCGGTACCGGGCGGGACGACCTTGAACTCGTCGAAGGCGTTCTGGCCCCAGCGCAGGAACTGGTAGCGCTCCTTGTTGCGGCCGTACTCGAACTCGACGTTGCGCTCGAACGCGTCCGGCTTGCCGAACACGTCGATGACCACCGAGTGGTCGATGACCAGTTCCGCCGGGGCGAGCGGGTTGACCTTGGACGCGTCGCCGCCGAGCTCGGCGACGGCTTCGCGCATGGTGGCCAGGTCGACCACGCACGGCACACCGGTGAAGTCCTGCATGATCACGCGGCCGGGCGTGAACTGGATCTCGGTGGAGGGGGCGGCCTTCGGGTCCCAGTTGGCCAGCGCGCGCACGTGCTCGGCGGTGATGTTCTCACCGTCCTCGGTGCGCAGGAGGTTCTCCAGGAGGATCTTCAGGCTGTAGGGAAGGCGCTGCGCGCCGTCGACCGCGTTGAGCCGGAACACCTCGTAGGAGTCGTTGCCGACCCGCATCGTGTCGCGGGCGCCGAAGCTGTTCTTGCTCACTGGTGCTGTCACGTTGAACTCCATCTCGCGACGGGAGCACGTTCGGGAACGATGCTGAGTCTCGCGCACGAGGGTCGGCGGCGCGCGAGGACCCGTCTGCCCGTGCCGGTTCTGTCTCGCCCGTAACAGTACGCGTGTCCTGTATTCGGCCTCAAGGCAGGGTCCGCGAAGCCGCGCGCCCCCTTCCGCCACCGGAAAAACCCGGAGAATTTCGGTCGGCTGCGCCCTCGGCCGCCGTGCTGCGCAGTTGCTCGGGAACGTCTTGCCTGCCGGGCGGGGGACTCGTACTGTGACCGCATGACCAAAATCGCTCTTTTGGTCATGCGGTCAGGGATGTGGAGGCTCGGATGGCGGAACGGGTCACCGAACGGGCGGACCGCATCCTGGACGCAGCCGCGGAACTGCTGGCCAGGTGGGGTTATCGCAAGGTGACTGTCGACGAGGTCGCCCGCCGCGCCGGTGTGGGCAAGGGCACCGTGTACCTGCACTGGCGCAGTCGGGACGACCTGCTGTTCGCGGTGCTGCTCCGCGAGGGCGCAGCGACGTTCGACGAGCTGGTGCGGGGCATGCGCGCCGACCCGGCCGAGGTGGCGCTGCACCGCTACGTGCGCACCATCTTCCTGCACGCGATGCGCCGGCCACTGCTCGCCGCGATCTACACCCGCGATGCCGAGGTGCTGGGCCGGCTGGTCGCCACCGAGGGCTCCCGCGAGGTCGTGCACAGCAAGATCGCGCTGTCCACGGAGTACCTCGCCCTGCTCGCCGAGCACGGCCTGCTGCGCGCGGACCTGCCGGTGGAGCGGATCGCCTACGGCATCGGGTCCGCCGTGCTGGGCCACCTGAGCATCGAGCCCATGCTGCCACCGGAATTGGCCCTGCCCGTCGAGACGAAGGCCGACCTGCTCGCGGAGGTGATCCGCAGTTCCTTCGAACCGCCCGGCAATCCGACCGGGCGCACGTTCGCCGAAGTGGCACCGAAGATCATCGGCATCGTCGCGCAACTGCGCGACACCTACCGCGAGCACGTCTACCGCGCGACGACGGACGGGGAGACGTGACCGGCGTGACCACGCCCACCACCTTCGAAGGCCTGCCTCGGACCTCGACGACGAGTGCTCGCCGTTCCGGGGGAAGAGCGAAATGGGAGGCGACGAATGACGAGCGCGGAGACCGGCGACGACGCCGTTGTCGATCTGCACGAGGTGCGCCGCGACATGGGCGGCCTCGTCGGGGGCAAGGCCGCGAACCTGGGAGAGATGGCCGCGGCGGGCGAGCGGGTGCCGCCCGGATTCTGCGTCACCACCGCCGCGTACGCCGCCGGGGAGATACCGGCAGAGGCCATCACCTCCGCGTACGAGCGGATGGGCGGTGGGCCGGTGGCCGTGCGCTCCAGCGCCACCGCGGAGGACCTGCCCGGCGCCAGCTTCGCGGGGCAGCAGGACACGTACCTGAACGTCGAGGGGATCGCGGATCTCGTCGATGCGGTCCGCCGTTGCTGGGACTCGCTCGACAACGAACGCGCGGTCGCCTACCGGAGCGCCAACGCCCTCGACCGCGCCGACGTGGGCATGGCCGTCGTCGTCCAGCGCATGGTCGACGCCGACACCGCCGGCGTCCTCTTCACCGCTGATCCGGTCACCGGTACGCGCACCCGCACCGTGGTGGACGCCGTCCGCGGGCTGGGCACCGCCGTCGTGGACGGCTCCGCGGATCCCGACCACTACGCCCTCGACGAGGGCGCCGAGCCGGACGACACCGCGGGCTGCCTCACCGCCGCGCAACTCACCGAGCTACGTGCCGCAGGGCACCGGCTCCAGGGCCTCTTCGACGCGCCCCAGGACGTCGAGTGGGCCCACGATGCCGACGGCCTCTGGCTCCTGCAATCCCGCCCCATCACCACGCTCTTCCCGCTGCCCCCGCAAAACCTGCCGAACCAGCCGCGCCTGTACCTGGAAGTGGGTCACTTGCAGGGCATGCTGCGGCCGTTCACCCCCATGGGCATGACGATGATGCAGCAGGTGTGGAGCCGCTGGTGCGGGGCGGTCGGAATCACCGTCGACCCGCACGACCCCGACAGCCTCATGGTCGACATCGGACGCCACCTCTACGTCGACATCAGCTCCTTCGTTCGCAGCAAGCCGATGCGCCGGAAACTCGCCGATGGGCTGGGGGTGTACGGGCCGCGCGTCCAAGAGGCCGTGACGCGGATGCTGCGCGACCCGCGCTTCGCACCACGCCCCGGCCTGCCGTTCTCCCTCCGCACCGCGCTCTCCCTCGCGGTCTCCCAGCTCCCCGGTGCCCTGGCCGGCATCGGGCTGTCCCTGGCCCGGCCCGCCGCGGGCCGCGCCAAGGCCCTTCGGGCCGCGGAGAGCCTGCGCCACCTGAAGGGGCCCGGAGACGGCGCGACGGCCCGCGAGCGGTTGGACTGGGTCACCGGCAGCGCTTTCGACACCATGCTCAGCAAGGCGCTCGTGGAGGTGATCGGTCCGGTCTTCGCCGGAATCCTCACCGGCACCGCCCCGGAGTCCCTGCTCAGGGGCATCGCGTCGAAGCAGGAGACCGACATCGTGCTGGGGGGAATGCCGCACAACGTCACCACGGAGATGGACCTGGCCCTGTGGCGGATCGCCGAACGCGCCCGGCCGCACGGCACGCTGTTCACCGACACCTCCCCGGACGAGCTGACCGAGCGCTACCGACGCGGGGAACTGCCCGACGTCGGCATCGACGCCTTCCTCGACGACTACGGGCACCGCACCGCCGCCGAAGTCGACATCGGCGTCCCGCGCTGGCGGGAGGACCCGGCGCCGGTGTTCGGCGCCGTCGCCAACTACCTGCGCCTGCAGGACCCCCAGCAGGCACCGGAGCGCCGGTTCGAACAAGCCGCCGCGGCAGCGGAGGCCAAGCTCGCGGAGCTCAGCGCGCGAGCCGTGCGCGTCCGCCCGATCCGGGGCCGGATCGCGGCGTTCCTCATGCGCCGGTCGCGGTCGCTGACCGGGATGCGGGAGTACGCGAAGTTCACCTGGCTGATCCCCTACGCGGAGATGCGCCGCCAGCTCGTGCTCGCCGGGGAGGAGCTCGCCGCTGCTGGCGTGCTGGACGCTGCCGAGGACATCATGTTCCTCGAGCTGGACGAGGCTCGTGCGGCCGTCCGCGACCGCGCGGAACGCCGGGAGCTGGTGGCCGAGCGGCGCCGCGTCCACGACCGCGAAGTACGCCGCCGCAGCGTCCCGGGAGCGCTGCTGACCGACGGCACCGACGTCGAGGCGACCATACCCACCGCCGCGCCCGAGGACGGGTTCGGCGGCATGCCGGCCGCTCCGGGGCGAGCCGAAGGTCGGGCCCGGGTCGTCGTCGACCCGGTCGGAGCCCACGTGGAACCAGGCGAGATCCTCGTCGCTCCCACCACCGACCCCGGCTGGACGCCGTTGTTCATGACGGCGGCCGGACTGGTCAGCGACACCGGCTCGCCGATCGCGCACGGCCCCACGGTCGCCCGCGAGTACGGAATTCCCGCGGTGATCTGCGTCCGCGACGCGACCACCGCTATCCGCACCGGTGATCTCCTGCGCGTCGACGGCGCAGCCGGAACCGTCGCATTCGTCCACGGTCCCGACGCCCAACTCGACACCCCGCGCGACGCCGGGGCCTGAACCCTCGCGCTGCGCGCCGGGGCGAGCGCGTCTCATCGGGGCGAGCTGTCAGGGAACGACACGCCTCCTGGTCGTAGCGACCGGAGAACCGGGTCCGCTCGGTCGTTCAGGCCGCGGCGCGGGTCGCCCGCGAGTAGGCGGTTTTGACCAAGTGGACGATGAGTCCTTCCAGCAGGGCCGTGGCGACACCGGCCAGTACCGTCGTCAGGAAGTTCGGCATGGTGAGCGTTTTCTTCTCCGCGGCTTCCTCGGGAGCGTTTCGCCTCGAGCATGGCGTTGCGAGGTGAGTGCGAGGTGTGTCCCGGGTTGTCAGCAGGTAACGGACGCAGGAACATGTCCCAGGTCAGCGCCGTAGCCGGCATCGCTCAGCCCGCCGGCGCGGGCTCGATCGCCTCCGTCGCGAAGGTGGGCGTTCCTGACGAATCCGGCAGGTCTCGGCGCCCGGCTGCATCACCGCGCTGGAACACCAGCACCGCGGCCGTGCTCAGCATCGCCGCTGCCAACGCGATCAACCACTGGTGCGGCAGCAGCGGGCTGCTGCCGAAGAACTGGCTCAGGCCGGGGATCTGCACGACGCCGTACAGCACCGCGAACGACACGGCTCCGGAAGCCAGCACGAGCGGCGTGCGCCCGCGCACCGCGAGGGTCTGCACGAGCTGGGCCGAGACCAGGGCGGCCAACCCGGTGGTCCGCGCCTGCCCCGGAAGCGACACCGGACGTGCCAGCGCACACGCCAACCCGGCAGCGCTCGCCGTCGCCGCGGCGCGCACGTACACGCTGCGGGTCAACGCCGTCCCGAGCGAAGCGTCCGGCCCCTCCGCCAACAGCTTCTCCGGCGTCGCCCGGGGCGGCGGGCGCACCGCGATCGCAATCGCCGGCAGGACGTCGGTCAGCATGTTGACCACCAGCAGCTGCCGCGCGTTGAGGGCGGCTCCACCGCCGAAGAACCCGGAGCCGACGGTGTAGCCGATCTCGCCCAGGTTGCCGCCGAGCAGTATCGACAGCGCATCGTGCACCGAGGCCCACATGCCGCGACCCTCCACGATGCCCTGCGTGATCGTCTCGATGCGGTCGTCGGAGACGACGAGATCGGCCGATTCGCGCGCTGCCGGGGTGGCGCGCGAGCCGAGCGCGATGCCGACGTGGGCGAGCGTGATCGCCGGCACGTCGTTGGCCCCGTCGCCGGTCATCGCCACGGTGCGGCCCGCGGCGCGCAGCAACCGCACGATGCGGGCCTTCTGCGTGGGGCTCACCCGGGCGAACACCGAGATCTTCGGCAGCTCCGCGGCGAGCTGTTCGTCGTCGAGCTCGTCGAGGGTTCCGCCGTGCAGCACCTCGCGGCTGCCGAGCATGCCGAGATCGGCGGCGATGGCCTCCGCGGTGCTGGGGTGGTCCCCGGTGATCATGACCACGTCCACCCCGGAGCGTTGCAGCCGGCCGACCGCATCGGCCGCCGTCGGTTGGACCGGATCGCTCAGACCGATCAGACCGAGCAGCGCCAGTCCATCCACATCGGAATCCGCGAGGTCGGATTCCGCCTCGTCCGGAGTGGACTTCTCGGCCACCGCGAGCAGCCGGAACCCGCGCAGTGCCAAGCGTTTGACTTCATCCTCGATCTCGGCCCGGGCTTCCCCGTCGAACGGCCGGTCCCCGTCGGAGCGCCGCCACAGCACGCAACGGTCCAACACGACTTCGGGAGAACCCTTGACGTGCAACGAAACCCCTTCCGGGCCGCGGCTGCGCGTGGCGTGGAAGCTGCGGGACGGCTCGAAGGGCAAGTCGGCGAGCACGTCGTGGTAGTTCGGGTCGACACCCGCCCGCAGCGCGCCGTCCAGCACCGCGCGGTCGGTGGGGTGCGGCAACGGCTCGTCGTCAGCGGGCTGCGGGTTGGCGCGGGAGGCTGTTTCGATCACCCGCCGCTGAGCCGCATCGAGTGCATCCGGATCGGCGCTGCGCCGGCCGTCGGAGACCTGGCCGAGCTGCAGACGTCCCTGCGTGAGCGTGCCCGTTTTGTCGAAGCACAGCACATCCACCCGGCCCAGCGCCTCGATCGTCGCGGGGCTCCGCACGAGCACCCCGCGCTGCGACAACCGCCGCGCCGAGGCGAGTTCCGCCAGCGTCGCCACGAACGGCAGCCCCTCCGGCACGGCGGCCACGGCCAACCCGACCGCGCGCCCCACGGTCTGCCCGAGCGGGATGCCCCGCAGCAGGTCCACCAGGAACAGCACCCCGCCCGCCCCGACCGACACCGGCAGGATCTGCCGGGTCAGCTCGTCCAACCGCGCTTCCACCCCGCCCGAGGCGCTGCCGTCTCCGCTGCTGCCGCCGTTGCCGCTGGTGGTGCGTCCGAGCTCGGTGGCGGTGCCTGTCGCGACGACCACTGCCGCGGCCGTGCCGGTGGCGACCGTCGTGCCCTGGTACACCATGCTGGTGCGATCCCCGAGGGCGCTGGCGGTGGTGGGGCCCGGCGTTTTGACCACCAGATCGGATTCGCCAGTCAGGCTGGATTCGTCGACCTCCAGGAAATCGGCGGTCAGCACCCGGCAGTCGGCGGGCACACCGTCGCCGGAACGCAGTTCGACCACGTCGCCGCGGACGAGTTCGTCGGCGGAGACCGTCGTGACCTCGCCCGCGCGGCGCACGCGCACCGGTAGTCGCTCGGTGTCCAGCAGCTGCGCGAGCTCCCGGTCGGTGGCCGCCCGCTGCACCCCGTCGATCGCGGCACTGATGCCGAGCACTCCCACGATCAGCAGAGCGTCGACCACCGAGCCGAGCCCGGCCGAGACCACCGCCCCCGTGGCCAGCACGGGGGTCATCGGGTTGACCAGCCCTTCCAACGTCGTCGCCAACGCCCCGGAACCGTCCTTCCGGGATTCGGCCGGGCGGGTGCGCTGCAGACGTCGCACCGCTGCCTGATCGAGGCCGTCCACCGAACTGGACAGCATCCCCAGCACGGCCTTGCGCGGCAGCGCGTGCCACGGGGTGTGCTCCCGGGGAGCGGGCGGGGGCCGGTTGCCGGCCTGGAGCCCGGCGAGGGTGCCGGTGGTCAGCGCGAACAACGTGGCCGCCTGCACCGGCATCGCGGCACGCGCCGGCGCGCCGAACGACGGGCCGAGGGCGCTGAACAGGGTGCCGAGGCACGCTCCGCCAACTGACAGCGCGGCGGCCTGCCGACTGGCCGTGCGAGCCCGGGACACCGCCGACAGCAGCGTGTGGGCCTCCGCGCGGTTCGGGCACAGCACGTCGGCACCCCACGGCACCGCGCACTCGAGGTCGGTGACGCCGAGCCCGACGTCGGCTGCGGCCAGTGCCGCGCACGCGCGGTGCGACACGACTCCCACCACCCGGCCGTCCTGCTGCAACCGGTGCACCGACTCCGCCAGCCGGTCACCGCCGGGCACGACTTCACCGACCGGCAGCCGCTGGCCGAGCCCGCTGCCGGCGTCGGCGAGCACGACCGAACCGGTCTCGTCCGCGGCCTGCACGAGTGCCTCGGCGAGCGGGTCGAGCTCCCGCACGACCACGACGAGCCCGACGGGTTCGGCGTCGCGGTAGAGCAGGAGCAGCTCCGCACCGCGTTCCCGGTGGGCGCGCGCCGCGTCGCGGACGTCGGCCGGCAGCTCCCGGTCGTGCTCATGCGGGGCGACCGACCACCGTCCCTGCGCGCGCCGCTCCCGCGGCGCGTCCGGATCGACCAGCTTGCCGGCGTGCGCGAACAGCCGTCCCGGGTCGAAGCCGGTGTCCAGGGCGAGCACCTCGTCGACGGTGTGGCTGCCGGTCAGCAGCGCGGCCCCGTCGAGCACCACGGTGTCGACCCGGTCGAGACGTCGCATCGCTCGCGGTTCGAGCACGACCCCGCCGCGGGCGCACATCGACGAGGTGAGCTGGCTGACGAACGCCTCGCGGCCGCTCTTGGCCGGGCGCGGCGTCCCGGCGTGCAGCGTTGCCAACGCCCGCCGAGGGTCCCGGCTCGCCGTGAGCACGGTGCCGTAGCCGGCGAGCGCGCAGGTGCCGGAGACGTTCGCGACATGCTCCACGACCCCGTCGGGCACGGCCACCGGGCGAGGCCGGGTCGCCAGCGCTGGCGCCTCGTGCACACCGGGGACTCCTGCGCGGGCCTGTTCCCAGCGGCGCCACGCGCGGTGGCGGGCGGCCGTTTCCCGGGTGGCGGTGAACCGGCCGAGGATGTCGGTGAACGAGGACAGCGGATTCTGCGACAGTCCTTGGGCGACTGCGCCGCCGAGGCCGAGCGCGAACTCGGTGCGCGGGCGGCCGAGCGCACGTTCAGCGCGGGAACGCACCCACGGCACCGCATCGGTCAGCGACACCGCGGCGGCCACCAGCGGGGTCAGCGGACGTACCGGTAGCAGCGGTGCCGCCGCGGAATAGCCAAGCCCCAGCGCGCTCACGCCCAGTGCCCCGACTTCGCGCAGCAGCGCGTCGGCGTTGCCGGGGTGCGCGGCGGTTCCGGGGGCTTGCCCGCGCTCGGCCAAGCCGTGATCGGCTTCGACCCGCGCGACCACCTCGGCCAGGGCACGGCGGTCCGCGCCATTCGGTGCGTGCCGCGTCACCACGCGTCCGAGCACCGCGTTCACCTCGACCTCGCGCACGCCGTCGATGTCGGACAGGCGTGCGCGCAGGTCCCCACCGGCTTGCTCGGCACCGGGCTGGTGCAGACCGCGCACCTCGAGATGGGTCCGATCGGCGTCCTCGTGGCTGCGCCGGGTGACGGGTGCGCCGCCGAGCGCGCGCACGGCGTCGACGACGTCGCTGGCGACGTTCGCCACGCGCGACAGCAGCGTGTCCAACGACATGGATCCTTCCGCGTGCGGCGTTGGGCGAGGCGCGCGATCGACGCGACGAGAAGCCCGGGTGGTTTCGACGCCCCGGAGCACGGGCGCGGCCGAAGCGCGCCGACCGCGCCGGTGGAGGATTCAGCGGTCTGTCAGGTCTGCTGGCCGCGGTCGCTGCTCACGACAGCCGTGCCGAGTCCGATGGCGAGCGCCACCGGCCATTCGATGAGGCTCAGCGCGGTGCCGGCGGCGAGGCCGCCGTAGAACAAGGCGTGTTTGGTCGACGGCAGCTGTGCACGGACCGTTTCGGCCGCGGACGTGACGTCCTGCCGACCGGGCAGGCGCATGTCGGGCCGGTGGAACTCGGCGGTGACGAACGGCAGATGCACCGTCGCACCGTGCGCGGTGCTGTCGTCCGGCGCGTCGGCGACGGCGGTCGTCTGCGCTCCCGCGCTCCGGGTGGTGGAACCGGAGCGCTGTCCCTGCGTGCTCGCGCGGGAGCTGCCGCCACGGGACGTGGAACGTCCTCCGGAACTGCTTTCCTTGGCCATGAGGTCCTCCCGAACGGAGCTTCCGTAACCGGAACGCTGTTCAAATGTAGGACGAATTCCTGGTGAACGGAAAGTTCGCCGGTCGCAGATGTCGCTATTTTCCCCGGATTCGGTCAATCGCGCAGCAGCGGCGGTGTGCGCCGCTGATCGTCAGCGGGTGACCGTCGAGGAGCGGGTCCGTGGCATGGTGGCCGTGCGAGCGCACCGCGCCACAGGCGCGGTGCACCCATCGATCCGCGGAGGGCTACCGTGCGCAGCGAACCGACCCCGGAGGGGGGCGACCCGCAGTGGCAGCGGGCCCGCGAGGTGTTCGCCGGGGCGCGGCGCGTGACCGCGCTGACCGGAGCGGGCCTGTCCACCGCCTCCGGCATCCCCGACTTCCGCGGCCCCAACGGGGTGTGGACGAAGAACCCGGCGGCGCAGCGGCTCACCGACATCGACAGCTACGTCGCCGACCCGGAAGTGCGCAAGCAGGCGTGGCTCGCCCGCGCGGAGAACCCCGCGTGGCAGGCCGAACCGAACGCCGCGCACCGCGCGTTCGTCGACCTCGACCGCGCGGGGCGGCTGCAGGCGGTGCTGACGCAGAACATCGACGAGCTGCACCAGCGCGCCGGGCTCTCCCGCGACCGCGTGCTGGAGCTGCACGGCACCATGTTCCGCGTGACCTGCCTCGACTGCGGCGGCACCGGGCGCATGCGGGACGCGCTGCGCCGCGTCGAGGACGGCGAGGAGGACCCGGCCTGCCTCGACTGCGGCGGCATCCTCAAGTCCGCGACGATCTCCTTCGGCCAGGCGCTGGACCAGGAGGTCATCCGGCGCGCCGAGCAGGCCGCGGTCGACTGCGACGTGTTCCTCGCCGCGGGCACCTCGCTGACGGTGCACCCGGCGGCGGGGTTCGCGCAGCTGGCCTCCTGCGCCGGGGCCGAGCTGGTCATCTGCAACGCCGAACCGACGCCGTACGACCACCTCGCCGCGGCAGTGCTGAGCGAACCGCTCGTCGAGGTCCTGCCGGCGCTGGCCGCGGCCGCCCCGACCCCCGGGTCCGGGGAGCGCTGATCTGCGGTCCGGGTGCCTCGGACAGCTCAGCGCTCCCCGTGGCGGGCAGCTCAGCCGGCCACGGCGCACTGCCCGCGGTCGACCGGCACCGGCCCGTCACCGCCCGGCCGGATGTCGAAGTCGAAGATCTCCGTCGGCAGGTACAGCGAGCAGCAGGCGTTGGGGATGTCCACGATCCCGCTGACGCGGCCCTCGATCGGCGCGGCGCACAGGATCAGGTACGCCTGCTCGCCGGTGTAGCCGAACTGCTCGAGGTACTCGATCGCCTGCAGGCACGCCCGCCGGTAGGCGATCGTGGCGTCCATGTAGTGCTGGTCCCCGGACTCGTCGACGGAGATGCCGACGAACGAGACGAACTCGCTGTACTGCGGCTGCTGCCGGCCCGGCTGGAAGATCGGTGTCGAGGCCCGGTACCGCTCCATCCCGCCCTTGACGAGGTCCACGCCGAGGTCGACGTAGCCGCCCATCTCCACCGCGCCGCAGAAGCTGATCTCCCCGTCGCCCTGGGCGAAGTGCAGGTCCCCGATGGAGAACAGCGCGCCGGGCACGTAGACCGGGTAGTACACCCGCGAGCCGATGCCCAGGTTCTTGATGTCCACGTTGCCGCCGTGCTCGCGCGGCGGCACGGTCCGCGCGCCCTCCTGCGCGGCCCGGTCGCGCGCCGCGCCGGTGAGCGAGCCGAGCAGGGCGTGCGGTTCGTGCGGCGGCAGGGCCAGCGGCGGCACCCGGTCCGGGGCGGTGTCGATGAGCGTCCGCTCCCGCCGGTTCCACGTGGCCAGCAGCTCGTGCGACGGGGCGCAACCGGCCAGCCCCGGGTGCACGTTCGAGTCGATGCGCACCCCGGGCAGGTGCCGCGAGGTGGCGAAGCGGCCGTGGAAGTCCCACACCGCCTTGCCCGCGCGGGGGAAGTGCTCGGTGAGGAACCCGCCGCCGTTGGACCGGTCGAAGATGCCGGTGTAGCCCCAGCCCTGACCGGGCTCGGAGCCCGGGCCGCGGTCGATGGTGTGCGCCGGGCCGACGTCGAGGTAGTCGACCACGAGCAGGTCGCCCGGCTCGGCTCCGGTCACGGCGATCGGGCCGCTGAGCATGTGGTTGTGGTCGAGCACCACGTCGCGCACGTCGTCGGCCGAGTCGGTGTTGCGGATCTGGCCGTCGGTCCAGTCCTTGCACTCGATGCGGAACTCCTCGCCCGGGCGCACCTCCGCCACGGGCGGGATGTCCGGGTGCCAGCGGTTGTGCCCCGGAACCTCGTGCTCGTGCATCGAGGTGTCCTGGTCGACGTGGAAGACGGTCTTCGGCATGCTCGCTTCTCCTCGAGTTCGTCGTTGATCTGCCGAGAACTTCGGCGGCGGGGTTCTTCGTGGACCGGTCTTCGTGTTACCCCGCGGTGAGGGCCCGCGCACGACGGCGTCGCCGGCGGACCGGCGCGCCGATCATCGCTCCCGACCTGTCTCCGGCGGTGGTGAGCTGGGAACATGGCGGGCATGGACGGGCAGTCGGGGATGACCGCGATCGTGCTGGCGGGTGGGCAGGCGCGCCGGTTCGGCGGTGCCGACAAGCTCGGGCAGTCCGTGTCCGGCCGGGCCCTGCTGGACCGCGTGCTCGCGGCCGCGGCCGAGGCGGAGCCGCGCGTGGTCGTCGGGCCGCCCCGCGCGACCCGGCTGCCGGTGCGCTGGACCCGCGAGGAACCGCCCGGCGGGGGACCGGTGGCGGCGATCGGCGCGGGGCTGCGGCTCGTTCCCGGTTCGGCGGTGCTGGTCGCGGTGCTCGCCGGGGACCACGCGCACCTGCGTCCGCGCACTCTCGCGCGCCTGCGCGCGGCGGTGGAGCGGCGGCCGGACGCGGCCGGCGCGGTGCTGGCCGACCCGGACGGGCGGGCGCAGTGGTTGCTGGGGGTGTGGCGCGGCCGGCGGCTGCGCGCGGCCGTGCCGGAGGAGGGGGCCGGACGGTCGGTGCGGTCGGTGCTGGGGGAGCTGGATCCGCTGCTCGTGCCGGCCGCGGGCCGCGAGGCCTCCGACGTGGACACGCCGGAGGACCTGCGGCGGTCCCGGCGGTGAGGGCGGTGCTTCGGCGGAGCGGGGGCTGCTGCCGTTCCGCTGCTGCGGCGTGTCGGGGAGCGGGTGGGCGCCTGTGAGATTAATTAGTTTTGTTATTTCAGTGTTGGATGAAATCAAACCCCGCGTGAAAGGCCGCGGCAGCCGTGCCACGATCACAGCAGCGGTCACACGACCGAGGCCCGCTCATCGGACAGCAGGGAGGCGTGCGGAAGGTGACGCAGGAGGACACGGGAGGTCGTGACGACGCCGCCCACCGGGAAGGGGAGGCGCTGCAGGAGGAGGCGCCCGCGCCGCCCGCCGCGGACGCGCGGGCGCTGGAACGCGCCGTCTTCGAGGTCAAGAGGGTGATCGTCGGCCAGGACCGGCTCGTCGAACGCGTGCTGGTGGGGCTGCTCGCGCAGGGGCACATCCTGCTGGAAGGCGTGCCGGGTGTGGCCAAGACCCTCGCGGTGGAGACCTTCGCCCGCGTGGTCGGCGGCTCGTTCGCCCGCTTGCAGTTCACCCCGGACCTCGTGCCCTCGGACATCCTCGGCACGCGGATCTACCGGCAGGGCAGCGAGCGCTTCGACGTGGAGCTCGGCCCGGTGGTGGCCAACTTCGTCCTCGCCGACGAGATCAACCGCGCACCCGCCAAGGTGCAGTCGGCGCTGCTGGAGGTCATGGCCGAGCACCACGTCTCCATCGGCGGCGAGAGCTTCTCCATGCCCACTCCGTTCCTCGTGCTGGCCACGCAGAACCCCATCGAGAACGAGGGCGTGTACCCGCTCCCGGAAGCCCAGCGCGACCGGTTCCTGTTCAAGCTCCCCGTGGAGTACCCGACCGCGGAGGAGGAGCGGGAGATCATCTACCGCATGGGCGTGCAGCCGCCGGAACCGGCGGCGCTGCTGACCCCGGAGGAGCTCGTCCGGCTGCAGCAGACCGCCTCCCGCGTGTTCGTCCACCACGCCCTCGTCGACTACGTCGTGCGGCTCGTCGCGGCCACGCGCACGCCGAACGAGCACGGCCTGTCCGACATCGCCGGCTGGGTCTCCTACGGCGCCTCGCCGCGGGCGAGCCTCGGCACCGTCGCCGCGGCGCGCGCCCTGGCGCTGGTGCGGGGGCGCGACTACGTGCTGCCGCAGGACGTCGTCGACGTCGTCGGGGACGTCTTCCGGCACCGGCTCGTGCTCTCCTACGATGCGCTGGCCGACGGCATCTCCCCGGAGCACGTCGTCAACCGGGTGCTGCAGACCGTGCCGCTGCCGCAGGTCGCCGCCCGACCGCAGGCCCCGGCGGCGCAGCCCGGCCCACCGCCCGCAGCGGGGCAGGCGCCGTTCGTCGGCCCCGCCCAGTAGCACCGGACCGGAGGAGCGGTGGTGTCAACACCCAGCAGCGCAGCCCGCCCGTCCTGGGCGCCGCCCCCGCTGGACGAGAGCCGTCTGGCCGAGTCGCTGCGGCAGCTCGAGTGGACCGTGCGCGTCCGGCTCGACGGGTTGCTCCAGGGCAATCACCTCGGGATCCTCCCCGGCCCGGGCACCGAGCCGGGGGAGGCCCGCCCCTACGAACCCGGTGACGACGTCCGCCGCATGGACTGGGCGGTCACTGCGCGCACCGGCGAACCGCACATCCGGCAGAGCGTGGCCGACCGGGAGCTCGAGACGTGGACGGCCGTGGACCTGTCGGCCAGCCTCGACTTCGGCTCGGCGGCCTGCGACAAGCGGGAGCTCGCCGTGGCGGCGCTCGCGGCGGTCACGCACCTCACCGCCGGCGGGGGCAACCGCATCGGTGCGGTCGCCGACACCGGCACCGGCGAGGTGCGCGTTCCCGCCCGCTCCGGCACGCAGTACGCGCGGGCCCTGCTCAAGCGCGTCGCCGCGCTGCCGCGCGCGCCGGAAGGCACCCGCGGGGACCTGAACGCGCTCGTCGAGTCCCTGCGCAGGCCGCCGCGGCGCCGCGGGCTGATCGCGCTCGTCTCCGACTTCCTCGGGCCGACCGACTGGCAGCGGGCGCTGCGCGCCCTCGGGCAGCGGCACTCGCTGCTGGCGGTCGAGGTGCTGGACCCGCGGGACGTGGAACTGCCCGATGCGGGCACCGTCGTGCTGTCCGACCCGGAGACCGGCAAGCAGCGCGAAGTGGAGACCACGCCGGTGCTGCGCCGCGAGTACGCGGCCGCCGCCGCGGCGCACCGCGACGAGGTGGCCGCGGCGTTGCGGCGAGCGGGCTGCGCGCACCTGACCCTGCGCACCGACTCCGACTGGATCGCCGATCTCGTGCGGTTCGTCGTGGCGCGCAAGCGCGGATGGTCCGGAGGGGGAGCGGGTTGAGTCTGTCCGGCTTCGCCACTCCGTGGTGGTTCCTGCTGCTGCTCGTCGTGGCCGCGCTCGTCGCCGGCTACGTGTGGGCGCAGCGGCGCCGCCGCGCCGACAGCCTGCGGTTCGCCAACTTCGCCGCGCTCGAGCGCGCCGGTTCGGGGCGGCGCGCGTGGCTGAAGCACGTGCCGCCCGCGCTGGTGGGGGTGGCGCTGATCCTGCTGACGGTGGCGCTGGCCGGACCGACCGCGGAGCAGCGCATCCCGCGGAACCGGGCCACCGTGATGCTGGCGGTGGACGTGTCGCTGTCGATGAAGTCCGAGGACGTGGCGCCGAACCGGCTGCAAGCGGCGAAGCAGGCGGCCAAGGAGTTCGCCGAGGAACTCACCCCGGGGGTGAACCTCGGGTTGGTGTCCTTCGCCGGTACCGCCACGGTGATGACCATGCCGACCACCGACCGCGCGGCGGTGAAGCAGGCGATCGACTCGATGCAGCTGTCCGAGGCCACGGCCACCGGAGACGGGATCAACGCGTCCATGTCGGCGATCGAGTCCTTCGGCAAGATGGTCAGCGGCCCCGCCGGGCCGCCGCCCGCGCGCATCGTGCTCATGGCCGATGGCGGGCAGACGATCCCCCGCGATCTCAACGCCCCGCGCGGGGCGTACTCCAAGGCCCGCGAGGCGAAGGAGAAGGGCGTGCCGATCTCGTCGATCTCGTTCGGCACGCACCACGGCAGCGTCGAGATCGAGGGCCAGCGCGAGTGGGTCGAGGTCGACGACGCCGCCATGGCCGAGATCGCCCGGCTGTCCGGGGGCGAGTTCCACAAGGCCGCCAGCGCGCAGGAACTGCGGCAGGTCTACGAGACGCTGGGCGAGCAGATCGGTTACGAGACGAAGCACACCGATGCCAGCAGACCGTGGCTGGTGCTCGGCACGCTGGCGCTGATCGTCTCGGCTGGGGCCGCGCTCCGGCTCGGACGCCGCGTGCCGTAGGGGCGCGGGCGCGTTCGGAGCGCCGGGCTCGCTGGTGCGGTGCGGGCCGCGGAGTGCGGTCGCGGCGCGTGCCCGGTGGGGCGGTGGCTGCGAGTGTCGCGGTGGTCCTCGCTGCGTTACGTTCGCCCGCATGCGCGATCCCGTCGTGTCCGGTTTCGACGAGCTGCCGCTGCTCGTCGAGTTGGGCACGGCCCTGCTGTTCTCCAGCCTCATCGGTGTCGAGCGGGAAGTGCGCGCCAAGAGCGCCGGCCTGCGCACGCACACGCTCGTCGGTGTCGGGGCGGCGCTGTTCGTGCTCGTGTCCAAGTACGCCTTCGGCGACCTGCTCGCGTTCGAGCGCGTGTCGTTCGACCCCTCGCGCGTGGCGGCCCAGATCGTCTCCGGGATCGGCTTCATCGGCGGTGGGCTGATCTTCGTGCGGCGCGACGCGGTGCGGGGACTGACCACGGCCGCGACCGTGTGGGTCGTGGCCGCGGTGGGAATGGCCTGCGGCGGTGGGCTCGTCGTGCTGGCGGCGGCGACCACGGGGGTGCACTACCTCGTGGTCATGGGGTTCCCGTCGCTGCTGCGGCTGTTCCGGCGCTCGCTGCGCGAGCCCCAGGTGCTGCGCGTCGGTTATCTCGACGGCCACGGGGTGCTGCGCAGCGTGCTGACGTTGTGCACGAGTCGCGGGTGGACCATCACCGACGTGCAGGTCGAGCGCGAGGACACCGAGGAGGACGAGCAGCGCACCGCCGTGGTGGCGGTGCGGGTGCGGGGCAAGTGGCCGGTGCGCTCGCTCGTCGACGAGGTGGCGGTGCTGCCCGGCGTGCTGCACGCCGCCGCGGGGGAGTCGGTCGAGTCCGGGTTCTGACGCGGCGCGGGGTCGCACCCGATCCACCACAGGTGTGGTGACCAGTGCGCCGCGCCTGCGCGCCGGGCGGAGCTCCCGGTGCGCAGGCGCGCCTCCAGCTCCGGGCAGCGCACGCTGCTCTGCTCGACCCCGCGCGGTCCTCCCGCGTGCCACCACACCTGTTGTGGTCGAGGCGGCGCCGAATCCACCACAGATGTGGTGGCGTGGCGGGCTGGGAGCCCCAGTCGGCCGCGCCCAGCGCCGGACCCCGGCGTCGGATCCCAGTGCCGCACCGCGGTGCGGCCCCGGGACGCGATGTGGGGACACCACGATCGCGCGGGCGAATTTCTGTGCGGAGGCGACCACGGTCCACTGCGGACGGGTCGATAGTGTTCCCGCGGGCTTCGAGGCCCGGCAGTGATGACAGCGCGAAGGGAGAGCGACGTGGCACGGTCCGTCTTGGTGACCGGTGGGAATCGCGGGATCGGATTGGCCATCGCGCGGGCGTTCCAGGCCGCGGGGGACCAGGTCGCGGTGACCCACCGCGGCTCGGGGGCCCCCGAGGGCCTGTTCGGGGTGCAGTGCGATGTCGGCGACCCCGACCAGGTGACCGCCGCCTTCGACGAGGTCGAGGCCCACCAGGGGCGGGTCGAGGTGCTCGTGGCCAACGCCGGCATCACCGACGACGGGTTGCTGCTGCGCATGGGTGAGGACCAGTTCAACAGCGTGCTCGACACCAACCTCGGCGGTGCCTACCGGGTGGCCAAGCGCGCGGCGAGCAGCATGCTGCGCAACCGCAGCGGGCGCATGATCTTCATCTCCTCCGTGGTCGGGCTCTCCGGCGGGGCGGGCCAGGTCAACTACGCCGCGAGTAAGGCCGGGCTCGTCGGCGTCGCCCGCTCGGTCGCGCGCGAGCTGGGGTCGCGCTCGATCACGGCGAACGTCGTGGCGCCCGGGTTCGTCTCCACCGACATGACCGACGCGCTGTCCGAGGAGCGCAAGCAGCAGATCCTGGGGGAGATCCCGCTCGGCCGGTTCGCCGATGCCGAGGAGGTCGCCGGCACCGTGCGGTGGCTGGCCTCCGCGGAGGCCAGCTACATCACCGGCGCGGTCATCCCGGTCGACGGCGGACTGGGCATGGGCCACTGAGGTCGGGCGACCGAGAGCACCGGAAGGCGGGCGCTGACGCCCGCGGCACGACAGCGGAAGGACAGACGTGAGCGGACTGCTCGAAGGCAAGCGCATCCTGATCACCGGGGTGATCACCGAGACATCGATCGCCTTCCACACCGCGAAGGTCGCCCAGGAGCAGGGCGCCGACGTGGTGCTCACCGGGTTCGGGCGGATGCGGCTGGTGGAACGCATCGCCGGCCGGCTCCCGAAGCCCGCACCCGTGGTGGAACTGGACGTCACCGACAACGAGCACCTCGACACGCTCGCCGACCGGCTCGGCGAGCACTGGGACTCCGTCGACGGCGTGCTGCACTCGATCGCGTTCGCGCCGCAGTCCTGCCTGGGCGGGGACTTCCTCACCGCGCCGTGGGAGGACGTCTCCCAGGCGCTGCAGGTCTCGGCGTACTCGCTGAAGTCGCTGACCACGGCGGTCATGCCGATGCTCAACGAGGGCGGCTCGATCGTCGGCATGGACTTCGACGCGCGCGTGGCCTGGCCCGCCTACGACTGGATGGGCGTGTCCAAGGCCGCGTTGGAGGCCACCTCGCGGTACCTGGCCCGCGAGATGGGGTCGCGGCAGGTGCGGGTCAACCTCGTCTCGGCCGGCCCGGTGCGCACCATGGCCGCCAAGTCCATCCCCGGCTTCAGCGAGCTCGAGGAGAACTGGGGCGACCGCGCCCCGCTCGGCTGGGACGTCGACGACCCCACACCGGTGGCCCGCACCGTGTGCGCCGCGCTGTCGGACTGGCTGCCGAAGACCACCGGTTCGATGATCATGGCCGACGGCGGGGTGCACGCCCTGGGTAGCTGAACCGCCGCCGCACCCGCCTCCGCGGCGGTGCGCTGGAGCGCACCGCCGCGGCGTGGTCGGGATCATCCGCCCTGCACCCCTCGCACGCGGTGAGGGGCGCGCCGGGCATCATGGTGGCGTGAGCTTCGACGCGCTGCTGTTCCTGTCGTTCGGCGGGCCGGAGGGCCCGGAGGATGTCCGCCCGTTCCTGGAGAACGTCACCCGCGGACGGGGCGTGCCGCCGGAGCGGCTGGACGAGGTGGCGGAGCACTACCACCACTTCGGCGGCGTCTCGCCGATCAACCGGCTCAACCGCGACCTCATCGAGCGGCTCCGCGCGGAGTTCGACGAGCAGGGCCGCGAGCTGCCGATCTACTTCGGCAACCGCAACTGGCACCCGATGGTCGAGGACGCGGTCGCGCGTATGGCCGACGACGGCATCGGCAGCGCGCTGGTGTTCGCCACCTCCGCCTGGGGCGGCTACTCGGGATGCCGCCAGTACCACGAGGACATCGCCCGGGCGCGCGCCGCGGTCGGCGACCGGGCGCCCGAGCTGGTGAAACTGCGCCAGTTCTACGACCACCCGCTGTTCGTGGAGGCCAACGCCGACGCCGTGCGCCGCGCCTGCGCGCAGCTGGGCAGCGGCCGGCGCGCGGAGGCGCGGCTGGTGTTCACCGCGCACTCCATCCCGATCGCGGCCGACGAGAAGACCGGCCCGGACGGCCAACCGCACTGGTACTCGCGGCAGGTCGCCGAGTCCGCGCGCCTGGTGGCCGAGGCCGCCGGCGTCACCGACTACGACGTGGTCTGGCAGTCCCGGTCGGGCCCGGCGCACGTGCCGTGGCTGGAACCGGACGTCTGCGAGCACCTCGAGCAGCTGCACCAGCAGGGCGTGGCCGCCGTGGTCACCAGCCCCGTCGGGTTCGTCTCCGACCACCTCGAAGTGGTCTGGGACCTGGACAACGAGGCCGCGGAGAAGGCCGCAGAACTCGGCGTGGACCACGTCCGCGCCGACACGGCCGGCACCGACAGCCGCTTCCCGCAGATGATCGCCGAGCTCGTCGCCGAGCAGGTCGACGCCGCCCCGGTGCGGAAGCTGTCCACACTGCTCGCCGCCGGATCCACCCGCAACGGCGAGCCCTGCTCGCCCGAGTGCTGCTGACACCACCGTTCCGCAACCCCCGACGGGTCGGCTGGTGCTGGGTGGGCAACCGGCACACCTGGACGGGTCCCGCCCCGGCCGCGGCGCCCCCGCTGGTTGCGGGGGCGGGCACCGTCAGCCGATGTGCTCTTCGATCAGGTCCGCACCCCGACCGGTCCCGCCGGCTTCGTGGATGGCCCGCTGCATCCGGGCCAGGTTGGCCCGCACATGCGGATCGGAGGAAACCCGTGCGACCGCGGCGCGCAGCTCCTCCGGTGAGGCCGTGTCCGCGTCGAGCCGTTCGCCCAGCCCGAGCTCCTGCACCCGGTCGGCGTTGGCGTCCTGCTCGGGCATCTGCGGCACGGTCACCAGCGGAACCCCGCGCTGCAGCGCCTCCATCACCGAGTTCATCCCCGCGTGCGAGAGGAACGCCGAGGCGCGGTGCAGCACGGCCAGCTGGGGAAAACGCGAGCGGACCTCGACCTGCGGCGGGAGCGGTCCCAGGGCCTCCGCGGGCACGTCGCCGAGGCTCATCGCCACCTGCCAGGAAGTGCCGCCGAACGCCTCCAGGCAGGTGCGGTAGAACTCCGGGCGCTCGGTGAAGATCGTTCCCAGCGCGACGTAGAGCACCGGTGCTCCGGGCGTCGGCGGTTCCCACGACTCGGCGCGCTCCCGCGCTCCCGCCAGCGGCCCGAGGAAGTGGAACCGCTCGTCGAAGCTGTCCCCGGCCGGCTGGAACTGCCGGGGGACGCACACCAGGTTCAGCGCTTCCGGAACGTCCGCGGTACCGGAGACGTCGAGCTGCGCACCGTGCTCGGCGGAGAAGGCGGCGCAGTCCGCGGCCAGCGCGGCCACGGTCGGGTCGTCGTCGCCGAGCCCGGCCGTGATCCGCTCGTCGAGGGAGAACCGCTCGTTCGACGCGAGGTTCGGCACCAGCCGCACCGCCGGCACGGCGAGCTTCGCGGCGACGAGCCGGGCCGGCCAGTTCGCGGTGTCGTAGCAGATCCCGTCCGGGCGGTGCGCGCCGCAGTGGTCGAGCAGCACCGGGTAGGCCGCGCGCATCGCGGCGAAGAGGTGCCGCAGCCACAGGTCCACCACCTCCGGACCCGCTTCGGGTGGTGGGACGAACGGTTCCAGCGGCGGCAGGGGGACCCAGTGCGCGTCGGAGTCCGCGACGGTCTCGGCGTGCGTGCTCTCGGTCGCGTAGTCGACGCGGTGCCCGCGGCGGACGAGTTCCTCCACCAGCGGCAGCGTCGGGTTCACGTGCCCGTGGCCGGCCAGTGCGACGAACAGCAGGTGCTTGCCCACGCCGCTGATCGTACCGGGCCCCGCCCCGGTGATCGTGCGGAGCGCGGCCGCGCTCCTCCGCGCCGGGGCGGCAAGCGCAGCTCGAGCCGGAACCCCGCCGCCGCACGCCCCGCCCGCCGGGCGGCGGGATCAGGTCTGCGAGGTGCGCTGGGCGAGGGCGCGCACCATCGCCGCCACGGCCGCGCAGCGCGCTTCCCGCACCCGTTCGGACAGCGGCCGCAGCGCTTCGGCCCGCGCGTGCCTCGCGGAGGAGGACAGGGCCCCGCCCGGGGTGTCCTCGCCGGCCGCGCGCAGGATCGCCGCCAGCTCGGCGGCGCGCTGCAGCACGCGCAGCGGACGGGCCGGCACCCCCTCCGGCCACGACGGCTCGGGCCGCTCGTCGACCTCGCGCGCGATCTCCTCGCGCACTCCGGGGCGGTGCCGGGCCACGTCGAGTTCGGAGAGCGCGGAGGCGGCCTCGCGCATCGCCGCGGTCATCCCGTGCTCGGCCTCGCCCAGCGGCAGGTCGGCCGGCGGCGGCAGGTCGCCGACGCGGTGCACGGTCCAGCGCAGGATGCCTTCGGCGATCGGGTGCGGCACGAGCCCGAGAGCGCTGTCCCGCAGCACCACGCCTTCCCGGGCCTGCATCGCCGCGCGGGAGAACGCGCTGACGCCGTCGAGGCCGCGCGCATCGCCCGGCACCGGCAGGACGAGGTCGGCTCGGCCGCCGCCGGCGCGGCGCAGCGCGGCCAGCAGCAACGCAGGACCCGCCGGTGTCTCCTCCGGCCCGGGCAGGTCGAGCTCACCGGCCAGCTCGTCGTCACCGGCGCGGACCTCCTGCAGCTCGCCCCACGCGGCGAGCGCGTCCAACAGGTCGTCGGCCGCGGCCGCGCCGTGCAGCCACGCCGAGGTCCACACCACCATCGTCGCGCTCGGACATGCCACGGGCATCGAGGATACCTCGCGCGCACGCGCGGGAGCGGGTGTGGCGGGAGGACGGCAGCGGTGCCGGCGCGCTACGGTCCGATCATGCGTTCGGTCGACTACGACGAGGATGTGCTGGCCCCCGGTCGGCGGCGCCGCCCGGTTCCCGAGATGCCCGCTGAGCGCGGGCTGGTGGTGGAAACCGCCAAGGACGGTTTCTGCGGTGCGGTCGTCAGCGCGGACAACGACGCGGTCGAGCTGGCCGACCGGCACGGCGCCCGCCGGGTGTTCCGGATGCGCCCGGCCGCGTTCCTGCACGAGGGGCGGCCGGTGACGCTCGTGCCGCCGCGGCCCGCGGAGCCGGAGCGCGCGGCGCGCTCGGCCTCCGGTTCGGTGCGCGTGGAGGGGCTGCGGGCCCGGCAGGCGCGGGCGAGTCGGATCTGGGTGGAAGGCGTGCACGACGCCGAGCTGCTCGAGCGGGTCTGGGGGCACGACCTGCGGGTGGAGGGGATCGTGGTGGAACCGCTGCACGGTCTGGACCACGTGGCCGAGGCGGTCGCCGACTTCGGGCCCGGGCCGGCGCGGCGCCTCGGGGTGCTCGTGGACCACCTGGTGGAGGGCAGCAAGGAGTCCCGGCTGGTCGAGCGGATCGGCAGTCCGCACGTGACCGTCACCGGCCACCCGTTCGTGGACGTGTGGGCCGCGGTGCGCCCCGAAGCGGTGGGCATCACCGCCTGGCCCGAGGTGCCGCGGGGGTTGGAGTGGAAGCAGGGCGTGTGCGACGCGCTCGGGTGGGGCGGCGTCGAGGACGGTTGGCGCCGCGTGCTCGCCTCCGTCTCCTCCCACCGCGACCTGGCCACCCCGCTCATCTCCGCGGTGGAGCAGCTCGTCGACTTCGTCGCCGATCCCGGTGAGGCCTGAACCGGGGAGTTCGCCGCGGGCGGTGCGCAGGCGGTCTGCGCGCACGGCTGCCGAGGCGCCTCCGCTGGGTCTCCGCCGGCGGGAGGTGGTGCGCGGGTGCGGCGCCGTGCCGCGGGGGAGTGGCGGTGCCGCTCCCGTGGTAGGCACGTGGGGTGTCCACCGAGCCGCCGCTGCTGCTTGCGCTTGATCTGACCGGCACCTTCGCCTTCGGGCTGAACGGGGCGTTGACAGCGGTGCGCGCAGCGCGGCTGGACGTGGTCGGCGTGGTCGCCCTCGGGATGATCACGGCGTTGGGCGGCGGGGTCATCCGCGACGTGCTCATCGGTGCGATCCCGCCGGCCACGTTCCGCGACTGGTACTACTTCGCGCTCGCCGCGGGGGGAGGGCTGCTCGCGTTCGCCCTCAGCAAGTGGCTGGTTCGGCTGGAGGGGCCGATCACGGTGCTCGACGCGGTCGGGTTGAGCGCGTTCGCGGTGATCGGGGCGAGCAAGGCGCTGGACTTCGGCCTCGAGGTCGGCCCCGCGCTGCTGCTGGGGGTGGTCACCGGCGTGGGTGGGGGCACGATCCGGGACACCCTCGTGCGGCGGGTTCCGACGGTGCTGCGCAGCGACCTGTACGCGATCCCCGCTCTGGTGGGGGCTGCGATCACCGTCGTCACCGTGGAGACCGGCGTCTACGGCCTGCCGGCCGCGCTGGGTGCCGTGGTGGCCTGCTTCACCATCCGGATGCTCGGGGTCCACTTCGGTCTCAACGCGCCGCGTCCGCCGCGCACCGGCCGCGGTTCGGGTGATTCCCGCCCTCCGGAGCCGGGGTCGGCGCAGCAGCGGTGAGCGCACCGGCGGCGCGCGTCAGCGGGCGAGCCACGCCAGGACGGCGACGACCAGCGCCTGCAACCGGAGCACGATCGCCGCGGCCAGCACCACGGGATCCACCGCCGCCTGCGGCATCGAGCCGTGCCCGCCGCGCCCGTGCACCGTGATGCGCATGCTGTCGGCGGCGGACATCACGGGCCCGGAGCGGGTGCCCAGCTGCCCGGCCGGTGCGGGAGGCCTGCAGCGCGGTGGTGCAGCTGTTCCGGGGCCTCGTCGCACGTCACGTCTTGATCACAGCGGTGCCTTGGGGACCAGGTGCGTGGTGGTGTCTGCCACCATGAGGACATGGGTGCCGCGCTGCTGTGGCTGATCGCCGGGGTGCTCCTGATCGGAGCGGAGGTGCTCTCCGGCGAGTTCGTCCTGGTGATGCTGGGGGTGGCCGCGCTGGGGGCGGCCGGTGCGGCGGCGCTCGGAGCGCCGCTGATCGTCGACGCCGTGGTCTTCGCCGGGTTGTCGGTCGGCCTGCTGCTGGCCGCCCGCCCCGCGTTGAAGCGCCGGTTCCAGGTCTCCCGGGAGCTGCCGACCAATGTCGACGCGCTCGTCGGCCGGCGCGCCCTGGTGCGCACGCGGGTGGACGCGCACGGTGGGCAGGTCAGCATCAACGGTGACGTGTGGTCGGCGCGGGCCCTCGACGAAACCCAGGTGTACGAGGCGGGGCAGACCGTGACGGTGATGGAGATCTCCGGCGCGACCGCCGTGGTGTGGGACGGACCTTAAGGAGGCTGGCATGGGCCCGACCGGGGTCATTGTCGCCGCGGTCATCGCGTTGCTGGTGATCGTGGTGGTGGTCAAATCGGTGCTCGTGGTGCCGCAGGCGAAGGCCGCGGTGATCGAGCGGTTGGGGCGGTTCAAGAGCGTGGCGCGACCGGGGCTGAACTTCCTCGTTCCGTTCCTGGACAAGGTGCGGGCGCGCATCGACCTGCGCGAGCAGGTGGTGTCGTTCCCGCCGCAGTCGGTGATCACCCAGGACAACCTGACGGTGTCGATCGACACGGTGGTGTACTTCCAGGTCACCGAGCCGAAGTCGGCGGTCTACGAGATCGACAACTACATCGTCGGCGTGGAGCAGCTGACCACGACGACGCTGCGCAACGTCGTCGGCGGGATGAGCCTGGAGCAGACGCTCACCTCCCGGGACCAGATCAACTCGACGCTGCGGGGCGTGCTCGACACGGAGACCGGCCGGTGGGGCATCCGGGTCGCGCGCGTGGAGCTCAAGGCGATCGACCCGCCGCCGTCGGTGCAGGACTCGATGGAGAAGCAGATGCGCGCCGACCGGGAGAAGCGCGCGATGATCCTCAACGCCGAGGGCGAGCGCGAGTCGGCGATCAAGACCGCCGAGGGGCAGAAGCAGTCGCAGATCCTCTCCGCCGAGGGGTCCAAGCAGGCGGCGATCCTCAACGCCGAGGCGGAGCGGCAGTCCAGCATCCTGCGCGGTCAGGGCGAGCGGGCGAACCAGTACCTGCAGGCGCAGGGGCAGGCCAAGGCGATCGAGAAGGTCTTCGCCGCGGTCAAGCAGGGCAAGCCGACGCCGGAGTTGCTGGCCTACCAGTACCTGCAGACGCTGCCGCAGATGGCGCAGGGCGATGCCAACAAGGTGTGGGTCGTGCCGAGCGACTTCAACAAGGCGCTGGAGGGCTTCGCCAAGCAGTTCGGCGAGCAGGGCGTCGACGGCGTGTTCCGGTACGAGCCTCCGGAGGGGGAGGCGCCGAGCATGGCTCCCGAAGAGGAGGAGGAGTCGGTCCAGCCGTGGTTCGACGTCTCCACCAATCCGCAGGTGGCCGAGGCGGTGGCCGCGGCGGAAGCGGTGGCGCGCAAGGAGGTGCCCAAGCCGAACGAGCCGAGCAGCGGTGGGGGTGGTTCCCCGGCCGGTGCTGCGGGCGGGCCGGGCGCGTTGACCGCGCCGCCGTCGGGCACCGAGGCGGCGAATCCGCCCGCCACGCAGCAGCCGGAGCAGCAGGGGGAGCAGAGCTGATCCTGGGCTGAGCCGCCCGTCCAGCTGGTCCGCGGGGCCGTCACCGATCCGTCGGTGGCGGCCCCGCGGTCATGCGGTGGCCCGGAAGCGCAGTGCACTGCTGTTTATCGCTTGGATGCTTTCAGTGTTCACCAAAATTCATCACTTCAGCCGCGCTGCAGCAACACAGCACGGACGGAAGGAGCTGATCAGGCGCCGGTGCCCGACGGTTCGGCTTCCGGGGGTTCGAGGTAGGCGCCGCCGGTGATGCCGAGGGCCCGGAGCGTGCCGAGGAGGTGTTCGCGCAGGACGCTCTTGGCGCGGTCGGGGTCGTTGTCGCGCACGGCGGTGGCGAGCGCGGTGTGCTGGCGGGTCAACCGGGCGCGGTCGGTGTGCGTCCGGGCCGTGGCGGTGATGCGCATCTGCTTGTCGCGCAGGGTGGTGTAGAGCTCGGTGACGACGGGGTTGCCGGCCGCTGCGACGAGGTGGGCGTGGAAGTCGCGGTCGGTGCTGTGCAGCGCGGCGTCGCTGGGGTCTTCGGCGGTGCAGGCCGGGTGCGCGGCGAGTTCGGCGCCGACGGTGGTCATGGTCTCGGTGCCTTCGGCGGCGAGCTTGTCGATGGCGAAGGTTTCCAGCGACAGGCGCGCCTCGAGCACCGAGCGCGCCTCGGCGGGGGAGACGGGCACGACGAAGGCGCCGCGCTTGGGGTACAGGCGCAGGAATCCTTCGGTCTGCAGGCGCAGGAACGCTTCCCGCACGGGGGTGCGGGACATGGTCAGGGCGTTGGCGATCTCGCCTTCGGACAGCAGGTGGCCGTCGGGCAGGCTGCCGTCCAGCAGTCCTGCTTTGACGTGCTGGTAGGCGCGGTCGGCTGCCGGCACGTCGCTGTTCGGCGCGGTCCCGTTGCCCGCTTCCGCGCTGTTCGTTTCCGATGTTGCGCTCGACACGGTGCCATCGTACTGCCCCGCTTCTTGTATCTATGATGGATACAAGTCTTGGGGAGGTCAGTCGTGTCAGCACCCGCGAGCAGCGTGGACAGGAGTGCGCGTCCGGCGTCGCGTTTCGCCCTCGACGGGGCGGGCGCCTGGATCGTCTGGGGCATCGGGGCCGTGTGCTACATGGTGGCGCTGTTCCACCGCGCCAGCCTCGGCGTGGCCGCGCCGCAGGCCCTGGAGCGCTTCTCGGCGGGCCCGGCGCTGCTGTCGGTGTTCTCCGCGCTGCAGCTGGGCGTGTACCTGGCGCTGCAGATCCCCGCAGGTGTGCTGGCCGACCGCCTCGGGCCGCGGCGGGTGATCTCCGCCGGGATGCTGTGCCTGGCCGTCGGCTCGGCCGTGTTCGGCCTCGGCGCATCGGCCGCGGGCGGCATCGTCGGCCGCATGCTCATCGGCTTCGGTGACGCGTTCATGTTCACCAACGTGCTGCGGCTGGCGGCGCACTGGTTCACACCGCGCCGCTTCGGGAAGATCGCGGCGCTGACCGGTCTGGCCGGCGGTCTGGGCCAGGTGGTGGCGACGTTGCCGCTGAGCCTGGCGCTGGACACCGCCGGGTGGGTGGCCACGTTCCTCATCGCGGCGGTGGCCACGGCCGCCCTGGCCGCGGTGGCTGCGGCGTTCCTCCGCAACCGGCCGCCGGAGAGCGCTCCCGAGGTGCCGCGCGCGGGGAGCGGCCCGGCGGAGCGCGTGGTGGATTCGCTGGGCGCGGTCGTGCGGCAGCGCGGCACGCGGTACTCGTTCTGGGTGCACTTCGTGCTCATGGCGCAGTTCGTGGCGATCACGACGCTGTGGGGCGGGCCGTGGCTGACCGAGGCGCAGGGGCGCGGCCCGGCGGAAGTGGGCTCGCTGCTGCTGCTGTGCGTGGCCGGTTTCCTGGTGGGCACGTGGTTCAGTGGTCAGTTCGTCGCCGGGCGGCACCGGCGGCGCGAGGGGTTCACCCTGGGCATGTCGCTGCTCGTGGTGCTGTGCTGGTCCGTGCTCGTGCTCTGGCCGGGGGTGCTGCCGTCCGCGGTGCTGCTCGTGGTGCTGCTGGCGATCGGTTTCGCCGGCGGGGCGGCGATGCTGGCCTTCGACGGCGCGCGTGCGGCCAACACCGCCGAGCGCTCGGGCACGGCCTCGGGCGTGGTGAACATGGGCGGGTTCACCGCCGCGGTGCTCGTGCAGTTGCTGGTGGGGCTGGTGCTGCAGCTGGTGTCGGAGGTGCCGGCTGCGGCGGCCTACCGGTGGGCGTTCGCGCCGGTGCTGGTGCTGCTGGTCGCGGGGGCGGTGGCGCAGGTCGCGTCCTCGTCGTTGCGGCGGCGCCGGGTGTGAGCGCTGCCGGGCAGGTCGTGCGGGGTGCGCCGGTTGGAATCGCTGATCGCCTCGGTGGCCGCGGAGTGCGCGGTCGGCGGTGGCTCGCTCCCCGCGGCATCGGGGCCGGGTCAGGCAGGTCCGTCGGGGGGCGGTGTCGCGGTCGTGGCGGTGTTCGTGGGCGGTGAGGGTGTCGATGCCGGTGGCGATCTCGCGGTAGGTGTCGGGCTCGCGGTCCGGCGGGTGGACGGTGTCGATGAGGTGGCGGAGCAGGGTGGCGAACGGTGGCAGCGGGTGTCGGTGCGGCCGGGGCTGTTCGGTGGTCGTGGGGGTCACCGCTCGCGTGTTGTCAACACCTGACGCGTCAGGTGTAGCACATGTGTCTGTTTGTTGACGGTCTGCCCGGTGTTTGTTTGCATGAGTCCGCACGCGGCGGGCGCTCGGTGCGTTCGTCCGTGCGGTGGTGACGCCCTTCCTCTGGGGGTAGGGGCGTCGTCTCCGCGCCGAGGTGCGGCGCGGAGGTCGCGGGCGTGGCGCAGCGGTTCGGACCGCCTGCGGGTCCGTCCGCTTGGGCGGAGTCGCCGTCGGTGCCGCTGCTCGGGTGTTCCCGCGGTGCTTGCCCGGGGATCGCCGCCGCGGAGGCCGGTGGATGCGGGCCTCGGGAGTTCCCCGTCGTGCTCAGCTGCTCTTCCCTGCTGTTCTGGTCGTGCACGCAACGTTGCCCGGGTCGGTGGGCCCCGGGGTGGTGTGCGGTGTGCCAGGGTTGTGCGTGGTCGTCGCGGGCGTCGGTGCCGTGGCCTGTCGTGGAGATCGCCGCACCGACCGGTGAGGTAGCATTGTCGACAATTGACCGACGCCGGTGGAGGGGAGAGGCGGCGGCGTGTTCGTGACCGCCCGCGTTGGTGCGCTGCGGAGCGCGCCCGGCGCGGGCGAGCAGTGGGTGGCCACCGCCTGATGCGAGGAGATGATGTGCGTGTTCGACAGTGGTCGGTGGGGCGCTGAGGATCCTGCGCCGGGCGAGTTAGAGCCGGTCCAGCGGCGGTCCACGGCGGCGATCGTGGCCGAGCAGTTGCGCTCGGCCATCATGTACGGATCGTTGGCGCCGGGCAGCCAGCTGGGCGAGGCCGAGCTGGCGCAGCGGCTGGGTGTCAGCCGCGGCCCGCTGCGGGAGGCGATGCAGCGGTTGGTCGCCGAGGGGCTGCTGCACAGCGAGCCGCATCGCGGGTTGTTCGTGATGACGCTGGACACCGAGGACGTGCGCGACATCTACCTGGGCCGGTTCGCGGTGGAGCGGGCGGCCTGCGAGCAGATCGTGCGCACGCGGCGCGAGGCGGCGGTGGCGGAGTTGAGCGAGGTGCACGCCCGGATGGTCTCCGCGGCCGAGCAGGCCGATCCGGTGGCCATCTCGGACGCGGACCAGGAGTTCCACGAGGCGTTGGTGCGGGCCTCGGGCAGTGCGCGGCTGCAGCGGATGGCGGCCACGCTGCTGGTGGAGAAGCGGATGTGCCTGACCGCGCTGCAGGACAAGTACCAGGCCGACGAGCACGCTCTGGTGGACGAGCACCAGGGGTTGATCGACGCGATCGAAGGGGGCGACGAGGGTCTGGTGCTCTCGCGGCTGCGGGCGCACATGCGGGACGCGTTGCGCCGGTTGAACGCCTCGTGGGCCGACGAGAGCGAGCTGTAGCTCGCCGGTGGCGCCGGCGGCGGAGGGCCGCGGCCGGCGCCACCGGCGCGGTCACATCCCGCCGATGTTGACGTACTTCGTCTCGAGGTACTCGTCGATGCCGAGCTCGCCGCCTTCGCGGCCGAGGCCGGAGTGCTTGATCCCGCCGAAGGGGGCGGCCGCGTTGGACACGACGCCCTGGTTGAGGCCGACCATGCCGGATTCGAGGTGTTCGGACACGCGCAGCCCGCGGGTGAGGTCGGTGGTGTAGAGGTAGCTGACCAGTCCGAACTCGGTGCTGTTGGCCAGCTGCAGCGCCTCGCCTTCGGTGGTGAAGGTGGTGATCGGGGCGACGGGGCCGAAGATCTCCTCGTGGTGCATCCGCGCGGCGGCGGGCACGTCGGTGAGCACGGTGGGGCTGTAGAAGTAGCCGGTGTCGCCGGTGGTGCTGCCGCCGGTGCGCACGCGGGCGCCGCGGGCGAGGGCGTCGCCGACCAGTTCGGTGACCTTGTCGCGCTGGTCGGCGTCGATGAGCGGGCCGACCTCGACCGCGTCGGAGACGCCGCGGCCGAGTCGCAGCCGGCTCATGCGGTCGGCCATGCGGTCGGCGAAGTCCTCGGCGACGGCGGTGTGCACGTAGAACCGGTTGGCCGCGGTGCAGGCTTCGCCGATGTTGCGCATTTTCGCCTGCATCGCTCCGTCGACGGCGGCGTCGAGGTCGGCGTCGTCGAAGACGAGGAACGGGGCGTTGCCGCCGAGTTCCATGCTCGTGTTGAGCACCTGGTCGGCGGACTGGCGCAGCAGGGTGCGGCCGACCTCGGTGGATCCGGTGAAGGAGACCTTGCGGGTGCGCTGGTCGGACAGCAGCGGTTCGACGAGCCGTCCGGCGTGGCGGGTGGGCACGAGGTTGAGCACGCCGTCGGGCAGGCCGGCCTCGCCGAGGATCTCGGCCAGCGCGAGCATGGACAGCGGGGTCTGGTGGGCCGGTTTGACCACCATGGTGCAGCCGGCCGCCACGGCCGGACCGATCTTGCGGGTGCCCATCGCGGCGGGGAAGTTCCACGGGGTGACCAGCACGCACGGGCCGACCGGCTGCCGGTGGGTGAGGATGCGGCCGCTGCCACTGGGCGCCACCGCGTAGTCGCCGGAAATGCGCACGGCCTCCTCGGCGAACCAGCGGAAGAACTCCGCGGCGTAGGTGATCTCCCCGCGCGATTCGGCCAGCGGCTTGCCCATCTCCAACGTCATCAGCAACGCGAGGTCCTCACGACGCTGCATCATCAGCTCGTAGGCGCGACGCAGGATCTCACCCCGTTCGCGGGGGGAGTGGTGCGCCCAGGCGACTTGCGCCTCGGCCGCGGCGGCCAACGCCGCCACCCCGTCAGCAGGGGAGGCATCAGCGACGGAACAGAGCACCGACGCCGTCGACGGGTCCTCGACCTCGTAGGTCCGCTCGCCGGTGGCCGCGCGCCACGAACCGCCGATGAGCAGCTGTTTCGGCGCGGTGTCGAGCACGGTCGCTTCCCGCGGGTGCTCGTGCGCGGTGACCTGGGACATGCTGGTCCTCCTGTCGCAGCGTGCGGTGGGCGTGGTCCTCGGTGCGTGCTGCCGCCCGAGGGACGCGGGTCGATCGTAGGGCGGCTGCGCGGGGTCCTTCGACCGCGCGCGCCGACCGGGTGAGTCGGTGTGACGTGTCCCCCGTCCCGGCGTGTCGTGGTGCCCTGCGGTGATGGTGATGATCTGGGGTGGTGCGGCGGTGGATGGCGTCGCTGGTGGCGGTGTCTGGGATGCTTCTGCGCGATGGACTGCCCGCGGGCACGGAACCGACAAGCCGGGTGTGGTGCACATGAGTGACTGGTCGGCGACACCGCCGTCGAGGGGCCGCGGGCCGCGCGGCGGGGGCAAGTACGACTACTACGCCGGGCGTCAGCAGCGGCGTCCGCAGCCGCCGTCGCAGGGGCAGCGGCGTCCGTCCGCACCGCCGCCGCAGCAGCGTGGGGAGCGCAAGCGGCGGTGGCCGCGGCGGCTGGGGGTCGTGGTGCTGGTGCTGCTGCTGGCGCTGGGCGGACTGTTGTTCTACGTGGACAGCCGGTTGCAGCGCACCGAGGCGTTGGACTTCTCCGGGGGTGCTGCCGACAGCGCGGGCACGAACTGGCTGCTGGTCGGTTCGGACAGCCGCGCGGGGTTGGACGAGTCGCGGCGCGAGGAGTTGTCGGCCGGTGACGCCGGGGGGCGCCGCACGGACACGATGATGCTGCTGCACGTGCCGGCGGGCGGGGGGCAGCCGGCGTTGATCAGCCTGCCGCGGGATTCGTACGTGCCCATCCCGGGGCACGGGTGGGGGAAGTTGAACTCGTCGTTCTCCTACGGCGGGCCGCAGCTGCTGTCGCAGACGGTGGAGAAGTCGACCGGGGTGCACATCGATCGGTACGCCGAGATCGGGTTCGGCGGCTTCGCCGATCTGGTCGACGCGGTCGGCGGGGTGAACGTGCACCTGGACGAGCCGTTGAACGACGAGAAGGCGAACGTGCACCTGCCGGCCGGGAAGGCGCATCTGGACGGGCCGACGGCGTTGGGCTTCGTCCGCGCCCGCTACGGCCTGGAAGGCGGGGACCTGGAGCGGGCCGAGAACCAGCGCAAGCTGCTGGGGGCGTTGGTGGACAAGGCCACGAGTCCGACGGTGCTGCTCAACCCGTACCGCGCGTGGCGGTTGGCTTCGGACGGACCGCGGACGTTCTTGGTGGACAACGGCGCGCACGTGTGGCACCTGATGTTCTTGGCCCGCTCGATGGGCCGGATCAGCGGTGGCGAGGGGGTGACCACGAGCGTGCCGTTCGGCGAGTTCGAAACCACCCCGGACGGGCAGTCGGTGGTGCGTTGGGACAGCGAGAACGCCGCGCGGATGTTCGAGGCCGTGGCCAACGACGAGCCGATCCCGCGGGATCTGCTGGGGCAGTGAGCGCGCCGGTGGGCCACCGCGGGCGGCTCGGGTGGCCCACCGGGTGCGGGCGGGTCAACCCCGGGCGAGGGCGGTGAGCTGGGCGGGGCTGCCGTTGAACACGTCCTGCCCGCCGGGGAAGGCGCCGCGGGTGCCGTGCTGCCACACGGTGTGGTTGGTCCATCCGGCGGGCAGCTCGCCCACCTCCGGGCCGTAGCGGGCGATCCACAGGGGGCTGTTGCCGGCGAATCCCGGGTTGGCGCCGGTGCACTTGTTCCACCACGCGGCGTTGGTGTAGATCATCGGGTGCCGGCCGGTGCGCGCGTTGTAGGTGTTGCTGAAGTCCTGCAACCACTGGGACATCTCGTGCGGGGCGAGTCCGTAGCAGTCCGCGCCGTAGGGGTTGTTCTCGATGTCGAGCACCCCGGGCAGGGTGCGCCCGTCGGGGGTCCACGTGCCGCCGTGGTCGGCGAAGTAGTTCGCCTGGGACGCGCCGGAGGAGCGGTCGGGCAGGGCGAAGTGGTAGGCGCCGGTGAGCAGTCCGACCGCGCGGGCCCCGTTCCACTGGGCGGTGTAGGAGCCGCTGCGGAAGCCGGTGCCCTCGGTGGCCTTGACGAAGGCGAACCGTGCTCCGTCGGCCTTGACCTGGTTCCAGTTGATCTGCGGCTGGTGTCCGGAGACGTCGAGGCCGGCCACGGTTCCGGCGCGCTGTTCGGCCGGGCCGGGGGGTGCGGTGGGTTCGGCCTGGGCGGGGGTGGTGGCCAGGGCGGCGAGTGCGGCCAGCGCCAGCGCGGGCAGCAGGCGGGTGCTCGGGCGGGGGCGTCGGGGTTGTCGGGCCGGCTCGGGAGAGGGGGCGGTCGACGGTGTCACGAGCGTTGCCTCCATGCGGTCGGACCTGGTGGTGCCGGCTGTGCGGGGCGCGTCCGCAGCAGTCCGGCCGTTGCGTGATCGGAGAATAACCACGTGTGATGATCTGTGCCCGTTGTCGCCGGGCGTGGCGCGCGGGACGTGTGGTGATGTGTCTCTCCCGATTGGAGTTTCGCGCTTGCGTCCGGTACGTCTCGGGGATATGGCACAGGGATATGACGGGGGCGCCCGGTCGGGGCGCCCCGGAAACGGGCGCGGCCGCGGTGGAGATCGGCGCCGCGAGGATGCGCGCGGTGGTCCGAAATCTTCCGGCGGTCCGCGCAACGAGCGCACCGACCAGGGGCTGCGGCGGGAGCTGAAGTCGATGCACGGCTCCAGCTACGGCCGCTACAAGTCGTTGATGGGGCAGTGGGCCTTCGACGGGTTCACGTTGGACGTGCAGAAGGTGCAGCCCGACCCGTACGCGCCGGCCAGCCGGTGCGAGGTGCGGGTGGATCCGGCCACGGCGGGTTTTCCCGAGGAGTTGTGGGCCACGCCGGTGCGGGCGCGGGCGTTGGCGAACTTCCTGGTGCGCGGGGCGCACCGGCGGTTGAAGGACAGTCGCCTGCGCGTGGACGCGGGGTATCAGCAGGTGCTGGATCGCAGTGCTTGCCAGATCGTCGAGGGCACGGTGGTGCTGCGGTTGGGCATCGACATGCCGGGCCGGGGTCGCACCATCGACGGGCGTGCTGCCGAGCGGGCGTTGTGCGATGACGTGCCGGCGATGGTGGAGCACGCGCTGCGGTGGGACACCGCTGATCAGGACGCGGCGCGCGCGTTCGTGGAGTCGGTGGAGGACACCGACGCGTTGCGGCAGCAGCTGCCGGAACGGGGGCTGGTGGCGTTCGTCGCCGACGGGGCGGTGCTGCCGCGGCGGTCCGGGGTGGACGACCGGCCGTTGACGGGTGCGGTGCCGTTCTCCTCGCCGGAGTCGATGCGCGTGTCGGTGACCCTGCCGAACCGGGGTGTGGTGTCGGGCATGGGGGTGCCCGAGGGGATCACGCTCATCGTCGGTGGCGGGTTCCACGGCAAGTCGACGCTGCTGCGGGCGCTGGAGTTCGGCGTGTACGACCACGTGCCCGGGGACGGGCGCGAGCTGGTGGTCTGCCGCGACGAGACGGTCAAGGTCCGCGCTGAGGACGGTCGGCGGGTGCACCGGGTGGACGTCTCGCCGTTCGTGGACCACTTGCCGACGGGGGCGGACACGAGTGACTTCTCCACCGACAACGCCTCCGGGTCGACGTCGCAGGCGGCGACGATCGTGGAGTCGGTCGAGGCGGGGGCGCGGCTGCTGCTGGTCGATGAGGACACCGCGGCGACGAACCTGATGATCCGCGATGCGCGGATGCAGACGCTGGTGGCCAAGGACTCGGAGCCGCTGACGCCGTTCGTGGACGTCATCCGCCCGCTGTACGAGCAGCGGGGCGTGTCGACGATGCTGGTCATGGGCGGTTCGGGTGACTACATGGACGTGGCCGACCAGGTGGTGATGATGGATGCCTACCAGGCGTTCGACGTCACCGACCGGGCGCGTGAGCTGGCGGCCAGTCCCACCGGGCGGGCCTCGGAGGCCGAGGAGTTCCCCGCGGTGCGCGACCGGGTGGTGGATCCGAAGTCGATCGCCACCGACCGGCCGAAGGTGCGTTCGCGCGGTGTGGACGCGTTGACGTTGTCCGATTCGACGATCGAGTTGCGCGCGGTGGAGCAGCTGGTCGACCCGAGTCAGGTCACGGGCATCGGGTTGGCGCTGGTGACGTTGGCGCGGCGCGGTGTCGTCGACGGGCGCCGCACGGTGGCCGAGGTGCTGCAGGCCTACCGCGAGCAGGTGCAGCAGCGGGGCATCGCCGCGGTCGACGAGCAGTACGTGGGGGATTTCGCCGTGCCGCGCCGGTTCGAGCTGGCCGCGGCGTTGAACCGGTTGCGTGCGCTGCGGGTGTCCGGTTTCCGCTGAGTCCGGTGAGGTTTGCCGCGGCGGCCGCTGCGGGCATCTCGCGGGGGAACGAGGCAGCAGCGTGGTGAACGGAGACGTCGATGACGCGGTGGTCGACGGCCCGCCACGGGGTGCAGGGCTATGCCGATCGGCGGCACGCGGGTGGCGTGCTGGCCGAACGCGTGCAGCACCTGGGGCTGTCGGACCCGTTGGTGCTGGGGCTGGTGCGGGGTGGTGTTCCCGTGGCGGCCGAGGTGGCGCGTGCCCTGGGGGCGCCGTTGCGGGTGTGCGTGTCCCGCAAGGTCGGTGCCCCCGGTCAGCCGGAGTTGGCGCTGGGGGCGGTGACCGCGCACGGTCCGGCGACCTACGACGAGCGCATGGTAGCGGCGTTCGACGTGGGCGAGCAGTGGTGGCGGCAGGCGTGCGAGCGGGAGCAGGCCGAGGCCGCGCGGCGGGAGCGCGTGTTCGGGCAGGATCCGGCCGAGCGGTGGTCCGGGCACGAGGTGGTGCTCGTCGACGACGGGTTGGCCACCGGTGCCACGGCGCGGGCGGCGGTGCGCATGGTGCGGCAGGCCGATCCGGCGCGGGTGGTGCTGGCCGTGCCGGTGGGGTCGCCGGAGGCGGTGCGTCAGCTGCAGCGGGAGGCCGATGAGGTGGTGTGCGTGCTGCAGCCGACGTCGTTCACCGCGGTGGGCCAGTGGTACCAGTCGTTTCCGGCGACCTCGGACGAGGAGATCCACCGGCTTCTGGCCGCGCCCCAGTGACGGCACCGCAGGCGGGCCCGCTGCGGTGTGCGGTGACGGGCGTGGGGGCTCTCGTCCGGGAACGCGCGGTTCGGGCTGCTTTGTCGCATGCGTCCGGCCCGTGCGCGGTGCGGTGCGTTTTCCCCGTCACCTGCCTGGGCGACTCCTGGTCCGCGAGCGCTACTGTCGACCGCACCGCGGCACCGGTGCGGTGTGTTCCCGCCCGGTGTGGTGCGGTTCGGTCGCAGTGGAGACGAGGATCGGGTAAACGGGGCAGTGATGACGAACGCTGATGCATCCGCGGAGGGACCGCAGGGACGGTCGTCCTCGGCGCGGCGGTCGAGCAGCCGCCGCAGCGCCGAGGAGGCCGCTGCGGCGGAGAAGGGCTATTCGGCCGAGGTGTCGCAGCAGGTCGCCGAGGCGGTGACGGCGTTGGCGCGGCGGTTGGCCGACCCGTCGGTGGCGCATTCGGTCGAGGAGATCGAGCAGGTCGTGCGGGGGTTCTCCACGACGGTGGAGGGCATGGCCGAGGGGGTGGACGGGTTGACCGAGTGGCTGCGCGCGGCCGGGCACGCGGGGGCGTTGTCCGGGCACGCCTCGGTGGTGTCCGAGCGGATGGTGCACCTCGGGCGGGAGTTGACGCGGCTGGCCGAGGCGGTGCAGCGGGCCCAGCGCGGCGAGTCCGCCTGAGCACCCGCCGCGCCGGCCGGGTGCGGGGTGCGTTTCCCGCGGCACCGGCGGGGTGGTTCCGGGCCGCGTGGGCGCCCGCGGTCCGCAGTGGACAGCGCGGGGATTGGTAGGCTGCTGCTCGTGCGGGGTGGCGTGTCCGGCGCGCCGGTGGCGCGCGGGTGCGGTGTGCGCGTGGTGCGGATCGGAGGTGCGCGTGGATCGCGGCGGTGTCGGCGAGTCCTCGGCCGCGTTCGACTCGGCGGTGCGTCGCTGGTGGGACAGCGCCGCCGCCGAGGTCGGTGCGGCGGATGCCGACTGGTCGGCGCTGTTGGACGCGCCGGCGCGGCGGGTGCTCACCGTCGCGTTGCGCTCCGCGGTCGAGGTCGCCGCGCCGCAGTTGGACACCGCGCACCTGTTGTGGGCGGCCACGCAGGAGGAGGAGACCGCGGCGCTCCTGTCCGAGTCCGGTGTGGACGTTGACGATCTGGCCGCGGCGACCCGCCGTGCCGTCGACGAGGCCGCGCAGCGCGGTGAGCAGGTGCCCGCGTTGGCGCCGTCGGCGCGGCGCGCGCTGGCCGGAGCGCATCAGCAGGCCCGCCGGGAGGGGGCGTCCGTGGTGGGGCCGCGGCACCTGCTGCTCGGGTTGGCCACCGATGCCGACTCGGCCGCGGGGCGCGCGTTGGCGCGGGCCGCGGGTTCGGGCGAGGCCGGTGGGGTGCTGTCGCCGACGCCGCGGTTGGACGAGTTCGGTTGGGACGTGACCGCGCAGGCGCGGGCCGGTGGGTTGGATCCGGTGGTCGGTCGGGACGAGGAGATCGAGCAGGCGGTGGAGATCCTCGGTCGGCGGGGCAAGAACAACCCGCTGTTCCTCGGGGACCCGGGGGTGGGCAAGACCGCCGTGGTGGAGGGGTTGGCGCAGCGCGTGGTGGCTGGTGCGGTGCCGCCGTCGTTGGCGCGCACGCGCATCGTCGCGGTGGACATGGCCGGCATGGTCGCCGGGGCGCGGTACCGCGGGGAGTTCGAGCAGCGGTTCCGGGATCTGCTGGAGGAGCTGCGGCAGCACCGCGACCGGGTGATGGTGTTCGTCGACGAGGTGCACAGCATCGTCGGCGCGGGTGCGGGCGAGGGCTCGTTGGACGCGGGCACGATGCTCAAACCGGCCTTGGCGCGAGGTGAGGTGCGCCTGCTGGGGGCGACGACGGTGGAGGAGTACCGCCGGCACATCGCGCGGGACGCGGCGTTGGAGCGGCGGTTCGCCCCGATCATGGTCGAGGAACCGTCCACGCAGGATGCCGTGTCGGTGCTGGAGGGGCTGCGGGAGCGGTTCCAGCAGCACCACCAGGTGCAGGTGGACGCGGCGGCGCTGTCGGCGGCGGTGCAGTTGTCGCAGCGGTACCTGCCGGAACGGTTCCTGCCGGACAAGGCGGTGGACGTGTTGGACCAGACGTGTTCGCGGGTGCGGCTGCGCCGCGGCGGGTTCGCCGCGGACGTGCCGTTCGTGCCGACGGTGGGGTCCGACGACGTCGGTGAGGTGGTCGCCCGCCGCTGCGGGGTGCCGGTGGGTGAGGTGGAGCCGGACGATCCGCGGGCGCTGCTGGACCTGGAGCAGCGGTTGCAGCGCCGCGTGCTCGGTCAGGACCGGGCGGTGCGCGTGGTGTCCGAGGCGGTGCGCCGGGCGCGGGCCGGGCTGGGGGATCCGGACCGGCCGATCGGCGGGTTCGTGTTCCTCGGCCCCACCGGGGTGGGCAAGACCGAGCTGGCGCGTGCGCTGGCCGAGGCCCTGTTCGGCGACACGCAGCAGTTGATCCGGTTGGACATGAGCGAGTACCAGGAGAAGCACGCGGTCTCGCGGCTGGTGGGGGCGCCGCCGGGTTACGTGGGGCACGGGGAGGCCGGTGAGCTCACCGACCGGGTGCGGCGGCAGCGGCACGCGGTGGTGCTGCTCGACGAGGTGGAGAAGGCCCACCCGGACGTGTTCCACATGCTGCTGCAGGTGCTGGACGCGGGCCGGTTGACCGACGCGCAGGGCCGCACGGTCGACTTCCGCGACGCGGTGATCATCATGACCTCCAACCTCGGTGCGGACGCCGTGGCGGCCTCGGCGCGCGGCGACGACGGCCACGGCGGTGAGGACGCCGCGGTGGACGCGGCGGTGTGGCAGCAGCTGCGGGCGTTCTTCCGGCCGGAGTTCCTCAACCGCGTGGACGACGTGGTGACCTTCCGCCCGCTGGGGTTGCAGGCGCTGCTGCGCATCACCGAGTCGCTGCTGCAGCGCACCGCGGAGCGGCTGCAGGACCGCGGGGTGGAGTTCGCCGCCGAGGACGAGGCCGTGACGTGGCTGGTGCGGCGCGGGTGGCACCCGGAGTTCGGGGCGCGGCCGCTGCGGCGGGTGCTGCAGCAGGAGGTGGACAACCGGTTGGCCGGGCTGGTGCTGTCCGGGGAGGTCGCCGCCGGGCACCGGGTCACGCTGCGGGCTGACGGTGAGGAGTTGACCTGCGTGGTCTCGCGGGCGTGGGAGCCGGTCGCGGCGGGGCGGCACGCGGCCGGTGGTGCGGCCTCCGCGGGGGAGTGACCCGCGGCGCGGCCACCGCACCCCACCCCGGTTCACACGACCGGATTAGGTTTTGTCGCGCGTGTCGCGGTGCTCCTACGGTAGGAAGTGCGGCTGCAGCGCGGGGCCCGTTCTCCGCTGCCGGAGTACGCCGCCGGGGGACACCCGCGGCCGAGGCACGTGGCAACCGGGAGGGACTTCTGTGATCGCGGCACGATCCGGGATGCGCGGCGACCCGCCGTGGCTGGACGAGCACGCCCTCGTCGCCCCCCGCGCCCCCAGCGAACCCATGACCCGCACCGACCGGTTGCGGTTGCACGTCGAATGGCCCCACACCGGGCTGGTGGTCGTGCGCATCGCCGGTGAAGTCGACCTCGCCGCGCTGCCCCGCACCCTGGAAATGCTGCGGCAGCGGCTCAGCGCCGCCCACCTGCACACCGTCGTCATCGACCTCACCGGGGTGTCCTACTGCACCAGCGCCGCCGCGGAACTGCTCGTGCGGGTGCAGCAACGCGCCGACCGGCGCAACGTGGTCTGCTACGTCGTGCCCGGTCGCGGTCCGGTGGCGCGGCTGCTGCAGCTGGTCGAGCTGACCGACCGGTTCGCCTGCCGCGAGTCGACCGCGGACGTGTTCACCGAACTGCACCTCGACGCGCCCCAGGCCTGACCCCTCACCGCCCACCCCGGTGGGTGATCGAGGTCACCGCCGCGGGGACGGACGCGGCTGGCAGGATGCGCGCAGACGATCACCCGCCGGCGCCGCCGGTGGGGCTGCGGTGCGCCCGTGGCGAGGGAACAGGAGGACGTGTGCAGGCGCCAGTGATCGAACCCGTCGACGACCACCACCCGCAGGTCCCGCAGCAGGCGTTCGTCGCCGCAGGGGCGCACCTGCTGGGACGCGTGCGGCTCGGCGAGGACGCCAGCGTGTGGTACACGGCGGTGCTGCGCGGCGACCAGGAGCACATCACCGTCGGAGCGCGCACCAACGTCCAGGACGGCTGCGTGCTGCACGCCGACCCGGGGCTGCCGGCCGCGCTCGGCGCGGACGTGACCGTGGGGCACCGGGCCGTGGTGCACGGCTGCACCGTCGAGGACGGGTGTTTGATCGGCATGGGCGCGGTGCTGCTCAACGGCTGCCACATCGGCGCCGGTTCGCTGGTGGCGGCGGGCACCGTCGTGCTCGAGGGCACCGAGGTGCCGCCCGGTTCGCTCGTGGTGGGCTCGCCGGGCAAGGTGCGCCGCGAGCTGTCCGAGCAGGAGCGCGCCGTGCTGGCCGCCTCGGCCGAGCAGTACGTGGCGCTGGCGGCCAAGCACCGCAGCTAACCCGCCGCGGTAGGAGTTCGGCGGCGCGGCGTCGGCGGTGTCGGGCTGGGGATGCCGGGGGGCGGGCGAGGTTCGCCTCAGCCCGGTGCGGCGCTGAAGTCGCTGAGTTCGTAGTGCAGAGTGCGCGTGCGCATGATGCGGTGTCCCACCGGGACGACGACGCCGTGCAGCAGGCGGTACTTGCGTGTGAGGAGCTTGGCGGCCTGTCGTGCTTCGTCGCCGTCCAGCAGCCGCGCACGGGCGGCGACCATGGCGCCCGTGGGGGTGCCGCGGAACGTCGACGGGCAGAACCGCACCTCGCTGAAGTTGCGCAGGCGCTTGCTCTTGCCGGCCTTGTCGTAGGTGCGGATGTAGGCGTGGTCGCCGCGCACGACGATGCTGACCGGTGTGTCCACCCAGCTGCCGTCGCGCTTTCTGGTTTTGAGCAGAATCGTGCCCTGCCGCACGAACGGCCTCAGCAGGTCGGGCACTGACGAGTGTTCGCTCATGGCCACCACTTTCCCGGGGTCGGGGCGTGCGGCGCAGCCGGTGTCGGCCGAGCGCGGGCCGTCGATATGCAGAAAGCCGCCGTGCCCGCTCCTCGCGGGCACGGCGGCGGAAGTCGTGGAGGCGGCGGCGTTACCGCCGCCGCGCGGGCCGCTGCTCGCCGTTGCGCATGACCGCTTGACCCCGCTGGATCTCCCGGGCCATGTCACCGAGCCACCGAACCACACCAGCCATCGACAACCTCCTTGTAGATCGATACTGAAACGGCTCGACAGCGCTCCGGCCCGCTGTCAAGGACCGGCTGATCAACGGTGATGCTGGGCGGGCGGAAAATGCTGTCTCACTCTGCTCATCGCATCCGGCTTCCCAGGTGTTTCACCGGATTGATAACGACGCGATAACAACCTCGGGGGTGTTCGTCACATCGCCTCCCGTTAGCATACACGCCGCACCGGGGCAAGCAGGGGCGGGTCGGCGCACCGGCTCACCCCGGGTGGGCCCCGACCGCGTCGCGGGTCTGGGTGCCCTGATCCAGCCCGGAGTTCCGGGCGCAGTGCGCGCAGCAGAAGAAGTGCCCGTCCACCTCCACGCCGTGCCCCAGCACGCGGCAGGCGCAGTGCTCGCACCGCGGTGCCAGCTGGTGCGCCGCGCACTCGAACGAGTCGAAGGTGTGCTCGAACCCGCCGGCGGTGCGCACCTCGAAGCTCAGCCAGTAGTCGTTTCCGCAAACCTCGCACACAGCCATGCCGACCCCTTCCTACTCGGCGGCACCGCCGCCGAGGCGCCAGTGCCGCACCATCAACAACACAGCACCGAGCATGGCCGCCGTCACGAACCCCGAGGCCTCGCCCAGCAGCACGCACAGCACCGCCGCTGCCAGCGACACGATCGCCCACGCGGTGGGGGCCGACGGGCGTTGCCACGGCCACCACCACCGGCGTCGCTGCATGCGCCGCGCGAACTCCGGATCCTCGCCGGTGAGCTGTTGCTCGATCTGTTCGAGACACTGACGTTCGTGCCGTGACAACATGGCAGTTCCTCCACGGCCACCCGGCAATCCCTCACCGTACGGACGCCGCCGCGGGGGTGCACCGCGGCGGCACCGCATCACCTGCGGAATACCCGCCCGGTGGACGGGGCACACCTCACCGATCTCACTCGCCGTTCCCGGATCGGGTGAAATGCGCGGGGGTGCCGCGGAGCGGACCGCGCTTTCGGCCACCGCCGCGCCCGCGGCGTGGCCACGCGGTGTTCCCGCGTTGATCGCACCGCCGTTCCCTGCGGTTTCGATTCTTCGTTCCGTCGGGTGGTGCTGCCGCAGTTGCGTTGATCGCCGTGCAGCGCGGCCGTAGTCTGCGACTGTCTCGATCACGAAGGGCGAACCGCGGACGCGGACCCGTCCGCGCGTTCCCGGTGCTCCCCAATGGCGTCGAGCACGGTCCCCGCGTTGTTCCTGCGAAGGATGTTGGGCACGGTGCGCACTGCGTCGACGCGAACGGAAGATGGCGGCACGCGGCGGAAGTCCGCACCTCCCCCGGAGGTGCGGGCCGAGCGGGAATCCGCCGGCCGGCAGGGACTGCCCCCCGCGTTGATGGGGCTGACGGTGATCAGCGGTATCATCGACGCGGTCAGCTACCTCGGGCTCGGTCGGCTGTTCCTGGGGAAGATGACCGGGAACGTGGTGGTGCTGGGGCTGTCGACCGCCCAGGTGCCCGGCTTCTCCCTCTGCTTCGGCGCACTCGCCCTGACCGGTTTCCTGCTCGGCGCGGCCGGCGGCGGGAGGTTGCACACCGCGCTGGGGCACGAGCGCTTCCGATGGGTGAGCACCGCGCTCGTCGTGGAAGCGGCCGCGCTGACCGGCGCGGCCGCGGTCGCCGCCGTGAGCAGCGCCTCCTCCCCGCACCTCTCCCCGTCCACGGCGGCGGGGCTGGTGGCGCTGCTGGCGCTGGCGATGGGCTTTCGCAACGCCACGGTGCGCAAGCTCGGCGTGGCGGACATGACCACGACGCTGATCACGCTCACCCTGGCGGACCTGGCCGCCGACTCGTTCCTGGCCGGCAAGCGCAATCCGCGGCTGGGCCGCCGCGTCGGCGTGGTGCTGTCGATCTTCGGCGGCGCTGCCCTCGGCGGCGCGCTGGTGTTCCACCACGGCCTCGTGCTGCCGCTGGTGATCTCGGCGTCCCTGGCCGGCGGGCTGGCCGCCGCCTATCCCGTCGTGGTCACCTGCCGCGCCCGCAACCGGTGGCGGTCCCGCCGCGGCGCGGAGCAGCCCACGCACGACCCGCTGTGACCACCGAGCCCGTGGCGCGGCGCCGCCGGCCCGTCACGGGCTCGGCGAGGACCCAGCGAGGAGAGGAGGAGCATGTCCGAGCGTTTCGTCGTCATCACCGGCGGGCCGGGAAGCGGCAAGACCAGCCTGGTCGAACGGCTGCAGACCTGGGGCCACGCCCGCTCGCACGAAGCCGGCCGCGCGGTCATCGCCGAACAGCAGGACCTGGGCGGTCCCGCGCTGCCGTGGCGGGATGCGGTGCTGTTCGCCGAGCACATGCTGTGCTGGGAACTGCGCTCCTACCGGCTGGCCGAGCAGCAGGCCGGGCGGGTGTTCTTCGACCGCGGCGTGGTCGACATCGCCGGGTTCCTGCGGCTGCGCGGGAGCGCCGTGCCCGCCCACATCACCGCCGCGGCCGCACAGCTGCGCTACCACCGGGAGGTGTTCCTCGCACCGTTCTGGCCGCAGATCTACGCGCGCGACGCGCAGCGCACCCAGTCGGCCGAGGAAGCCGCGGCGACCGAACACGCCCTGCACGCGGCTTACACCGAGCACGGCTACACGGTGCGGAGGCTGCCGCAGGCCCCCGTCGACGACCGCGCCCGGTTCGTGCTCGCCCACCTGGACGAGCACGGTTGACCCGGTTTTCGGGGCGGGGCCGCGCCGCGACGGGTCAGTCGACGCGGCGCAGTCCGGCCTGCCGCAGCGCCTGCAGGTCGGGGTAGCCGTCGATGGCCAGCAGCAGGTCCGCCTCGGCCAGCACCGACCGCAGCAGGTGCGCCACCGCGTCGGCCCCGCCGACGGCGAGGGCGTAGGCGTAGGGGCGGCCGAGGCCGACCGCGGAGGCGCCCAGGGCCAGCGCCTTGACCGCGTCGGTGCCGCTGCGCACGCCCGAGTCGAACAGCACGGGCAGGTCTCCGGCGGCGTCGACGACGTCCGGCAGCAGCTGCAGCGCGGGAACGCCGCCGTTGGCCTGCCGCCCGCCGTGGTTGGAGCAGTAGATGCCGTCCACCCCGTGGTCGCGGGCGCGGCGCACGTCCTCGGGGTGCTGCAGCCCCTTGAGCACGATGGGCAGGTTCGTGCTGCGGCGCAGCAGGTCCACATCGGCCCAGCCGAGGGACTTGCCGAACACCGACGCCCACGCCTGCACCACCGCGCGCGGATCCTCGACGTCGCCGCACAGGCGGGCGAACGCGGGATCGCTGGTGTAGTTGCTCAGGCAGTAGCCGCGCAGCTGGGGGAAGTTCGCCCGGTTGAGGTCCCGCGGGCGCCACCCGGGCACCCACGTGTCCACAGTGACCACCAGCGCCTGGTAGCCGGCGCGTTCGGCGCGGTGGACGAGGCTGAGCATCAGCTCCTCGTCCTTCGGCGGGTACAGCTGGAACATCCCCGGCGTGCCGTCGAGGGCCGCGGCCACGTCCTCCAGCGGGTCCTGGGTGAGGGTGGAGGTGCTCAACGGCACGCCGGTGCGGGCGCAGGCGCGTGCGGTGGCCAGGTCGCCGTGGAAGTCCTGCGAGCACAGTCCGAGCACGCCGATCGGGGCGAGGAACAGCGGGTGCGGCCAGGTGTGGCCGAACAGCGTCACCGACAGGTCGCGTTCGTAGGCGCCGTTGAGCATGCGCGGCACCAGGCCCCACCGGTGGAACTCGGTGGTGTTGCGCTGCTGGGTGTTCTCGTCGCCCGCCCCGCCGGCGACGTAGGAGTGCACCCACCACGGCAGGACTTCGGCGGCCTTGCGCTCCAGGGAGGGCACGTCCACAGGGTAGGTCGGCATCTGACCGGACAGACCGCCGAGGTAGATCTCGTGCTGGAAGTCGCCGTACTGGGCCATGGCTGCGCCTCCTGCGCCGGAGTTCGGACCGCGGATGATCGCCGCCGACCCTAGCCGCCGCGGCAGTGCGGCGGCGAGCACTCGCCGCAGCCGGTGGTTGACGGCTGCCCGCGGCGGGAGCAGTGTCCGGTTCGGAAACACCACCGCTCTTCCGCGCAGCGGTGGTCACAGAGGACAGCACCGCGCAGCGCTGCCGGGGAGAGGACCGCCCGTGCTCGTCGTCGACCCCGCCGCGCAGCCGCTCGTCGGCGGCAAGGCCGCCGGGCTGGCCCGGCTGCGCGCCGCCGGGGAACGCGTGCCCGACGGGTTCTGCATCACCACCGAGGCCACCGGCCTCGACGAGGACCTGCGCGAGCAGATCGCCGCCGCCTACGACCGCCTCGGCGGCGGGCCCGTGGCCGTGCGCTCCAGCGCCACCACCGAAGACCTGCCGCAGGCCAGCGTCGCCGGCCAGCACACCACCGTCTGCGACGTCACCGGGGCGGGGCAGCTGCACACCGCGGTGCAGCAGTGCTGGGAGTCGCTGCGCACCGACCGCGCCACCACCTACCGCGCCCACCACGACCTGCCGGTGCCGCGCATGGCCGTGGTGGTGCAGCGCATGATCCCGGCGGCCGTGTCCGGGGTGCTGTTCACCGCCAACCCGCTGACCGGCAGCCGCGGCGAGATGACCGTCGACGCCGCGCCCGGGCCCGGCAGCCGCGTCGTCGACGGCACCGTCACCGGCGACCACTACGTGCTCGCCCACGCCGACACCTCCGCGCCCGCCCCGCACGGCTGCCTCGCCCGCCGCAGCTGCGGCGGGTGGGACGCCGACTGGCGCGGCAGTGGGCCGCACCGCAGGACGTGGAGTGGACGATCGACGGCGACGGCGCGCTGTGGCTGCTGCAGGCCCGCCCGGTCACCACCCTGTACCCGTTGCCGCCGGGGACGAGTCGCCCCGGACCGCGGGTGCACCTCAACGCCAGCCACGTGCAGGGCATGCGCTGCCCGTTCACCCCGATGGGCGGGCGCTGATGACGCAGGCCGCCGCCGTCGCCTACGACGCGTTCGGCCTGGCCGAGGCCGACCGCGTCGGCGAGAGCATGCCGGTGATCGGCGGGCGCCTGTTCGTCGACATGACCGCGTTCGCGCGCGCCCGCGCGGGACGCGCCGGCCTGGTCGGGGGAATGCGCACCCAGCAGGGCTCCACCGCCGCGGCGGGGCTGGCCGCCGTGCTCGAGGACCCGCGGTTCGCCCCGACGCGGCGGCTGCCGGTGCGGCTGCGCGGCGTGGCCCCGTTCCTGCGGCGACTCGGACCGTCCCTGATCAGCGGCACGGCCCGCGCCCTGGCCCGCCCTGCCGCGGCCCGCGCCCGCGCGTTCGCCGCGGCCGAGGTGGTGATGCGCGTGCGCGGGCCCGGCGACGGGGCGAGCGCGCACGAGCGACTGCAGTTCGTCGACACCGCCCACCAGCGCCTGTTCACCACGCGGGTGTTCGAGCGCATGCTGTGGCCGCTGTACGCCGGGCTCGCCGCGGGCAAGGCCCCGCACGGGCTGCTGTCCGGCATCGCCGCCGACGGCGAGGTCGACGCGGTGCTGCGGGGCATGCCGCACAACCCGACCACGGACATGGACCTGGCCCTGTGGCGGCTGGCCCGCGACGCCGCCGCGCACCGCGAACTGCTGACGAACACCCCGCCGCAGCAGCTGGCCGCCGACTACCAGCGGGGCCGGCTGCCCGACCTCGGGCTGGCGGCGTTCCTGGCCCGCTACGGGCACCGCGCCGCGGCCGAAGTGGACGTGGGCACGCCCCGCTGGCGCGAGGACCCCACGCCCGTGTTCACCGCGCTGGCCAACTACCTGCGCGTGACCGATCCGTCCGAGGCGCCCGACCGCCGCTACGCCACCGCGGCGGCCGAGGCCGAGGCCACCCTGGACGACCTGGTGGAGCGCGCCCGGGGCGAGCGGCCGCTGCGGGCCCGGCTGGCCGGGTTCTGCATGCGCCGCGCCCGCGCCCTGTCCGGGCTGCGGGAGCTGCCGAAGTCCGCCTGGTCCCACCTCATCGGCGAGGTCCGCGAGCAGCTGCTGGCCGTCGGCGCCGAACTCGCCGCCGCCGGGCGGCTCGACACCGCCGAGGACGTGCTGTTCCTCGAGGTGCTCGAAGTCCGCGCCGCCGTCGACGGCGGCGTCGACCACCGCGCGCTGGTCGCGCAGCGCCGCGCCGAGCACGCGCGGGAACAGCGTCGGCCCCGCGTGCCCGAACTGCTGCTGTCCGACGGCACCGAACCGGAGCTGCTCGCCCCCGAGGACGGCGGCGACGGCGCGTTGCGGGGCACCTCCGGCGCGCCGGGACGCGTCACCGGCACCGCTCGGGTGCTGTCCGACCCGAGCACGGCGCGGCTCGATCCGGGCGACGTCCTCGTCGCCGCGACCACCGACCCGGGGTGGACGCATCTGTTCCTGACCGCCGGCGGGGTGGTCACCGAAAGCGGCGGGCCCAACGCGCACGGGCCGACCGTGGCCCGCGAGTACGGCATCCCCGCCGTCATCGGTGTTTTCGGCGCGACCCGCCGCCTCGTCGACGGCACCGCCGGCACCGCCAGCACCGTCACCGACGCCGGCGCTGCTGCGGCGCGCGGCGGGTGAGGCCCTGCGGTGCCGGCAGCGCCGCCCCGCTCGGTGCCGCGTCCGGGGTGGGGGACGACGCGGTCTTCCGGTGTGCTCGCCACCCCGGACGGTGGGGTCCGTCCGGGGCTTTCAGCGGGAGAGCCGTCACCTTCGCAGGGGCGGACCGTCAAGACTTTCGGGGCTGTTTGCGGAAGGCCAGGGCCGCGAGGCTGATCAGCACTCCGGACAGGGCGAGGATGCCGGCGGATCGCAGTAGTGTGCGCACGTCGTTCTCCAACTCGTGTGATGTGCACTGACATGTCGCCGGTCGGCGCACCGCCGCGCCCGCACCGGCGGAGTTACGGTGGCACTCCACACTGGAGTCGGCCAGCCAGCTCACCCGGACGGATGGGCGGGGCGGCGGGATTCGCCAGCTCAGCGTCGCGAGGGGCTGCCACCGCGGACTCGCCCCGGCGGCGGCACGCACCGCAGTTCCGGCGGGCACCCCCGCGCCGAGCTCGGCGACGGCTGCGTCGCGGTCGCGGCCACCGTCGGGGAAGTCGACGACGGATCGGTCCCGCCGACCCCTGCCCAGTTCACCGAGGCGCCGCTGTCGGTGATCGACGCCGGCTGGCTCCCACTCCGGGACGTCGAGACCCCGCCGGCGGTGCAGGACTGGCTCGACGGACCCTGGCGGACCCGGCTCGTCGGCCCGCACTACGACCCTGCCGCCGATGCGGACCACCACGTCACCGGCCCGTCGGTGCGCGACGCGCTCGACGGGTTCCTGCACGTGCGGCGGCACTTCCTCACCCGCGACAACCTGCGCGCGGCCCTGACGAAGCTGGTCAACGCCACCTTCGACGCTCGTGATCCCCAGTGGTGGGGCGAAGGGATCGCCTGCGCCAGTGATTCGAAGAAGTTCGGCTCGTGGGAGTCGAACCTGATGACCGAGTGGCACCAGCGCTACGGCGGACCCGGCGTGATGATCTACTGGCACGTCGAACGCCAGCACACCTGCATCTACTCCCAACTCAAGTCCTGCTCCTCCTCGGAGGTCGCGGCGATGATCGAAGGCTTGTTACGGCACTGCACCACCGCCGAGATCGACGCCAACTACGTCGACACCCACGGCGCGTCGGTGGTCGGCTTCGCCTTCACCGAACTGCTCGGCTTCCGCCTGCTGCCCCGGTTGAAAATATCGGCCAAGTCCGGCTGTACCGGCCCGACGACACCGGCACCTGGACATCCTCGGGCCCGTGACCACGCGACCGATCAAGTGGGATCTCATCGCCCAGCAGTACGACCAAATGGTCAAATACGCCACCGCGCTACGGTTGGGCACTGCCGAGTCGGAGTCGATCCTGCGCCGGTTCACCCGCGGCGGACCCAAACACCCCACCTACCAAGCCCTGGAGGAACTCAGCCGCGCGGTGCGCACCATCTTCGCCTGCGACTACCTGCCGACGAGACTCTGCGCCGTGAGATCCACGGCGGGCTGCAGGTCGTGGAGAACTGGAACTCCGGCAACGGCGTGATCTTCTACGGCAAAACAGTGAGCTCACCGGACCCGACCGCGAGTCCGCTGAAGTCTCCATGCTCGCGCTGCACCTGCTGCAATCAGCGCTGGTGCACGTCAACACCCTGCTGCTGCAAAACGTCCTCGACAGCCCCGGCTGGAACGAGCTCCTCGGCCCTCACGAACGCCGGGCGCTGAGCCCGCTGTTCTGGTCCAACATCAACCCCTACGGGCGCTTCCACCTGGACATGACCACACGCCTCGACCTTCCGCTCCCGTCCCGCTGAGGGATCGTCGAGCGACATGGCCGACGGCAGGGACGATCAGCCAGTCTGGCTGGTCGGTGTGCTCAGAGGTTGCGGGTGTAGCGCTGCAGGAGGGCTTGCTCGCCTGAAGGTGCGGTTCCCATTTCCGCGTTCCCGTGAGGAGTGAAGCCTGCACTGGTCAGCGTGCGCACAGAGGTCGTGTTGTCGTTGACGGTGCGGGCATGCAGCTCGCGAAGTCCCATGCGGGTTCCGAGTTCGCCCGCGCCCTCCACAGCCTGGTGCGCAACTCCGCGGCCACGTGCCGCTGCGGCGAGCCAGAACCCGATCTCGGCGCGGTCGTCGGTGATGTCGAAGAGCACGACGCTGCCGAGGAACTCGTCCGAGGTGCTGTCGGCGATGGCCAGTACAGCCAGGTTGCCCGCGATGAGCCCGGGCGTGATGATCGAGTCGATCTGCTCGCTGACCAGGTCCGGGGTGTAGTGCGGTTCGGGAAGATGGGCGAACCGACGCACGTCTGTGTCCCGCGTACCAGCGGCATACGCGGCGGCGTCGCTGTGAGTTAACGGTCTGATCCTCACGCCTGCCTGAGTGACGGGCAGCAGAACCCGGATGTCCACCCAACCTCCTAAAGTGATTACTGTTCACTTAGTAGGCTAGCAGGTGAGGTAGTGATGTCGTACTGGCTGCAGCAGCGGCAGATGCCGCAGCGCAACCGCGCGCTGTCCCCGCAGACGATCGCGGAGGCCGCGCTGGTGGTCTTGAATTCCGAAGGCGAAGACCATTTGAGCGTGCGCACGCTCGCGCAACGGCTGGGGGTTGTGCCCTCGAGCCTGTATCGCCATGTCCGCAACCGCGACGACATCCTGGATCTGGCGCTGGATGCCGCACTCGTCTCCGACCAGGAGGTCGCGGAGGGGGTCACCAGTGGAGATCTCGTCGGGCTGTTGCTGGCCTGGCGATCCCATCTGCTCCGATGCCCCTGGGCAACCACCCACGTGATGCGACGTCCCCCGCTCGGACCTGGCTACCTCGCCCTGTCCGACCGATTGTGCGCGCTGCTGTCCGAGCGCGGCGTGCCCGACGAGGAGTTGCTGAGCACCTCGTATGCAATGAGCGATTTCGTGCTCGGGTGCGTCCTAGCGCAACGCCACGCGGAAACGGCGAGCCAGCAGTGGCCAGCATCAATGGTCAACAACAACCACCCCCACCTGCACCGTGCCGTGTCCGCACACCAGCCAAGCTGGCAAGCAGTCATCCGACGCGGACTCGAACGCCTTGCAGGGAACTACTCATCGCCGCCCTACACCCCTTACGACACGCCCTTTCACTGAGGAACCCTTGCCGTGCGTACGCAAGCGGATCCTCTTACGGACGATCGGTGTTCCGATACGGCAAACTACAACTATGAGCGCAGAGGTTGACCTGAGAGTGCTGCTGACCAGCATGGAAGCTGAGCTTCGTCCCGGAAGCTATGTCTTCAGCACCGTCCAGGACCCTGCAGCCATCGACGACATCAAGGTCCTGGCCACCGTCGCTGAGCAAGAGGGGCTGTCGCTGGTAACCACCCGAGAGGAAGCGGAGCGTGCCGAGCTGGCGTACGACTTCGTCGCGGGGTGGATCACGCTCCGGGTGCACTCAGCGCTACACGCTGTCGGTTTGACAGCAGCAGTCAGCACTGCGCTGGCCGACGCCGGGGTCAGCTGCAACGTCATCGCGGGCTATCACCACGATCACCTGCTCGTCCCACTCGACCGCGCACAGGACGCGCTGACCATTCTTCATAGCTTGGCCACCGAGACGCACCCGAGGCCAGCAACCGATCCCACTGCGACACAGGGCTCCGGCTAACGCTAACGTGCCAGTTTGGCGAGCTGGAGGTACGAACACCCGGCGCTCGTCGGTGAGCGCATAGCCCGCAAGGGACCGCGGAAGCGAGAGTGGACATCAGATCGGCACACGTGACCGACGCAGCGAACATCGAGTCGATCTACAGACACTACGTCCGCCATTCCGTGCTCGCAGTCGATGTCGACAACCCGCCGACCGCGCAGGACTGGGAGCAGCGCCTGGAGCACCTGACCGCGTCGGGCTACCCGACCCTGGTCGCCGTCGATGGCCGGACCGTCGTGGGCTACGCGCTGCTCACGCCCTGGCTGGCCAAGCCCGCCTTCGCCCACACCGCCGAGAACTCGATCTACCTCGCCCCGCACGCCGCCGGTGCAGGTCTCGGCCGCCAACTCCTCGCGCGCCTTCTCGATGACGCACAGGGCTGCGGTATCCAGGAGGTCATAGCCCTCGTGGCCGATGGCGACCACGAAGGCCGCCCGTCACGAGCACTGCACCTCAGAGCAGGCTTTCAACCGGCAGGGCGGCTCCAGCGAGTGGGGAACAAACACGGACGCGTCACCGACGTCGATCTCCTACAACTTCCACTGCAGCCCATCAACTGACCCTCACTCGCGGATCTTCGTGCAGCAGTGGACGCGCGACGTCCGTAAGGCGAACCCCTTGCGTACACCCGCCGACGCAGTGGCCGGCAGGCCATGGCCTGGACCTGCGACGTTGCAGATATCCCGTACGGTGAAATTCCGATCGTCGGGGGCTAAACGTACGGTCGCGCGCCATGAGCGCCACGATCATCGGCTACGCCCGCTGCTCCACCGACGAACAAGACCTCACCGCCCAACAACAGCGCCTGGCCGAGCTCGGCGTGGACACCGAGCGGATGTATCTCGACCACGGGTTGACCGGCACCAAACGGGCACGCTCCGGCTTGGACCAGGCCCTGGCCGCCGTCCGAACTGGCGACACCCTCGTGGTGCCGAAACTCGACCGGCTGGCCCGCTCGGTGCCGGATGCTCGCGCCATTGGCGCACGCTTGCCGAGCGCGGCGTCGCGCTGTCGCTCGGTGGGCAGGTCTACGACCCGGCCGATCCGATGGGCAAAATGTTCTTCAACATCCTGGCCACCTTCGCCGAATTCGAAGTCGACATCCTGCGGGCCAGGACGAAGGAAGGCATGGCCGTGGCCAAGGCCAAGGGCAAGCTGCGCGGCAAGCAACCCAAGCTCTCGGCCAAGCAACAGCGCGAGCTCGTGCGCATGTACGGCACCGGCGAGTACACCATCGCCGACCTCGCCGAGGTCTTCACCATCTCCCGGACCACCGTCTACCGCACCCTGCACCGAGACCAGACCTCAGCCAAGACTCGATGACCACCGAGCGGGCCGACCGGGAGGACACTGATCCCCTCGCACCCACGCCCTCGACGCGCGCTCCTCACCGACGAATAACCCGACCCTACTCTGCCCCTCAGGACAGCTTCAGGAGTACAGGGCCTACCCGGAGGGCGCGGCGGCCCGCGCGTCGCGGCGCGCGGGCACGAACCGCACGTGCGGGTATCCCTCGGGTTCGTGCGTGACCACCGCGGTCACGCCCCACACCTCGGCGATGCGCTCGGCGGTGAGCACCGCGTGCGGCTCCCCGGCGGTGACGACGCGGCCCTGGTCGAGCACGACGACGTGGTCGCAGTACATCGCGGCGACGTTGAGGTCGTGCAGCGCCACCACGGTCGTCGTCGGCAGGTCGACGAACAGGTTCAGCAGGTCGAACTGGTGCTGGATGTCCAGGTGGTTCGTCGGCTCGTCCAGCAGCAGCTCCCGCGGCTGCTGCGCCAGCGCGCGGGCGATCTGCACCCGTTGGCGCTCCCCGCCGGACAGCGTCTGCCACCGCCGGTCGGCCTTGCCGGCCAAGCCGGTGCGCTCCAGCGCGTCCTGCACCGCGGCCTCGTCGGCGGCCGAGGCGGGCTGCCACGGCCGGCGGTGCGGGATGCGGCCCAGCCGCACCACCTCGACCACGGACAGCGGCACCTGCGTGTCGCTGTGCTGCTCGACCACCGCCACTCGCCGGGCCACGGCGCGGCGGCCGAGGTCCGCGAGCGCGCGGCCGTCCAGCGTGACCACTCCCGCGGTCGGGGAGAGCACCCCGGCCAGCAGCCGCAGCAGCGTCGACTTGCCGGACCCGTTCGGTCCGAGCACGCCGACGGTGGAACCCTCCTGCGGGGTGAGGCTCACCCCGTCGAGGACGAGCGCGCCGCCGAGCGTGCGGGTCACGCGGTCCGCGGCCAGTCCGTCACCGGTCATCGCGTCTCCCGGGCGCGGTAGAGGATGAGCACGAACGCGGGCACGCCGATCAGCGCGGTCATCACGCCCACGGGGATCTCCTGCGGGTCGAGCAGCGTGCGGCCGAGGGTGTCCACCCACACCAGGAACACCGCCCCGGCCAGCGCCGTCACCGGCAGCAGCCGCGCGTGGTTCGCCCCCGCCACGGCGCGCGCGGCGTGCGGCAGCACCAGGCCGACGAACCCGATCGCGCCGACGGCGCTGACGACCACCGCCGTGAGCAGCGCCGTGGTGCACAGCAGCACCAGCCGCGTGCGGGCCACCGCCACGCCGAGCGCGGCCGCGGCGTCCTCGCCGAAGGCGAACGCGTCCAGCGACCGGGCGTGGCCGCCGCAGAGCACCAGCGCCACCGCCAGCGCCGCGGTGCACGTGGCCACCTCGGTCCAGGCGGCGTTGCCCAGCGACCCCAGCAGCCAGAACATCACCCCGCGCGTGGTCTGCGCGTCGGCCGAGGTGAGCACGATGAACGAGGTCAGCGCCGAGAACAGCTGCATCGCCGCCACCCCGGCCAGCACCACCCGGTCGGTGGTGCCGCCGAGCAGGTGCGCCAGCACCAGCACGAGGGTGAACGAGACGATCGCGCCGGCGAACGCGCCGGCCGACATCGACACCGCCCCGCCGCCGAAGCCGAGCACGAGCACCAGCACCGCCCCGGTCGACGCGCCGGAGGACACGCCCAGCACGAACGGGTCGGCCAGCGGGTTGCGCAGCAGCGACTGCATGATCGCCCCGCAGGTGGCCAGGCCCGCGCCGCACACCGCGGCCAGCAGCGTGCGCGGCAGCCGCAGGTTCCACACGATGCCCTCGCGGATCAGCGACAGCGAGGACTCGCCGAGCCCGAGGCGGGCGGCCACGGTGGCGTACACGTCGCCGACGCGGATCTCGGCCGGGCCGATGGTGATGGCCACGGCCACCGATCCCGCCAGCGCGGCCAGCCCCACCACCAACAGCAGCGGCAGCCACGCGCGCCGGGCCGCGCGGGTCGTCCCGGCCGCGCTCACCGGTCGCGCCCGAACTCGCGCAGCTTGGCGGCGACCTTCTCCACTCCGGCCACGGTGCGGATCGACGGGTTCATCGCCTGCCCGCTCAGCCGCACGTACCGGTGGTTCTCGACCGCGTCCATGTGGGCCGTGGCCGGGTGCGACTCGAGGAAGGCGATCTTGGCGCGCGCGGTCTCGGCCGTCTCCGACCGGCGCGAGAGGTCGCCGAGCACGAGCACGTCCGGGTTGCGCTCGGCCACGGTCTCCCAGTTGATCTGCGGCCACTCCGCGTGCGTGTCGGCGAAGGCGTTGCGCGCGCCGACCTGGTCGGTGATGATGCCCGGCGCGCCGCAGCAGCCCGCCAGGTAGGGCGACTCGGAGTTGGCGAACCAGAACATCAGCGACGTGTCGGAGGCGTCGAGGCCGCGGGTGGCGCGGTCCATGCGTGCCTGCAGGTCGGCGACGAGTCGTTCGCCGCGCCGGGGCACGTCGAACAGCTTCGCCAGCTCGCGGACCTCGCGGTAGAGGGTCTGCATCGACAGCGGGTGCTGCCGCCGCCCGTCGCCGGAGCCGCTGTTGTCCTTGGCGCAGTCGGCGGGGGAGAGGTAGCTGTTCACGCCGAGCTCGGCGAACTGTCCCCGCCTGGCGACCCCGCCGGGGCCGAGGGTGGACACGAACGAGGCGGTGACGAAGTCGGGTTCGGCGGCCAGCACCGACTCGAACGACGGCATGTCGTCGGCCAGGCGCGGCACCGACGCGTTCGCCGCGGCCAGTTCCTGCGGCAGCGGGTCGGTCCACATGGACGTGCCCACGATGCGGTCGCCCAGCCCGAGCGCCAGCAGGATCTCCGTGGTGCCCTGGTTCAGCGACACGACCCGCTGCGGCGGCCGGTCCAGTTCGGTGCGCGTGCCGCAGTTGTCCACGGCGCGGGGGTAGCCGGGGGCGGGCGGTTGCTGCTGCGGCGCCGCTGCGGTACCGCAGCCGGCCAGCAGCGCGAGCGCGGACAGCAGGGACAACGGCAGAGCGAGGCGGTGCAGTGCCGACAGCAAGCGCACGAACGCTCCTCGGTGTCGAAGGGGCCGTGACGCGGGCCCCGCGGGTGCATGACAAGACCCGGCCGCGCGGGCCGGGAGCCAGCAGGTCTTCGGACTCGGGGTCTTCCGGGCGGAACGCCTTCCCGGAGGGCGTGCTCCAGTGGCTGAGCCAGGGGTCGTTCCACGGCTCCGTGTTCCGCCCGTCGCCCACACCGCTGCGCGTCAGTTCCGGATTCGCACCGGATTCCCTGACTCACGTCGCGCGTGAGTTCGACTGGCGAACGACAACGTACCACCCGCGCCGACCCGGCCCATCCGCCCCGGCGAAACCCCTGGTCACGCCGCGATCCGGCGGGTGAGGGGTGAGTTGGGGCACCCCCGCGGCCCCGCCCGGACGACCCGGGCGGTCAGGTCAGGCAGCCGCGGCGGCACCCCCAGGCCGTCGAGGAGTCACAGCAGGCTCAGCTGCCGCGGCCGCGGCTGGCGCCGCACCGGCTGCTCATCGACGACCGCATCGCCCAACCCGTCCAGCAACGGGCTGCGGCGCCGGTCGCGACCGCCGCGGCGCGCCGCACCGGTGAGGTACAACCGCTCGTGCGCGCGGGTCATGCCCACGAACACCAGCCGCCGCTCCTCGGCGAGCGCCTGCTCGTCCGGCGGGGACTGCGGCCACGACAGCGGCAGCAGCCCGTCCTCGCAGCCGGCCAGGAACACCACCGGGAACTCCAGGCCCTTGGCCGCGTGCAGCGTCAGCAGGAACACCGCCTCGGCCCGCGGGTCCAGCGCGTCGACCTCCGCGCCGAGCGCGACCTCGCGGACCAGCTCGGTCACGTCGCGGCAGCGGCGGGCCAGCGGCAGCAGCAGATCCACCGCGTGGTGCACCTGCCCGGCCGTCTCGTCCGGCACCCGCCCGGCCACCACCTCGGCCGCCCGCCGCATCCCGGTGACCACGTCGTCCGCGGCGCCCCCGCCGGCGCGGGCGAGTTCGTCGGTGACCAGCCGCACCCCGGTGCGCTGGGCCAGCCGCTCGTGCGAACGGCGCTGCACCGGCAGGCCCTGCCGGTCCAACGCCTCGGCCAGGGCGTGCGCCTGCGCCTCGGTGCGGTAGAGCACGGCGACGTCGCCGAAACCGAACCCGCCGCGCTCGTGCCCGCTGGCCCGGCCCGAGTCCAACGCGTGGAACGACGCCCCGCCGAGCAGCTGCTCGACCGTGCCGGCGATGTAGGCCGCCTCGGCGTGCTCGTCGGCGGCGGTGTGCCGCACGATCCGGTGCGCCGGCCGGTCCCCGGCCGCGGCCAGCACCCGGTCCGGCACGAACGTCGACGCCGCCACCGCCCGCTGCGCTGCGGTGAGGATGTGCGCCCCGCTGCGGTAGTTGCGCTGCAGGTGGCACACCCGCGCGGTGGGGAAGTCCGCGGTGAACCGCAGGAAGTAGCCCACGTCGGCGCCGCGGAAGGCGTAGATCGCCTGGTCCGGGTCGCCGATGGCGGTCACGTTGCCCTCCGGCGGGGCCAGCTGCCGCAGCAGCCGGTACTGCACCGCGTCGACGTCCTGGTACTCGTCGACGGTGATCCACGCGAACCGGTCCCGCCACGCCGCGGCGGCCTGCGGGTGCTCGGCGAGCACGGCCACCGCCGCGTCCAGCAGCCCGTCGAAGTCGACCAGGTCGCGCTCGGCCAGCGCTTGGTGGTAGCGCCGCACCAGCGCGGCCACGTCCTCCTCGACCGGCTCGCCCAGCCGGACGCGGCCGGCCGCGTCCGCCAGCCGCCGCGCCCCGCCCTGGTCGCCGGCCAGCGCCAGCCGCAGGTCGTGCTGCACGGCCGCGTCGGCGATGCCGAACCCGGCGGTGAGCCCCGCCGCGTCGGCGTGCTCGCGCAGGATCCGCAGCGCCAGGCCGTGGAACGTGGTCACCGTCATCTCCGCGGCCGGAGCACCGAGCAGCCCCTCCAAGCGCTGCCGCATCTCCGCCGCGGCGCGGCGGGTGAACGTGACCGCCAGGCACGTCCGCGGGTCCGCGCCGCGCTCGGCGACCAGGTGCGCCAGCCGGTGGGTGACCGTGCGGGTCTTGCCCGTGCCCGGTCCGGCCACGATCAGCAGCGGCCCGCCGGCGCAGGCCGCGGCCGCGGCCTGCGCACCGTCCAACCCGGCCAGCAGTCCCGTCGCCGCGACCGCGTCCGGCTCCGGTGGTTCCGTGCCGTCACCGGTCTGCTCAGCGCCGACCGCGACGCCCGGGCGGGCGGGCGCGGCCTGACCGGGGGTCTCCTCGGCACCCTCCCTGCCGCCGGTGGCCGCATCCGCGTGCTCGCCCGCCCCGGCTGGCGCCGCGGCCCCGCCCGGCGCGTCCGCAGCGCGCCGGGCCGGCACGGTGGGAGTCGGCGCGTCGAACAGGGCTAACGCGGACCCGCCCCACTCGGCCGCCTCGCCCGGGTCGAACAGGCGGATCACCCCGTACTGCCCGTCGAAGCCGGCCTCGCGGCGCACCCGCCCGGCACGCAGCCGACGGATCGCCTCACCCAACGCGGGATCGTGCCCGGCCAACTGCTCGACCGGCACCTCGTCGAGCACGTGCAGCTCCGGCCCGAACGCGGCGGTCACCCGGGAGGTTTCCGCGAACACCGTCTTGCTCTTGGGCCCCACGCCGCGCAGCTCGCCGATGATCTCCGGTAGCGGGATGCGGTTGCGGTAGTCCACCGCGCCCTGCGGGCGCGCCCCGGCGGGCCGGTCGGCCACCGCCGCGACCCGGTTGAGCACCCCGACCGTCAGCGCCTTGCCGCAGTCGGGGCACACCCCGCCGTGCGCGGCGGTGTCCTCCGGGGCGCAGCGCAGCCCGCAGCCGCGGTGCCCGTCGAGGTGGTACTTGCCCTCCTCGGGGAAGAACTCCACCGTGCCGGCGTAGCCGCGGCCGGTTTCCAGCGCGGACTTCACCGCGAAGTAGTCCAGCTCCACGTCGAACGCGGTCGCCTCGCGCGCCACCATCGGCGGCGAGTGCGCATCCGAATAGCTCACCAGCGTGTAGCGGTCCAACCCGGACACGCGCCAGTTCATCTCCGGATCCGACGACAACCCCGTCTCCACGGCGAAGACGTGCCCGGCCAGGTCCCGGTAGCACTCGTCGAGCGAATCGAACCCGGCCTTGGAGCCGAGCGCGGCGAACCACGGCGTCCAGATGTGCGCCGGCACCAGGTACGCCCCGTCGCCGGATTCGAGGGTGATCTCCAGCAAGTCGCGGGAATCCAGCCCGAGGATCGGCCGCCCGTCCGAGGCGAGGTTGCCGATCGTCGACAGCCGCGCGATGAACCGCTCCGCCGCGGCGAAGTCCGGCAGGTAGCACAGGTGGTGCACCTTGCGGGTGTGCCCGCCGGCCTTGTAGATCGTGGAGATCTCCACCGACAGCGCGAACCGCACCGGCCCGCGGCACGACTCCGGCAGGGTGGCCAGCACCTCGGCGTCGACGTCGTCCCGCAGCCGGTACAGCCCCGGCTCCTCGGCCGGCGTCAGCATCTCCTGCGCGTGCGCGAACCAGGCCGGATGGGTGATGTCGCCGGTGCCGAGCAGCGCAACTCCCTTGCGCCGCGCCCACCAGGCCAGGTTCGGCAGCGTCCCGTCCTTGCTGCAGGCCCGCGCGTACTTCGCGTGGATGTGCAAATCGGCGTAGAAGCGCACGCGGAGATCCTGCCAGCCGGCGTGCCCACCGCCCCTGCCGGGGCGATCACCCTGCTAGCGTCGGCCACCGTGAGCGAGGCCGAGGTCGACACCGCGGGCGTGTGCAAGTTCCCCGGCTGCGACCGTCCCGTGGCCGCCGCCTCCGGGCCCGGACGCCCCCCGGAGTACTGCGACCTGCCCGAGCACACCCGCTGGCGCGCGTGGAAGGAGCGGCAACGCCGCGCGGGCGAGACCACCGGCGGCGAGGCCGGCGCGGACGGCGCCACCTCCGACCGGGAGGCCACCCGGCTGCACACCGCCGAACTGCTGCGCCAGTACCGCAGCCTCTCCGAGCAGCTCTCCCGCACCCTGCACGGTGCGCTGGAACACCTCGACGGCCTCACCGACCCCAGCACGGCCGACGCCCAGGTGCGCGCCGCCCACGCCGACGCGGCCGGCCGCATCGCCCGGGCCGAGCAGGAACTGGCCACCGCGCTGCACCGCGCCGAGCAGGCCGAGACGGCCCAGCAGCAGGCCGAGACCGACCGCGACGCGGCGCGCGCCGACGCCGAAACCGCGCGGCAGCAGGCCGAACAGGCCCAAGCCGACCAGCAGGCCGCCGAGCAGCGCGCGAGCCGCGCCGAGGCCGACGCGGCCGAGCAGGTCGAAACCGCCCGCAACGAGGCCGACGTGGCCATCGACGCCGCGGCCCGCGAGGCCGACCAGCGCGCCGCCGACGCGGAAGCCGCCGCCGAACAGGCCCGCACCGAGGCACGCGAGACCGCCGAGGCCGCCCAGCAGCAGGCCCGCGACGACATCGCCGCCGCAGCAGCCGACCGCGACACCGCCCACGACCGCGCGGTGCGGGCCGAACAGGCCCGCGACACCGTCGAACAGCAACGCGACGAGCTGCGCGCCGAACGCGACACCGCCCGCCAGCAGCTGCGCGAGGCCCAGGCCGAAACGGGCCGGCTGCGCCGCGAGCACGACGAGGCGCTGGGCCGCGAGCGGCAGCAGGCCCAGCACCTCGTGCAGCAGGAACGCGAGGCCGCCGAGCAGCGCGTCGCCGCCGTCGAAGCCGCCCGGCGGGAAACGCTGACCCGGGCGCAGCGCGCCGAGACCCAGCTGGACCAGGCCCAGGCCGACCTGCGGCGCTGGCAAGCCGCCGCGGCCGGGCGGAACGACTCGGAGGAGACCGACGCCGCAGCCGCGAACGCCTCCGGCGAGGCCGCCGGCTGAACGGTGGGCGGATGCCCCGGCGCGAGGCGGGGGCGCGGAGCCGAACCGCGGGTAGTGCTCGGCGTGAGCGCTGACGGGGCACCGCACGGCGGGGCACGAGCTGCCACCGCCTTCGGCGCACTCGTGTGACCTGCAGTGATGCTTTTTAGCATTTTCTTAGTGTGCGAGTAGTGCGCTCTTAGCTGCCGCGTTGCGACTGTGGTGATCAACGGCGGCGAGGGCCGCCGACCGCGACGAAAGGGCGGAGCACATGCGCAAGAAGCTGATCGGCGCGATCGCGGTGACGGGCGGCCTGCTCGGCCTGGGCGGCACGGCCGTCGCCGTCGGCGGCGCCAACGAGCCGGACCCGCAGGACCAGGTCCAGCCGGCGGCTGCGCAGGCCGATCACCGCGCTGACCGTGACGACGACCGTGACGACTGGGACGACGCCGAGGAAGGCCGGCCGCACCGCGGCAACCCCTGGCCCGAGCACTGCAGCACCGGCGAGCCCACCATCAGCGGGAAAAACGCGGAGCAGCTCGCGAAGACCCGGGCTTCCGGAGCGGAGGTCACGGAGATCAAGCTCGACCGCTGCTACGGCCCCGAGTGGGAGCTCGAACTGCGCGAGGGCAATCTCGAATACGACGTGGACGTCGATGCGAACAGCGGCAAGATCGTCGAGTTCGAAACCGAACGCGAGGACGACTGAGCGCACGCGAACTCGCAGGTCTCGACAACGCGTGTCGACGAACAACGCCGAGTACCCCGCAGGGCCCCGAGTCCGGTGGCGGTGCGGCTGTCAGGTCGGGCGCTGCCGGTGGTGGGCGAGCGCCGCGTGCGGATCGTGCCCGGCGGTGGGGGCGGGGTCGGTGTGCACGGTGGCCCGGGCCAGGCGGGTGACGGCGTGCAGCAGGCGGTGTTCGGCGTCGGCGGCGATGGCGTGCGCCTCGAGCACCGACAGCTCCGCGTCGACGACCAGGTCGGTTTCGGCGTGCAGCTGGTGCCCGACCCAGCGCATGCGCAGCGCCCCCACACCGCGCACCCCCGGGGTGGTGCGGAGCGCGGCACGGGCCTGCTCGACCAGGGCGGGGTCGACCGCGTCGAGCATCCGGGCGAAGACCTGCTTGGCCGCCCCGGCGAGCACGGCCACGATCGCCGCGGTGATCACCAGCCCGGCCACCGGGTCGGCCCACTGCCAGCCCAGGGCGGCACCGCCGGCGGAGAGCAGCACGCCCAGCGAGGTGAACCCGTCGGTGCGGGCGTGCAGCCCGTCGGCGACCAGCGCGGCCGAGCCGATCCGGCGCCCGACGACGATGCGGTAGCGGGCCACCAGCTCGTTGCCGGCGAAGCCGACCACTCCGGCCGCGGCGACCCAGCCGAGGTGGGGCAGGGGTTGCGGGTGCACGAGCCGGTCGAGGGCCGTCCAGGCGGCCAACCCGGCCGAGGCGGCCATGACCAGCAGGACCACCAGCCCGGCGAGGTCCTCGCTGCGGCCGAGCCCGTAGGTGAACCGCCGCGTGGCCGCGCGCCGGCCGAGCAGGAACGCGATCGCCAGCGGGACGGCGGTCAACGCGTCGGCGAGGTTGTGCAGCGTGTCGCTCAGCAGCGCCACCGAACCGGTCATCGACAGCAGCACCGCCTGCAGCAGTGCGGTGGCCGCGAGCCCGGCGAAGGAGACCCACAGCGCCCGCATGCCGGTGCGGCTGGTCTGCAGCGCCTCGTCGACGTTCTCGGTGCTGCCGTGGCTGTGCGGCACCACCGCGTGTTTGACCCGCGACCACAGGCGCAGCGCCCGGGACCCGCCGCGGGCACCGCGGTGGTCGTGCCGGTGCTGTCCGTGCTCGTGCTGGCCGTGGTGCTGTTCGGTCACGGTCATCCACTCCCGGGTGGACGGAGGATGGTGACCAGCCGAGCGTATGCGCCCCTGTGCGCAGGCGACAATCCTGCAGGGGCTGGGGGGAGAACCGGGCAGCTGGGCTGGGCGGGAGCGGTCAGGAACCGACCGCCTCCGGCGGCACGGGCCGGCGAGTGCGGGGAAGCGCCTCGAGCACGATCCGGTAGGAATCGGTCACCAGCTCCTCGACCCGCTTCTTGGTGAGCGAACCACCGGGCCCCAACGTGATCCAGTGCCGCTTGTTCAAGTGGTAGCCGGGAGTGATGTCCGCATGCGCCTGCCGGAGAGCCGCGGCGTCGCTCGGATCGGCCTTGACGATCACGACCGGCTGGCCGGCCACGACCCTGCCGTCCCGCACGCGGGAGTGCCGCGGGACGTCGGTCATGAGCATGAACACCTTGCCACCGACCTTGTACACCTCCCAGTCCGGCCCGAAGGGGTGTTCGAGCGCCACCGAGGGCAGGTTCTCCGCCCGCTCGTGCGCCGTCTCCTGCAGGGTTCTCCCCTTCATCAACACTCTCCTCATCACCACGAGCACAGCCGCACCACCGGCGCACAGTGGACTGATCACCGTCCACGGTGCCCAGCACCGGCCTCCGTCGGGTCAGGGCTGCGAGGCCTCGGCAGCCTGCCACAGTGGACGAGCGTCCCGCCGCGAACCCCGAGAAGCAACGACGCCGGCGGCCTCGGCGAACCGAGACCACCGGCGTCGCGGGCCGCGCTTCCTGCGCGGCGTGTCACATGTCCTCGTCCTCGTCCACGAGGAGCTCACCGCCGCCCACGTCGTCCAGCTGACGACGGGCGCGGGCGAGCGCCTGCGTGCGGGACCCGCTGATGTGCGCGGTGTGCTGACCTTCACCATCGGTGATGATCCAACCGCGCAGCAGTCCCGGGCTGACACGTCGACGGTGCGTGATCCTCATGAGGAACCCTCCTCCTTCGTGTCCAACGGGCGGACCCACCGCCCGAACACGAGCCACACCGGGGAGAGGTCTGCACGCACGGCCGCACTCGACGCGCACCGGCACCGCGCGGGGCACCCCGTGCCCCGCCGCGACAGCCATCGCGCGGATGCAGCACCGACGCGGCATCAGCGCCGCGCGTTCACACGCAGACCGCAGCGTCGTGACCAGGAGCACCTGAACCGGCTCCACCCGACTGTCACGACAGGTCGCGCAACCGCCACCTCGATCAGCCGCCACCGTGCTCGGCGATCGATTCCCCGTGGCTCGTCAACACCCACCATACACCCGTTCGACGCGCGCGTCCACGCACGGCGCGCACGGGGGCCACGCACGACAACACCGCGCGACGGCCGTCGAACCCGTCGGGCTCGACCAGGCTCCGATGTGGGCGGTGGAGCGCCCCGACGGTCACCGGGGGACGGTCACCGGGGAAACCGCCCCATGAGGAAGAACTCGGGGTTGGGTTGCAGCGCGGTCAGATGGGCCATCCGGTCGGACAGGCCGAACAGGGCGGTGATCGCGCCGATGTCCCAGATCTCGTCGTCGGTGAGGCCGGCGGTGCGGGCGGTGTCGAGGTCGGCGTCGGTCAGGGTCGCGGAGCGGGTGGCGATGAGCAGGGCGAGGTCGACGATGGCGCGCTCGCGGGAGTTCAGCGACACGCCGTAGGGGTTGGTGGCGACCCTGTCGGCGATCTCGGCGTCCTTGGCGCGGACGCGCAGGATCGCGCCGTGGGCGACGACGCAGTACGTGCAGTGGTTGGCCCCGGAGGTGGCCACGACGACCAGTTCGCGCTCGGCCCTGCTCAGGTTGGATGTGGTGCCCTCAAGCACCTCGCCCGTCTGCTCGGACAGCAGGAAAGTGGCCGGGCAACCGGAAAATCCAGCACCCGCGACCCCTACGACGCAACGAGAGCGCACCGGACGGCACCCGCCGCGACATGCACCGGCAACGTTCCCGCGGGCAGCAGCGCCACCACCCGCCGCTGCGCAACGGGGCGGCCGGCGTCCACACCGGACACCGACCGCCCCGCGGTCACCTGCGCAGTCGCACCGCGGTCACACCAGCCCCAGCCGGCGCACCGTGTCGCGCTCCTCGACGAGCTCGTTGACCGTGGCGTCGATCCGCTCGCGCGAGAACTCGTTGACCTCCAGGCCCTGCACGATCTCGAACTTTCCGTCGCGCGCCCGCACCGGGAACGAGGAGATCAAGCCCTCCGGCACGCCGTAGGAGCCGTCCGAGACGACCGCCGCCGAGGTCCAGTCGCCCTCGTCGGTGCCGTTGACCCACGTGTGCACGTGGTCGATCGCCGCGTTCGCCGCCGACGCCGCCGAGGACGCGCCGCGCGCCTCGATGATCGCCGCGCCGCGCTGGGACACCGTGGGGATGAACTCCTCGGACAGCCACGCCTGGTCCACCTGCTCGGCCACCGGCTTGCCGCGGGCCTCCGCGTGGAACACGTCCGGGTACTGCGTGGCCGAGTGGTTGCCCCAGATGAACAGACGGCGGATGTCGGCCACCGACACGTCCAGCTTCTTCGCCAACTGGGTCAGCGCCCGGTTGTGGTCCAACCGCGTCATCGCCGTGAACCGGTCGGCCGGGATGTCCGGCGCGTGCGCCTGCGCGATGAGCGCGTTCGTGTTCGCCGGGTTGCCCACCGCGAGCACCCGCACGTCCGAGGCCGCACCGGCGTTGAGCGCCTCGCCCTGCGGGCCGAAGATGCCGCCGTTGGCCTCGAGCAGGTCACCCCGCTCCATGCCCTTGCCGCGCGGCCGCGCACCCACCAGCAGCGCGACGTTGGTGCCGTCGAAAGCCTGCCGCGCGTCATCGGTGATGTCGATGCCGCTCAGCAGCGGGAACGCGCAGTCGTCCAGCTCCATGGCCGTGCCCTCGGCGGCCTTGACCGCCTGCGGGATCTCCAGCAGCTTCAACCGCACCGGCGTGTCCGGGCCGATGAGCTGGCCGGAGGCGATGCGGAACAACAGCGCGTAGCCGATCTGACCGGCGGCACCGGTGACGGTCACGGTAACGGGCGTGGGGGTCATCAGCGTTGATCTCCTGCTAGCCGGGTCGATTACCTAGCGGGATGCTATCCGGCCAGCGCAGCCAGCCAATGCACCCCGCTGCGGATCACATCCGGCGCGTTCGAGAGGTGTGCCACACCGCCCGCTGCGCGGCCTCGGGCCCAGCGCCTGCGGCGGGCCGGTCACGGCCGGCAGCGGTCGACCGCCACGCCGAACAGCACCGCCGCGTCCGCCACCACCGCAGCGGCCACCGGCCGCACGCCGTGCAGGAACCCCAACGGCCCCGAGGGGTCGAACTCCCACGCGGCCCGCATCCCGCGCACCCGCCCCAGCAGCAGGTTGTGCGCCACGATGCTGCGGCCCTGCCACAGCTGCGCCGTCGACAACGGCACCCGACGCCGCCCCGGCAGCACCGCCCGCCCGTCACGCGCCCGCAACCGGACCACCGGACGATCACCGACCCGCAGCACCGCCTCCGTCGCCGCACCCTCCACGCGGCGCTCGAAGGAACCGAGCTGCTTGGGAATGCCCCACAGCTCGCGGCCCCCGTGCTGCGCGCGCTCGTCGTCCACCCAGATTCGCGGAATCGAGCAGTGCACCCGCACACCCCGCCGCACGGCCACGGCCAGCAGCAGCTCCTCGTACTGCAGCACCCCGCCGGGCGCGTAGTGCACGAACGCCACCCCGAGCGTCACCCGCCCGCCGAACGTGCTCAACCGGTGCCCCGGCGGCACGTGCGCGAACACGTCACCGGGCACCGCCGCCACCGGCACGCGGAACACCGACATCCGCAGCGCCCCGCCCAGCAACCACGGCTCCGGCGGATAGTCCACCCCCGCGGCACCGCGCCACCACCCCGATCGCTGCACGCCGCTCACCGCCTTCCCACCGACAGCCCGCGCCACCCGCCGCGGGCGAGGGGAGAGGTCCGGCTGGTCACGCACCCGAACCGGACCAGAAAGCCCGCCCCACCTCGGACAGGTGAAACCCCTCCGGCGCCGACTCCACCAGCCCCAGCTCGCGCAACCGCCACACGTCCGACTTCACCCGCGACACCGGCCGGTGCACCTCGGCGGCCACCTCCGCCGCCCGCACCGGACCGCCGCACAGACGCCCCAGCAACCACCGCGTCCACGGACCCCGATGACTCGACGTGTCCAATCGCGCCAGCCCGCGCTCGATCGCGTCCTGCTGCCGCTGCGACAACCGCCCGCCGCGGGCGTAGACCCCGCCACTCACAGCGCCCCACGATAACCGCGCCAACCGCCCACCGCCGACACCGCGATCACCACCGGCAAAAACGCAGCGCAGCGCCTCGACTACCGCACGAGGGCCACAGCGGTGACAATGGGGACCATGTTGCAGGTCTGCCTCAACGGTGCGCGCTCCGCGCAGGAACACTTCGACCTGCCCGTGCGGGCCGAACAACTCGCCCGGGCCGCCGCCGACGCGGTCGCGGCCGGCGCCACCGACATCCACCTGCACCCCAAAGGCCCCGACGGCACCGACGACCTCTCCGCTCCCGCCGTGGCCGCCACCCTCCGCGCCGTGCGCGCCGCCACCCCCGGCGTCCGCGTCGGCATCGCCACCGGCTCGTGGACCATGCCCGAACCCCGCGCCCGCCTCCGCACCATCAGCTCGTGGACCGTGCTGCCCGACCACGCCGCGGTCAACTGGCACGATCCCGCCGCCGACGACATCGCCCGCGCCCTGCTCGACCGCGGCATCGGCGTCGAAGCGGGCGTGCACTCCGGCACCGACGGCGACCAGCACTTCCTGCGCTCACCCCTGCGGCACCACGTGCTGCGCGTGCTCGCCGAAATCACCGACACCACCGCCCGCGGCGCCGAGCGCACCGCCGCCTCCCTGCTCGAACGACTCCGCCCGGTGACCGTGCCGATCCTGCTGCACGGCGAAGGCCCCGGCGCCTGGACCGTCCTCGACGTCGCCGCCCGCCGCGGCCTGGACGCCCGCATCGGCCTGGAAGACACCCTCCACCTGCCGGACGGCGACGTCGCCACTGACAACGCGGCCCTGGTCACCGCCGCGCTGCACCGGTGGGAGAGCCGCGTCGGCTGACCCGGCCGGGCTCAGGCCGAGGTGTCACCACTGGCGGTGACCACGTCCGCCACCGCACCGGCCACCAGGTCCGGACGGCTCCAGTTCGGACAGTGCCCGGTCGGCAGCACCACCGTCGACACCGACTGCCACGGCACCTGCGCCGACACCAGCTCGGGCAGCCGGTCCTGCGCGCACCGCAGCACCGTCGTCGGCACCGACCGCCACGCCGCCGCACGCACTCGCTGCGTGCCCACCTCCGGATTGCTCGGCCGCAGCAGCGCGCACGCGTCCCGCACCCGACGCGCCGAGCAGTCGTGCAGCAACGCGTTCCGCGCCGACTCGTCGGTCAACTCCACCAACCCGTCGGTGCGCCACCGCACCTCCTCACCGGCCGCCGACGGGGCAGGGGTGGGCGAGAGGTCCGCCATGCTCTCACCCACGTCAGGCATCGCCGCGGCCACGTACACCAGGTGCCGCACCGCCGGATGCGGCCCCGCAGCCGCCTCCGTGATCACCACACCGCCGTACGAGTGCCCGCACAGCACCACCGGCCCGGACAACTGATCCAGCACCGCCCGCACGTGCGCGACGTCGTCGTGGAGATCTCCCGGCGCCTGGAACAGCCCGCCCGCCGCGCTCGGCAGGTCCACCGTGACGCTGGGAACCTGCCGCGCGTCGAGATCCGCCACCACGTCCTGCCACGACCACGGGCCCAGAAAACTGCCGTGCACCAGCACCACCGTCGTCGCCATATCGAAACGCTAGCGCGTCACCGCCGGGAGCAACACTCCGCGGCACGCCGGACCCGCCGCGGAACAGCCGTCCACACGCGACCGATATCGATCGGGGACATCGACCCACCGGCTGCTCGCGCCGCACCGTGCTACCCGTGCCGGGGGCCGGCCAGTCCGCGGTCGAGGTCGGTCCGCCGCTCGGCGGAGCGGCGCGATCGCCTACCGGGCGGTGTTGCGCTGGTCGTGGTTCTGGGTTGCCGCAGCGGTAGTGGCCTCGTCGAGGTGGGTGGCGGCCCAACTGGCGAGCAGGGCCATGGCATCGGCGGAGGAGGTGCCGCTGCGGTTCCTGGAAGGCTCGGGCAGTTCCACGTGGATCAGGGCCGTCCGGGGTGGATCGGGAAGGGATCCGTCGATGACGAGGACGGAACAACAGCCGCAGCTGTCATTCGGCCACCACGTCAGCGACCGAAACCACGTGGCCGAGCACGACCTCCCAGGCTGGGCGAGGGGAGAGGTCACCGCAGGGAGCCCGATCCCGAGGGCGGGGCGTTCGGCGCCCTCTGATCCGACTGCTGGTTCACCCGAGTTCCTGAGCCAGCCCGACGATGATTCCCTCCGGGCCGCGCACGAAGCACAGCAGGTAGCTGTCCTCGAACTGCGCCACCTCGCCGACGAGCTCGGCACCGTGGGCGCGAAGCCGGGGGAGGACCTCGTCGAGATCGTCCACGGCGAACATGATCCGCCGGATCCCCAGGGCGTTCACCGGCGCATCCGCCGGCTCGGCCCGGATCGCCTCGGGCTGGTGGAACTCGGACAGCTCCACCCGGCCGTGCCCATCGGGGGTGCGCAGCATCGCGATCTCGGAACGCGCGTCGTCGATGCCGATCACGCGGTCCGCCCAACGTCCTTCGATCGTCGTGCGGCCTTCGAGCTCCATGCCGAGCTCGGTGAAGAACGCGATGGCGGCCTCCAGGTCGGCGACGACGACGAGCACGTTGTCCATCCGCTGCAGCGCCATGCCCGGCAGCGTAACCCGCCCGCTGAGGGCTGGCACCGTTCGACGATGCGCCGCCGGAGGAGGGGCCGCCGACTCGTACTTAACATAATGTGCATTATCGGACTGCGAGGTGCCCGTGGTGATCATTCGCGAGAGCGGTTCGCGCCGCCCGTTGCGACGTCGCGAACGCGCGGCGCGCCACCGGTCTCGTGCCGGCCGGTCGGCTGCCGGCGCCTGCTGCCGCGTGCGCCGGTCCGGATCAGCCGCGACGCGGTCGCACGCGCGATCCCGAGCGCGTCGCAACGGCCGCGCGGTCGCTGTTGATCACCGATGGCCGGACCGATCATCGGTGACCGGGTCGTGCGCCCTCGCGGTCGGGCGCTCCTGCGCCGCCTCCGCGGCCCTGCGGAGGAGCTCGACGGACTCGGTGGCTGCGCGGGCCCGTTCACTCGTTGTCGCTACGAGACCCCTCGCCGGTCCTGCTGTTTCCGCCCGGGTTTGTTCACCGCACTTTCGTCACTGTGACGAATAACGAGGGGCGGGGGCTCGAGGTTGAGCGGCTGCCGGCGAGCAGTCGCTCCGCCGCAGCCGGTCCGTGCGGCGACCTGGCGCGGGCACGACGTGTCGGCGCTCGACCCCGGCTGCGCCGAGTTCGTGCCCGCCGATCGGTTGCCCCGCCGGGCCGTTGTGCATCCGGGTGCGGGTGGCGAACGCGCGGAACGGTGGGTGCGCGACCTCTCGCGCGGCGGACGTGCGGTCTCGCCTGCCCCGCGACCGCTCTCCCGCGCTGATCTTTTTCATGCATAATGTACGTTATGCATGAAATATGAGGTTCCGATCCGCACGTGCGCGGCGGCCCCTCGTCGCCGAACCTCTCGTCGGCCGTCCGCGAGCCCCGCGCGGACCACTTCGCTCCCCCGTCCGGACTCGTCGCCTGCCGCTTCCCCGCGGCCACGCGCTCCCCTCGCTCCGCCGGTGTGCACCGAGTCCCCCTCCCCGGTCGCGCCGAGGCCGGTTCCCCCGTTTTGTTACTTCCGAGTAGCATCCTGGGCATGGCTGATGTCGACCCCGGGACGAACCCCGCCTCCCACCCCACCGGGACGCTGAAGACGTGGCAGCGGCTGTCGGCCCGCCCGGGCGGACGCATGCTGTTCTCCCTGGCCACGGCGCTGCGCGCGCCGTACTTCGGCACCGTGCTGCCGAAGGTGCGCGAGATGCGCCCCGACCGGTCCGTGGTGACCGCGCCGAAGTGGTGGGGCGTGCACAACCACATCGGCACGTTCCACGCCATCGCGGCCTGCAACCTCGCGGAGATGGCCATGGGCATGCTCGCCGAAGCCACCGTGCCCACCACGCACCGGTGGATCCCCAAGGGCATGCGCACCTCCTACGTCGCCAAGGCCACCACGGGCCTGCGCGCCGTGGCCGCGCTCGACCCGCTGCCCGCGTTCGGCGAGCAGGGCCAGGAGATCGACGTCCCCGTCGGCATCTACGACACCGCCGGCACCGCCGTGGTCGAGGTGACCATCACGATCTGGGTGACGCCGAAGAAGCGGTGAGCCACCGGGCGCCGCGTGCGCCCCGCTCGCACCCTGAGGAGCATGGACGAGCCCACCACGACCGTGCTCGGCGCGACCGGAGGGCAGGGCGGTGCGGTGCTGCGGGCGCTGCGCGCCGGGCGGCACCCGGTGCGGGCGGTCGTGCGCGAGACCACCTCCCCGTCGGCGCAGCGGCTCGCCGGCGAGGGGGTGGAGGTCGCTGCGGCGGACCTGTTCGACGCGGACGGCCTCACCCGCGTGTTCACCAACGCCTCCGCGGCGTTCGCCGTGACCACCCCGTTCGAATCCGGCGCGCAGGCCGAGGTCGCCCAGGGCGAGGCGATCGCCACCGCCGCCGAACGCGCCGGGTTGCCGTACCTGGTGCTGGCGTCGGTGGCCAGCGCCGACCGCCACACCGGGGTGCCGCACTTCGACAGCAAGGCCGCCGTGGAGCGGCGGCTGGCGGACACGTCGGTGCGGCACGCGGTCGTGGCACCGACGTTCTTCTACGACAACGTGCTCGGCGATCCGGCCATCGGTGAAGGGCGGCTGCCGCTGGCGCTGCCGGGTGACCTGCCGCTGCAGCAGACCGCCCGCGACGACGTGGGGGCGCTGGTGGCGCACCTGCTCACCCGCCAGGACCCGCCGGTGGGCATGCGCATCGAGGTGGCCGGGGACGATCCCACCCCGCGGCGGATGGCCGCGGTGATCACCGCGGCCTCCGGGCACCCGGTGCACCACGACCACGTGCCGGTGGAGGCGGTGCGGGCCGACAGCGCTGATCTGGGCGCGATGTTCGCCTTCCTGGCCGAGACGGGCTACCAGGTGGACGTGCCCGCGCTGCGGCGCGCTTTCCCGGAAGTGCCCTGGACGGGTTTCGCGTCGTGGGCCTGGCGGCAAGCCTGGCCGTAGCGAGCCGAGGCTGACCGGTTCCGGGAGGCGAGGATCATGCCGAGCGTGCCCGCAGGGCTGCACCACGTCACCGCGATCGCCACGGATCCCCAGCGCAACGCGGATTTCTACCACAGCGTGCTGGGGCTGCGGCTGGTGAAGACGACGGTGAACTTCGACGCGCCCGAGACGTATCACCTGTACTTCGGCACCGAGGAGGGCGCACCGGGCACGTTGATCACGTTCTTCCCGTGGCCGCAGGCTCCGCGGGGCCGTCCGGGCACGGGGCAGGCGACGACGGTGGCGTTCTCCGTGCCGAGCGGGTCGCTGGGCTGGTGGCAGCGGCACCTGCAGCAGGCCGGTGCGGCGGCCTCCGCCCCGCACGCGCGGGAGGACGAGGAGGTGCTGGGGCTGCGCGATCCGGACGGGTTGGCGCTCGAGCTCGTCGCGCACTCCGGCGGGGACGAGCGTCCGCCGTGGCCGGAGGGTCCGGTCCCGGTCGAGCACGCGATCCGCGGGTTGCACGCGGTGACGGTGACCGAGGCGAGTCACGAGCACACCGCGGCGTTGCTGTCGGAGACGTTGGGTTTCCGGCTGGAGCGCGAGCAGCGGGCGCGGTTCCGGTTCGGCGCGGGGGCCGGCGGTCCGGGTGCGCGGGTGGACGTGCTGTGCAGTCCGGAGGCGCCGCAGGGTCTGGTGGCCGCGGGCACGGTGCACCACATCGCCTGGCGCACCCCCTCGGACGAGGAGCAGGTGGCGTGGCGGGAGACGCTGGTCGACGAGGGGTTGAACGTGACGCCGGTGCTGGACAGGCAGTACTTCCACTCGATCTACTTCCGCGAGCCGGGTGGGGTGTTGCTCGAGATCGCCACGGATCCGCCGGGGTTCACCGCGGACGAGCCGTTGATGGCGTTGGGGCGGGCGTTGCGGTTGCCGCCGTGGTTGGAGCCGTCGCGGGCGGAGATCGAGCGGAACCTGCCGGCGTTGCGCTCGCCCGGGCCGGACGAGGAGCTGCTCGCGGGCGGCAGCGGTGGGTCGTGATCGGTGAGCTGGTGCACCGGTTCGTGCCGGCGGGGCACGGCGAGGCGCTGACGCTGGTGCTGCTGCACGGCACCGGTGGTGACGAGCACTCCCCGGTCGGATGCGGTGCGCGGTTGGATCCGGGGGCGGCGCTGCTGTGCCCGCGCGGTCCCGTGGGGCTCGGCGGCGGTGGGTTCGGCTGGTTCCGCCGTGACGACGCGGGCGCTGTGGTCGCCGGTGATCTCGTGTCCTGCGGGGCGTTGCTGGGCGCGTTCCTGCCGGCCGCGTGCGTGCGCTGCGGGGTGGATGCGGCGCGGCTGGTGCTGGTCGGCTGCGGTGATGCGGCGACCGCGGTCGCCGCGGTGGTGCTGCAGCAGCCGCAGCTGGTGCGGGCGGCGGTGGTGTTCTCGCCGGGTGTGCCGTTCGACGCGCCGCCGGCGGTGGATCTGTCGGCGGTGTCGGTGTTCGTCGCGGCCGAGCGCGCGGGTCCCGGCGTGCCGCCGCGGCAGGCGGTGCGGTTGGTCGAGCAGTTGCGCAAGCGGGGCGCGCCGGTGCGGACGTGCTGGGACGGTGGTGTGGCCGAGGCGGTGTCGTGGTTGGCGGCGCTGCGCGTGGCGCTCGGGGTGGGTTCCGCGCCGTGAGACCGGTGGGAGCTCGCGCTGAGTTGCAGCTGTACAGGATTTGGCACTCGGCTTTGTCGAGCATCTTCTCGGTTGCCTGCCACAGCGATGCCGAGGCGTCGCCGAGCGCTTGCGCATTGGCGAGCCGCGCCTCAGGGGTCCGTCGCTGCTCGAACTCGTCCCACAGGGCCCGGAAGTAAGCCGCCTGGTCCGCGGGCAGTAGGGGGAACAGCTGGTCTGCGGTGGCGCGCTCCCGCTCGTCCTGCCCCGGCGGGATTCAGCGTCGTCGAGCGTGGTGTCGCCGGCGTATATCTCGATCAGGAAGGTCCGCTGCGCTCGCAAGCGTTCGGGGATCGAGCCGGGAAACGGGTCGCGCTCGCTGAGCGGTCTCTCGTCGGTCACGTGCGAGAATTCCCGCACCAGCGCCGGACATCGAGCAACTGCGGTCAGCGAGGTCGTCAACCGGTCCGGCATCCGCAGCTGCGCCGAGGGACCAGGCGCGCGCCTGCGGGGGTGTCCGCATCGCTGTCGCCGAGGATGATGCTCGCGGCGCGCAGCGCCATCTGGTGCAGCGACTGCTCGGTGACGGTCAACGCGGGGGCGGTGTAGGCGGACTCCGGGGTCCCGTCGCAGCTGATCACCGCGAGGTCGTCCGGGATCGCTGCCCCGTGCCGGCTGGCGGCGGCCAGCACACCGATGGCCTGTTCGTCGGTCGCGGTCACGAGTGCTCGCGGCAGGGTTGCGCGTGTGGCGTGGTGTGCGATCAGTTCGGCCGCGTCGGCTCGTGAGAAGTCGCTGCGCAGCAGCGTCTTCCCGGCGTCGGCCGAGCGCCAGGCGGCGAGGCGTTGCCCGACCGGGCCGTCGTCGTCCGGGCCGGACAGGAAGGCGACCTGGTCGTGGCCATGGGAACGCAGGTGGTCCACGGCGTGCTGGACGGCGGCGGTGTTGTCCGCCGCGACGAGTTCCGCCGGTGAGCCGGCCGGGCGATGGTGCACGTAGACCGTAGGAGTGCTGTGGCCGGTGGCCAAGTCGGTGGCGCCTGCGGCGGACACGACGACCAGGCCGTCCACCTGCGCCGACAGCAGCCGCTCGGCCGCCTCAGCCTGGCGCTGGGCCACGTATCCGGAGTTGACCGCAACGGTGAGCTTGCCCGCGTGCGTCAACGCGTTCTCGATGCTGCGGCTCAGCGCGGCGAAGTAGGGGTTGATGGTGTCCGGCACGATCAGACCGACCAACTCCGACGAGCCGGAGCGCAGCGCGGCGGCGGCGCGATTGCGCCGGTAGCCGAGCTCCGTCGCGGCGGCAAGCACGCGGGCGCGGGTCGCGGCGGCGACCGGTCGGGGCCCGTCGTTGATCACGTAGCTGACCACCGCGGTCGAGGTGCCCGCCCGTCGGGCCACGTCCGCCAGGGTCACCGCTTGGTCCGTTCTCTTCGTCATGGTCCGTTGCATTGTGTCATCTAAACGATTAGAAATGGACTCGCGCCACGACCGCGAACGCTTGTTGCGCCGGTCGTGGGCCACCCAGCTCTGCAAACGGGGAGACGAGACGCCATGCCTGCGCTTCCGTTGGTCATCGATACCGACACCGCTTCCGACGACGCGGTGGCGCTGCTGTTGGCCGCCGCCGGCGGCCTCGGAGATGTACGGGCCGTGACGACGGTGGCCGGTAACGTGCCCCTGGCGGTCGGCACCCGCAACGCGCTGATCTCCCTGGAGATGGCGGGGCGGGCTGATGTCCCCGTCTATTCCGGGTGCGACCGCCCGGTGCTGCGCTCCCCCTCCAGTGCCCAGCACGTGCACGGTCAGGACGGGATGGGCGATATCGGTCTGCCCGACCCCGCGCGTTCCGTCGAGCCCGGCCATGCGGTCGAGGTGCTGCTGTCGCAGCCCCGGCAGCACCCGGGTGAACTCACCCTGGTCATGCTCGGACCGCTGACCAACCTCGCCGCTGCGCTGCTGCGCGACCGCGATCTGCTGTCCCGGTACCGGCACGTCTACTGCATGGCTGGGGCCGCCGACGCCCGCGGCAACATCTCCGCCACCGCCGAGTTCAACGTCTGGGCCGACCCGGAGGCCGCCGCGATCGTGCTCCGGGCCGCCGCGCCGGAGACGGTGACTTGGGTCGGTTGGGACGTCTCCCGGCAGGACGCCGTCATGACCGGCGACGAGCAGGCCCGGATGGCCGGGCTCGGTACCCCCTTGGCCACCTTCGCCCACCGCATCAACCGCACCGTCGCCGAGTGGACGCACGAGGTCACCGGCCTGACCGGCTACGACCTGCCCGATCCCGTGACCATGGCGGTGGCCCTGCGACCCGATCTGATCCTCGAGCAGGAGCAGGTCCCTGTCGACATCGCCCTCGCTGAGCAGGCACGCGGTCAAATGCTCATCGACCACCGCCGCTCGGCACCCGCGCCGAACCTCACCGTGGTGCGTCGCGTGCACGAGGCCGGCTTCAAGGATCTGCTCTTCGCGGTTTGCGCCACATACCCGCAGCCGGCCTGAGACGACTTCCTGGAAAGGCATCGATGACGCCGAACACCGCACCTGCGCCCGTACCGCGCTACGAACTGCACTGCCACCTCGACGGATCCGTGCGCCCGGCCACGATCGCCGATCTGGCCCACCACCAGGGCATCGCCCTGACCGCACCCGCCGAGCAGCTGGTCACCGCCCCGGCAAGCTGCGGCAGCCTGACCCGGTTCCTCCCCTACCTCGACCTGCCGCTACGAGTGCTGCAGACCCCGCCGGCGCTGCGCCGGACCGCGGCCGAACTGGTCGAGGACTGGAGCGCCGACGGCGTGGTCTACGGCGAGGTGCGCTTCGCCCCACAACTGCACGGTCAGCAGGGCATGACCCCCGACGAGGCAGTGTCCGCAGTAGCCGAAGGCCTGGCCCGCGGTCGCGCCGCCACGGGCGTGGCCACCGGGCTGCTGCTGTGCTGCCTGCCCCACCAGACACCGCAGGAAAGCCTGGCGGTGGCCGAGACCGCGCTGCGCCACACCGAGGAGGTGGTCGGACTCGACCTCGCCGGCGATGAACAGCACTACCCCGCCAGCGGCCACCGCGAAGCCTTCGCACTCGCCCACGCCGCAGGACTCGCGTGCACCGTGCACGCCGCCGCGGCGACCTTCCGCCCACCACCCTCCCGACACGCGTGACCTCCGGACAGACCAGGCGTGTTCGCACCGGATCACCTCGTCCACCAGGAAAGGACCAGTGTTGCCGCACAACCTCATCTTCGATGCCGACGACACCTTGTGGGAAAACAACGTCCTGTTCGAGCGGGCCATCGAACTGTTCCTCGAGCACCTCGCGAGCACGGGTCTGCCGCGCGAGCACATCCGGACCCGGCTCGACGAGATCGAGAAGGTCAACAGCCAGCGGTACGGTTACGGTCTCGCCGTCTTCGAGCGCAGTCTGGCCGAGTGCCTGACCGCGTGCCGCGGCCCGCTCGCAGAAACCGACCGTCAGCTCCTGCGGGACGCGTGCGCACCGATCCGCGCCCACCAGGTGGAGCTGATCGACGGGGTAGGCGAAACGGTGCGCGCGCTGTCGCAGCGACACCGACTGTTCCTGCTGACCAAGGGTGATCGCGCCGAACAGACCGGAAAGATCGAAGCCTCCGGGCTGGCAGAGTTCTTCACCGACATCGCCATCGTGCCCGAGAAGGAGACGGCGGTGTACCGGGATTTCGTCGCCCACCGCGCGCTGCTCGCCGAACACACCTGGATGATCGGGAACTCGCCACGCTCCGACATCTGGCCCGCGCTCGAAGCCGGCCTCGGCGCAGTCCTGGTGCCCCACCCGATGACCTGGTCACTGGAACACCGCGACCTACCCGACAGGCACCCGAGGTTCCGCACCACCACCCCGTTCGCCCAGCTGACACACCACTTCTGAACGGAGCGAATCGGTAGGCCCGAGGACTTCCTCACCGATGAGCGGGGCTGCTACTCAGACCGGGAGCTCGCGCTGGCCGCTACGACCGGCCCGCGACCGGATCGGTGGGGCCGAGCACGTCCCGACCGCCGGCCTCGACTCGCCAGCCCTCACTCGCTGAGGAGCCCCACCGGATGCGGTGCGCGAAACTGCGGGATGGTTGCGGGGACGGTGACGCGGTGTCGGGAAGAGAGCGCGATGGTTCCTGTGGAGGCGGTCCTCGCCTCGGGGTGGGCTCCGTTGCTCATCGCCCTGGTGATCCTGGGGTCAGCCGTGTTCCCGCCGCTGCCGAGCGAAACGGTGCTCGTCGCCGCCACCGGTGCGGTCCTGGCCGGTGGTCTGCCCGTCACGCCGGTGCTGCTGGCGACCACGACCGGGGCCCTGCTGGGGGATGTGGCGGCGTACGCGCTCGGGCGCGTGCTCAGCCGTCGCGCACGCGGCGTCGCTGCTCGCCCGATGCGCGGCCGGCGCGTGCTGCGCTGGCTGGAGGAGCGCGAGACCACCTGGGGGGCGGGGATGGTGGTCGCCGGACGTTTCGTCCCCGGCGGCACCACCGCCGTCGGTGTCTCGGCCGGTGTTCTGGCGTATCCGTTTCCGCGTTTCCTCGCGGCCACCGCCGTCGGGGCGGTGCTCTGGACGGGCTACGGGCTGACGTTGGCCTCCCTGGGCCGTGCTGTCCTGCCCGGCAGCTCCTGGGGCGGCGTTCTGCTGGGCATCGCGCTCACGCTGACCGTCGCCGGGCTGCTCCGCCTCCTCTGCGGCGTGCGCATCCGTGGGCGTCGCACTGCGCGTGCGCAGCGGTAGCGCGGTGCCGGGCAGCAGGCGTTTCACGTGGGCGTGCTGATGCGGGCGGTCCGCACCGGCGGGCGGAGGTCGTTTCGCGTGCGGAGGGGTCCTCCGCCGCGGGCGGTGCCGGGTGTGCGCGGCGTTCGCCGGGGACGGGTGGTGTAGAAACGGGGTGATCGCCCCTTGCGTCGAGATCCGGGAGTGCAGATGAGTGCCGAGTCGCCGATGAGCATGCAGCCCCCGCCCGAGGTCAACGATGCGCAGCCGAACTCGGCGCGGATGTACGACTTCCTGCTCGGCGGGTCGGCGAACTTCGCCGTCGACCGGGAGGCCGTCGCCGACATGCAGCGCGTCTTCCCCGACGCGGCCCACTACGCGGGTTGCAACCGCGCTTTCCTCGGCCGCGTGGTGCGGTACCTGTGCCGGATCGGCATCGACCAGTTCCTCGACCTCGGTTCGGGGGTACCCACTGTCGGCAACGTCCACGAGATCGCTCTCGCCGAGAACCCGGCCGCGCGGGTGGCCTACGTCGACCACGAACCGGTCGCGGTGCACCACGCCCGGCGGTTGCTCGGTGCGGGCGAGGAGCGCGTCAGCGTCACCCAGGCCGATCTGCGGGATCCCGATGCGGTGTGGAACGCGCCCGGTGTGACCGGGTTGCTGGATCTCACCCGTCCGGTGGGGTTGCTGGCCGTCGGGGTGCTGCCGTTCGTGCTCGGTGGGGAGGCGCGCGCGCTGATGACCGAGTACCACCGTCGGCTGGCGCCCGGCAGTTACGCCGCGGTCAGCCACCTGGCGCAGCTGGGCATGACCGACGAGCAGCTCGCCGCCGGGTTGGAGGTCATGCGCCGCACCCCCACCCCCGAGGAGCCCCGCACCGTCGACGAGGTGCGCGCGGTCCTGGCTGCTTACGCACTCGTCGAGCCCGGCATCGTGCCCGTGCCCACCTGGCATCCGGAGTCCTCGCCCAGCGAGGACGAGGTCCAGCGCAGCAACTGCATCGGCGGGATCGGCCGCCGTGCGTAGCGGGGTGTCCCGGCGCGTGCCGGGGGTGCGTGCGCGTCGTCGCTGGTCGGCTTCGCCTCCCCCGGCGGCTGCGTCACCGCGGGTCGAGGCGGATGGTCAGCAGTTCGGTGCCGAATCGCCGCACGGCCGCGGCGTGGGCGGGGCGGTCGAAGCTGTCCAACCGGGCCTGCGGGTCGTCCTGGCCCAGCACGTGGGCGGTGGCGGGGAACCAGGTGCGGTCGAGGCGCAGTCGCACCTGCGGGTCGGCGCGCAGGTTGGCCACGTAGCCCGCGTGGCGGCCCTGTTCGGCGACGATCCATCCGCTGCCGCCGGCCAGGTGCAGGCCGACCGCTGTGCGGCGGGTCCGGCCGGTGTGGCGTCCGGTGGTTTCCAGCAGCGTGTAGCCGGGGGTGAGACCCGCCCACGCGGCGAGTTTGATCGGCGGGTTGAGCAGGTACTTCTGCAGCAGCCGCACGCGTCGGCGGCGCAGGGCGGCATCGGCCACGACGCGGTCTCCTTCCGCTGGGGTGTGGTGTCCCGGGTCAGTGTGCGCGGGGGGACCGGTGTCGTGGAGATGCCGCGCCGCGATGGACGTGCCACCGTGAGATCGCCGCATACCGCCGCCCGGGCGGTGTGCGGGGTGAGATGGCCTTCGCCGTTTCGAACCACGCAGCGGCCTGCGCGGGGGCCGTAGGATCGGCGCGCCACGCGCCGCGACGTTCCGGAAAGGGGCATCGACATCCATGTTGCTCGACGGGACGGGAGGCTGGCTGCGCACGTGGCAGGAGTCCGAGCGCTACGCCGGCGGCGGCACGCGCGACTACAGCCGTTTCGCCGCGGACATGGACATCGCGGCGGCCTACCACCCGCAGCGCGGTGCGGAGTCCTTCACCGTGCCCACCTTCCGCATCGCCCCGGAGCGCGGGCGGTTCCTGCGGGGCGCGTTGGCCTCGCCGGTGGTGGAGCACTACCGCTGCGGCGACGGGTTCGTGCTGCCGGTGCATCCGGAGACGCTGACCGTGCCCGACCTGCTCGGGCGGGAGGAGTTGCTGGCGTGCCCGCGTGGACTGGACCTGGAGGTGGTGCCCTCGGCGAACGCGCGCACCGTGTTCGTCGAGAGCATCGGTGGTGAGCCGGTGGAGCCGCACTTCGTCAAGCTGCACTACCCGAAGCGCCTGTCGCGGTTCACCCGCAGGCTGCGGCGGCCGATCATCCGGTTGCAGCTGTGGGCCGCCGCGGAACTGGTGGCGGTCGACGTGCCCTTGGTGGCCGAAGTGGCCGGTGGGGTGTTCGGGCACGACGAGCGGGACGCGTGGGGTTTCCTCGTGCGCGAAGCCCGTCCTCGCCTGCCCGGCGGTGGGGTGGGTTGCGCGCCGGAGTACGTGCTGCCGCTGCTCGCGCTGTACGGCCGGGACGTGCGGAGTCCGGGTGATCCGCCGTTGCTGCGGCAGCTGGTCGACCGCAGCGGTGAGGATCCTGGTGAGTGGCTGGCCCACCGGGTGGTCGCCCCGGTGGTGCGGTTGTGGGTCGAGACCCTGCGGCGCACCGGGTGCGTGATGGAACCGCACGGGCAGAACACGTTGCTGGCCACCACCGCCGACGGGCGGGATACGCGGGTGCTCTACCGGGACTCCGATGTGTACGTGGACCCGGTCATCCGCCGCGGGCGGGGGTTGACCGGCTCGCTGCCGCCGGTGAACGTGATCTCCCGCGATCTGCACCGCCCGCGGGAGCACGTCTTCAGCCTCACCTACGACAGCTTCATGGGGCATCACACGCTCGATCGGCTCGCCCGGTGCGTCGAGGAGGTGTACGGGGTGCCGCCGCGGCGGTTGCAGCGGGTGGCGCGGGAGGTCTTCGTCGAGCAGGCGGGGGCGGCGCTGCCGCTGCCGGGTTCGGTGCACTACTACGACGATCAGCTGCACCCCGATGGCGGGTGGCGGCTGGTGGACACGGGGGAACTGCCGCGGTGGCGGTCGGTGCGTGGTGCGTGAGCCGGCCGGTGCCGGTCAGGACTGTCCGGTGTGGAACCGGCTGGTGCTGCGCAGATCCGCGACCAGTTCGGCCGGTGCGGTGCGCGGCGAGCCGGCCGCGTCGTGGCGCGAGCCCCGCGGTCCTACACGACGCGTGCCACGCACAGGACCGACTGGCCGAACGGCACCCTGACGAACCGCTCGATGCCCCGGGTCACCGGCACCGCGCAGCGGTCGTAGAGCGCGACCAGCTTCGGGTTCGGCGCAGCGACACCGCCCTTGCGGACCGCGGCCCACCAGGCGAATCCGCCGAGGAAGTTCACCGGCCGCGCCAGGTCGACGTGCAGCCCCGCAGCGCGCACCGCCGCGCTGAGGGTGGCGGGCGTGTAGCGGCGGACGTGCCCGACCTTGCGGTCGAACTCGCCGTAGAGGCGCTGGTAACCGGGCACCCACAGCACGATCGTGCCGTCCTGCACCACCGACTTCGCCAGCCCCTGCAGGGCGGCGACGTCGTCGTCGATGTGTTCGAGCACGTTGATCGAGACCAGGGAGGCCACCGGCTCGGACAGCGGCGTGGACCCGTCCACGTCGAACGTGCCGACTTCGACCTCGGGCCGGTCGGCGAAGCGCTGCCGCATCCGCTCCACCGCTGCCGGATCGACGTCGGTGACGACGTAGCGGTCCCGGCCGGTGAACCCCTCGGCGAACTCGCCGAGGCCGGCGCCGACCTCCAGTACCGTCCGACCGCAGTACTGGCCGATCAGATCGCGCTGGTACTGCAGGTAGTTCGGCTTTCCGCGGTCGTTCTCCAACGCACGCCCGGTCGCCGCGGTGAACGCGCCCTCACCGTGTCCGCCGTCCTCGCACATCCCCTGCTCCGGTCGCCGCTCGCCTGGTCGTTGGTCACGTGTCCGGAGCAGGCCCGGGCGCGATACGTCAGCGAAAGCCGGAACCGCTCCGGAGCAGTCCGAAATGCCCTTGATGTCCACGAAGTTCGAGCGAACCGTAGCAGCGCGTCCCTGTCGTTGGGGTCGATCACCACGCGGGCGCTGCGATTGTCACCGGAACGTGTGTGCTCGAGCAGGGCTGCCGCAGGTTCCCCTGAGCACGATGCGCTCCCGGTCGAAGGCGGCCCGAAGCCCGCGCCGATCCGAGGTCGGGCACTCAACGCCTGGTCTCGTACCTGGTCAGGACCACGTCGTCGGGAAACGTCCGCGTCTCCACCAGGGTCAGGTTCACCCAGTTGTCCAGGGCCGCAAAGAACGGCGTGCCGCCGCCCACCAAGACCGGTGCGGTGGCCAACACGTACTCGTCGATCAACCCGGCCCGCATGGCCGCCGCGGCGAGTGTGGCGCCGCCGATGTCCATGGGGCCGCCATCCTCGGCCTTGAGCCGGGTGATCTCGGTGACCGCGTCGCCGGTGACCAGGCGGGTGTTCCAGTCGACCGTGCTGGTCGTCGAGGAGAACACCACCTTTGGCATGTCCCGCCAGCGGCGGGCGAACTCAATCTCCGCCGGTGTGGCGCCAGGCTGCTGGTCGGCGGTCGGCCAGTGGGAGCTCATCGTCTCCCACAGTTTGCGCCCGTACAGCGCCAGGCCCGTCGCGCCCACCCGGTCGGACCACCACTGGAACAGCTCGTCGCTCGGGACGCTCCAGCCGAGGTCGTCGCCGGGCGCGGCGACGTAGCCGTCCAGGCTGAGGTTCATGCCAAAGGTCAGTTTCCGCATAGCGCCAGCCCCCCGTTAGTCGGTATTTCGGCGTGCAGACCAGCACAGTGCGGAAAAATCATCGCTCAGGACACACCGAGAGCCGGTTGGTTGCCGCGCTGAGTGGATGCTGCGTGCAGCAGGGATCGGTCAGTGAGCTGCGAACCTCATTACAGCAGGTCTTCGGGCGGGAAGTACCTGAGCAGCGGTAGTTCACGGCCGGGTATCGAGCCAGACGCGACAGCGCCGACCAGGTCGGCTCCGCGCGACTGGTAGAAGGACGTGGCGTCGGGGTCGGACGCGATGCGGACCTGACGGAAGCCCAGCCTGCGGGCGGTGTCGCACATGTGGTTCCAGAGCTGTCCGCCGATGCCGTGGCCGATGGCGGACGGCTCCACGAACGAGTAGCCCAGCTCCCCCTCCGGGGTCTGCCCTTCCAAGCTGTAAAAGCCCATGGGTCTGCCTCCGCTGTCCGCGACGATCACCCGGCGCGCCTCCAGCTCCGCCGGGTGCAACGTCAGCTCGTCACGGCACGCCTCGAGGAACGTCCGGTCGTATCCCCAGTAGCTTTTCGACCGCAAGGCCAGCTCCGTCAAGACGCCCGCCTCAGCAGCGGCCGCGGGCCGCAACACGATCTCCTCCAGCACGTGTGCCATGCCACCAGCCTGCATCGGCAGCGATCATCCGGGCCGCGGAATTCAGTTGCGGACCCCCTTGCGTGCACCCGCGGACGCGGCGCTCAGCGGGGCCATGGCCTGGACCTGCGGCGTTGCAGATACACGGAAGCCGCACGCGCGGTCTCGGCGGTGGTGCTGCGGGGCTGCTACCGTTGTAAGTCAGTTGACTGATTTAGATGGTGTGGGAGGAAGGTCGGCATGGTGCCATCGCGGTCCCCGCGAACCCCCGAGGAGCTCGACTTCGACCCCGAGGAGCTCCGCGCCCGCTACCGGGCCGAGCGCGCGCGCCGCGTCCGCCCCGACGGCAGTGCGCAGTACCGGCGCGCGGCCGGCGAGTTCAGCGACTACGCCGAGGACCCGCACGCGCAGCCCCAAGCTCGGGATCCCCTGGTCGACCGCGTGGACGCGGTGGTCATCGGCGGGGGCTTCGGCGGACTGCTCGCGGGCGCGCGCCTGCGGCAGCAGGGGCTGGCGCGGATCCGCGTGGTCGAGAAGGGCGGTGACTTCGGCGGCACGTGGTACTGGAACCGCTACCCCGGCATCCACTGCGACATCGAGTCCTACGTCTACCTGCCGCTGCTGGAAGAGGTCGGCCACATCCCCGAGTGGAAGTACTCCCCCGGCGAGGAGATCCGCCAGCACGCCATGGCGATCGGCCGCACGTTCGACCTCTACCGCCAAGCGTGCTTCCACACCGGTGTCACCGAGCTGCGCTGGGACGACTCCGAGTGGGTCGTGCGCACCGACCGCGACGACGAAATGCGCGCGCACTACGTGGTGGTCTCGAACGGAACGCTCGACCACCCGAAACTGCCGGGCATCCCGGGCATCGAGGAGTTCGCGGGGCACATGTTCCACACGAGCCGCTGGGACTACGACTACACCGGCGGCGACGCGAACGGCGGCCTCGCGGGGTTGGCCGACAAGCGCGTCGCGATCATCGGCACCGGCGCCACGGCGATCCAGGCGGTGCCGCACCTGGCACGCGACTGCCAGCACTTGTACGTGTTCCAGCGCACGCCCTCGGCGGTGGACGTGCGCGCCAACCGCCGCACCGACCCGGAGTGGGCCGAGTCGGTGCAGCCCGGCTGGCACGCCCGGCGCCGGGAGAACTTCCAGGCGCTGGTCACCGGCCACGAGGTGGACGAGGACCTCGTGGACGAGGACCTCGTGGACGACGCGTGGACCGCGAGCGGACACCTGCTCGGCAAGATCACCCCGACCGACGCCCGCGCGCACCTCGACCGCGACGAGTGGGAGCGCACCGAGGAGCTCCTCGACTTCGAGAAGATGAACCGGCTGCGCGCCCGCGTCGACGACGTCGTCGACGACCCGACGACGGCCGAGCTGCTCAAACCCTGGTACCGCTACGGCTGCAAACGCCCCACCTTCAGCGACGAGTACCTGCAGGCGTTCAACCGGCCCAACGTCACGCTGGTCGACACCGCGGACCGCGGCGGGGTCGAGCGGATCACCAGCAACGCCCTCGTGGTCGGCGAGCAGACCTGCGAGGTGGACTGCGTCATCTTCGCGACCGGTTTCGAAGTGGGGCGGTCGGACGTGCTGACCGGGCGACTGCCGGTGCGCGGCAGGGACGGCGTCAGCCTGCTCGAGTCGTGGCGCGCCACCGGGACGCGCACGCTGCACGGATTCTGCAGCAACGGGTTTCCGAACCTGTTCCACCTCGGTCCGCTGCAGAACGCCCCGTCGGTGAACTTCACGCACGTGCTCGACGAGCAGGCCGTGCACGTCGCCGCCGTCATCGCCGAAGCCCGCCGCCGCGGGGTGAAGTGCGTCGAACCGACCGTCGAGGCGGAGACCGCCTGGGTGGAGACGATCCGGCGGACGGCGCCGCGGCAGGAGTGGTTCGACGCCGAGTGCACACCCGGCTACTACAACAACGAGGGCGATCCGCGCACCCGGCAGATCTACGGCCGCGGTCCCGCGGCGTTCCACCAGCTGCTGCGGGAGTGGCGCTCCAGCGACGGGATCAACGAGGTGCTCGGCGATGCGCGTTGACCCGACCCGCGGCAGCGCGCACCCGCGCGACGAGCGGTGGCGGGCCGCGCGCCTGACCGGGACCAGCCCGCTGCAGGGGTCCAACGGTGTCGCGTTCGGACCGGACGGTCGGCTGCACGTCGCCGAGTACCTCGCCGGGCGGATCAGCGCCGTCGACCTCCCCTCGGGCGAGGTCGAGGTCGTCGTCGACGGGCCCGTGCAGTCGCCCGACGACCTCGCGTTCGGCACCGACGGCTCCATGTACATCGCCGACCTCACACCGGGCCGGGTGTGGCGGCGCAGCCCCGACGGCGAGTTCGCGCTCGTCGCCGAGGTGCCGGTGCCCAACGGCATCACGTGCCTCGGCGACCGGTTGTTCGTCAACGAGATGCGGATGGGCGGCCGGGTGCTGGAGCTGTTCCCCGGCGGAGGGGATCCGGTGGTGCTCACCGAGGGGCTCGCGATGGGCAACGCGATGCAGTTCGGACCCGACGGGTACGTGTACTACCCGCACATGCTCACCGGCGAGGTCCACCGCGTGGCACCGGACGGCGGCGGGGCGGAACTGGTCGCCGAGGGCGTGCACGCGCCCGTGGCCGTGCGGTTCGACCGCAGCGGGGTGCTGACCGTGCTCTCCCGCGGGCAGGAGGGCATCGTCACCCGGATCGACCTGTTCGGGTCCGGTGCCCGCGCGGTCGGCGCCACCGAGCTGTCCGGCATGGACAACGCCGCGTTCGACGCGGACAACCGCATGTTCGTCTCCAGCTTCGCCGAGGGCGGCATCGCCGAACTGGCACCCGACGGGCGCGCGCGCCGGATCGTGCCGACCGGTTTCTGCGGCCCGTACGGGGTGGCCGTCGACTCCTCCGGGGCGGTGTTCGCCGGGGACAACTACCGGTTGGCCGAGGTCGAGGGCGCAGCGGCGCGGACGCGGGAACTGCTCGTGCTCAGCCACGGGGTCGTCGCCGACGACCGCGGCCGGGTGCACCTCACCTCGCAGTACGGCGCGGTCAGCAGTTACGAGCCGGACCGGCGGGAGCTGACCAGGCGCGCTGCGGAGCTCGACCAGCCCATGGGCCTGGCCGCGCGGTCCGACGGCGCGCTCGTCGTCGCCGAGGCCGGCGCGGGGCGTGTCGTGACCATCGACGAGGACGACGTGCTCGACGTGCTCGTCGGCGGGTTGGACGCGCCGGTGGACGTCGCCGTCGACGCGGAGGATCGCTGCCACGTCTGCGACGAGCGGCGCGGCGCGGTGGCGCGCGTCGACGGCGGCGCGCTCGTCCCGCTGGCCGAGGGGCTGGATCGCCCGCAGGGCATCGCCGTGCACGGCGGTGAGCTGTTCGTCGTGGAGGTGGGACGGCGTCGGCTGCTGGCGATCGACCTGGGCAGCGGTGCGAGCACCGTCGAGGCCGAGGAGCTCGGCGTCGGGCCGCCCGCCGGGACGTCGCGGGCCCAACCGGCGCTGTTCAACCACGGCCTGCCCGGGGTGCCGGCCCCGTTCGCCGGGGTCGCGGTCGGCGGGGACGGTGCGCTGTACGTGTCGGCCAGCGGTGCCGGCACCGTGCTGCGCCTGCAGCGCAGCGACCGGGACACGTCCTCGGGATCGACCCGTCCGGGGTGATGCCGGCCCGCTGCGCGCGACGCTGCGCTGATCGATCGGGAGGGGGTCCGCACCGCCGTTCGGCGGGGTCGAGGAGGTACCGCTACTGCCCTGATCCGTCCACCGGACCGGGTGCGGAGGAGGTCGTGCTCGCCACGCGCGGCTGCGTCCCCGTGGCAGAAGTCGATCGGTGCGGGAGGAGGCGGCGCGCCAGCGGTTCCACGAAGCGGGCTGCCACCGGCCCGAGGATCGCCATGAGCAGGACGTAGGTGGTGGCCAGGGCGGCCAGCTGCCCCGACACCGCGCCGGAGGACACCGCCAGTCCGGCGATGACGATGGAGAACTCCCCGCGGGCGACCAGCGCCGCCCCGGCCCGCAGGCGCCCCATCCGGCCCAGACCCTGCAGGCGGGCGGCCAGCCACCCGGTGAGGATCTTCGTCGCGGTCGTGGCCAGCGCGAGCAGCAGCGCGACCGCCAGCACGGGCGGGATCTCCGCCGGGTCGGTGTTGAGTCCGAAGACCACGAAGAACACCGCCGCGAACAGGTCGCGCAGCGGCTCCAGCATGCGGGTGGCGTTGGCCGCGGTGGAACCGGAGATCGCGATCCCCAGCAGGAACGCCCCGACCGCGGCCGAGACCTGCAGCTCCGAGGCGACCCCGGCGACCAGCAGCGCCGCGCCCAGGAGCCGCAGCAGGAACACCTCCGAATCGGGGCTGTGCACCAACGCCGAGACGTACTTGCCGAAGCGCAGCGCGACCACCAGCACCAGGGTGATCACCACCATCGACACCCCCACCGCGGTGAGCCCGCCGAGGAAGCCGACCCCGGCCAGCAGGGCGGTCAGGATCGGCAGGTAGATCGCCATCGCCAGGTCCTCGAACACCAGCACCGACAGCACCACCGGGGTTTCCCGGTTCCCCAGCCGGCCCAGGTCACCGAGCACCTTGGCGACGATCCCGGAGGAGGAGATGTAGGTGACCCCGGCCATGGTCAGCGCCCCGATCGGCCCCCAGCCCAGCAGCCAGGCCACGAGCGCGCCCGGCGCCGCGTTCAGCGCGATGTCGGTCAGCCCGGCCAGCCAGGACCGGCGCAGCCCGGTGACCAGTTCGCTCGCGGAGTACTCCAGGCCCAGCAGGAACAGCAGCAGCACCACGCCGATCTCGGAGGCCAGGTGGGTGAACGGTGCGATGCCGTGCAGCGGGAGGAGCCCGCCGGAGCCGAAGGCCAGCCCGCCCAGCAGGTACAGCGGGATCGGGGAGATCCCGATCTTCCAGGCGAGTCTGCCCAGCAGGCCGAGGCCGAAGAACACCGCTCCCAACTCGATCAGGGAGATCGCCGTGTCGTGCACCGTGTTTCCTCTCGCATGGTCCTGCCTATGGAGTTGTCGCGCGGCACGCCCGCTGCGGGCGTGCAGGCGGGTGCTCAGCGCTCAGCCGCGTTCCAGGATGTCGTTGGCGGCCCGCAGCCCTTCGACGGTGCCCACGGCCACGACGAGGTCGCCGGCGGCGAAGTGGAAGTCCGGCCGCGGCGAGGGGTGCACGTCGCCGTCGCGGACCACCGCCACGATCGACACGGACGTGCGGGTGCGCATCTCGGTGGCGCCGAGGGGGCGGTCGACGTACGGGGATCCGGCGACGACGGGCAGCTGCCAGGTGGTGACCCCCGTGACTTCGCGCTGCTGCTCGGTGAGCTGGGCGACCAGCTGGGGAGCGCCCAGGAGGTTGGCCAGCGCGCTGGTCTCCTCGGTGGTCAGCTCGACGGACGCGGCCACCGCGTCCCGGTCCTGCCCGTCGGAGACGATCAGCTCCAGCCGACCGTCCCGATAGGTGATCACCCCGACCCTGCGCCCGGACCGGGTGATGAAGTCCTGCTGCGTGCCAAGCCCCGGAAGCGGAGTCACCGTCACATCCACGCCGGGGAGCCTACGAGCACGCGCCCCGGCTCCCCAAGCCGGCGCGGCACCGCGGGACGGGAACGTCACCGTGGTCGCGTCGGGATGCGAAGCGCACGTGCGCGGCGCGGTTCCCGCCTCCCCCGTGACGAGGCCGCGCCGCGGGTCCTGGCGATCACCCCGCTGCGCGAGGCGCCGCGCTCGGGTGCGGAACGCCCCACCGCAGGGGTGACCGTCCGGGCACCGCTCGGAGCTCGTCCGGACGATGCGGCGTGCTCGTCCTCCGGCCCGGAACGGAGCGTGTTCCGGGCCTAGTGGTGCTGGGCGATCTGGATCAGGTTGCCGCAGGTGTCGTCCAGAACCGCTGTGGTGACCGGTCCCATGGCGACCGGTTGCTGGGTGAACCGCACGCCGAGGCCGCGCAGGCGCTCGAACTCCGCGGGTACGTCGTCCACGACGAAGGAGGTGGCGGGGATGCCGTCCCGGACCAGCGCCTCCTTGTAGGGCTTGACGGCGGGGTGGGTGTCCGGTTCGAGGAGGAGTTCCGTGCCGTCCGGGTCCTCGGGCGAGACCACGGTCAGCCAGCGGGCCTCGCCGAGCGGGACCTCGGTCTTCTTCACGAAGCCCAGCTTCTGGGTGTAGAAGCGCAGGGCCTCGTCCTGGTCGTCGACGAAGACGCTCGACAAGTGGATCCGCACAGCGGCTTCCTCCGGGCGGTCGAGCTCGAGCCACCGGCGAGGACGCGCTCGAGCGGTTCTGCGTTGAGGTCGTGGAATGCGGAGCACCGCGCACCCGGCACCGCCGCGGTGTCCGGTTGGTGGACCTCCGCGCGGGCCGCCTGATCCCGCAGCTCCGCATTCGGCGACGTGCCCGGTAGGTTACAACTCCTCGACGGCGCGGGCGACGAGGCTGGCCAGGTGGTCCGGTTCGACGCCGGCGCTCTGGCGAAGCTGGGTGCGGCAGCTGAATCCGTCGGCGATGACGCGCGTGCCCGGTTCGGCCGCGCGCACGGCCGGCAGCAGGGCCTGCTCGGCGCAGGCCACGGAGACGTCGTAGTGGCCGCGTTCGAACCCGAAGTTGCCGGCGAGGCCGCAGCAACCGGAATCGAGGACCTCCGCCCGGATCCCCGTCGCCTCCAGCGCGGACCGGTCGGCGTCGAAGCCGAGTTCGGCGTACTGGTGGCAGTGCATCTGCACCAGTGCCCGTTCGCCCCCGGTCTCGACCTGCCAGCGCTCGCGGGTGGGGGCGACCTGCTCGGCGAACGAGCGGGTCGCCCCCGCGAGGGCCTGGACGTCCTCGTCGTGCGGGGCGAGTTCGAGCGCGTCGTTGCGCAGGAACGCGGTGCAGCTCGGCTCCAGGCCGACCACCGGCGCGCCCGCTCGCACGGCGGGCCGCAGCGCCCGGGCGGTGCGGCGCACCCCGGCCCGCGCGATGCCGAGCTGGCCGGTGGAGGCCCACGTCAACCCGCAGCAGACCTGCTCGCGGGGCAGGTGCACGGCGAAGCCCAGCCGCTGGAGCGCGGCGATCGCGTCCCGGCCGACGTGCGGGTCGAAGTGGTTGGTGAAGGTGTCCGGGAACAGCAGCACCGGGTGATCGCCGCGGCTCCGGGGCCTGCCGTGCCGCGCCCACCAGGCGCGCAGCGTCCGGTGGGCCAGCCGCGGCAGGTCGCGTTCGGGGGCGATCCCCCCGAGGCGTTTGAGCGCTCCGGCGGCGGGACCGGCCATCACCCGGTTGACCAGCCCGGGGGCGTGCTGGCCCAGGGCCAGCCACGCGGGCAGGAATCCCATCGAGTAGTGCGAAGCCGGGCGCAGGCGACGCCGGTAGTGGTGGTGCAGGAACTCGGCCTTGTAGGTGGCCATGTCCACACCCACCGGACAGTCGGTCTTGCAGCCCTTGCAGGACAGGCACAGGTCCAGCGCCTCGCGGACTTCCGGCGAACGCCACCCGCTGGTGATCACGTCGCCGGCGAGCATCTCGTAGAGCAGGTGCGCCCGCCCGCGCGTGGAGTGCTGCTCGGCACCGGTGGCCCGGTAGCTCGGGCACATCACACCACCGGAGGAGTTCAGGCACTTGCCGACGCCGACGCAGCGGCGCGTGGCCGAGGCGAGGTCGCCGTCGTCGGCGTGCAGCGCCAGTTCGGTGCGGGTGGGCAGGCGGGCCGGTGCCACGAGCGGGCGCAGGTCGGCGTCCACGGGCCGGGGGCGGGCGATCTGTCCGGGGTTGAACAGCCCGTCGGGGTCGAAGGCGTCCTTGAACGTCTCGAACGCCGTGATCAGCCGCGGAGAGTACATCCGCTGCAGCAGTTCCGAACGGGCCTGGCCGTCGCCGTGCTCCCCGGACAGCGAGCCGCCGTGGGCGACGGTGAGGTCGGCGGCGGCCTCCAGGAACGCCCGGTAGTCGCCGGCGCCGGCCTGCGACAGCAGGTCGAAGTCGATGCGGACGTGGATGCACCCGTCGCCGTAGTGCCCGTAGGTGACGCCGCGGCGGCCGAAGCGCTGCAGCAGCTCGTCGAACTGGCGCAGGTAGGTGCCGAGCCGTTCGGGGGGAACGGCGGCGTCCTCCCAGCCGGACCACCGCTCGGAGCCGTCAGCCATCCGCGTGGAGTAGCCCGAGCCCTCCTCGCGGATCTTCCACAGCGCTGCCATCTTCGCCGGGTCCGTGTGCACGGCGACCTCGGCGCGGCCGTCGAGGGCGCGGGCGATGCGCTCCGCGGCGGCGCGGGCCTCGCCCACCTCGCTGCCACCGGTTTCCACCAGCAGCCAGCTGCGTCCGCCCGGCAGCAGCCGCAGGGCGGGTGACCGGGGGTTGCGGTCGCGGACGACGTCGACGAGGTCGGTGCTGATGCCTTCGACGGCCAGTGCGCCCTGCCCGGTCAGGCGGGGCACCTCGTCGGCGGCGGCGTAGGTGTCGTCGAAGCCGAGGACGACCACCGCCCGGGCGCGGGGCGCGTCGACGAGCCGCACGTCGGCGTCGAGCACGATCGCGCAGCTGCCCTCGCTGCCCACCAGCGCCCGAGCCACGTGGAACCCGTTCTCCGGCAGGAGCTGGTCGAGGTTGTAGCCGGAGACGCGGCGGGGCAGGTCGGGGTACTCCCGGCGCACGTCGTCGGCGGTCGCGGTGCTCAGCGCGCGCAGGTCGCGGTGCAGCGCGCCGGTGCGGTCCTGCCGCGCGCACAGCCGGTCGAGCTCGGCGGGGTCGGCGGGGCCGAGCTCCAGCCTGGTGCCGTCGGAGAGCAGCACGCGCAGGGCGTGCACGTTGTCGACGGTCTTGCCCCAGGCCACCGAGTGCGTGCCGCAGGAGTTGTTGCCGATCATCCCGCCGAGGGTGCACCGGCTGTGCGTGGAGGGGTCCGGGCCGAAGGTGAGGCCGTGGCTTCCGGCGGCCGTCCGCAACGAGTCCAGCACCACGCCCGGCTGGACCCGCGCGCGGCGCCGGCTCGGGTCGACGTCGAGGATCCGGTCGAGGTAGCGGGCGCAGTCCAGGACCAGCCCGGGTCCGCAGGCGTTGCCGGCGATGCTCGTGCCCGCGCCGCGGCTGGTGATCGGCACCTCGTGGTGGCGGGCGTGGGCGACGGTGGCGAGCACGTCGTCTTCGCTGCGGGGGCGCACCACGCCGACCGGCACCTGGCGGTAGTTCGAGGCGTCGGTGGCGTACAGCGCCTGCGATCCCGCGTCGAACAGGACGTCGCCGCTGACGTCGGCGCGCAGAGCGGTTGCGAGCGCGCGGTCCCGCGCCGCCGTGCCCGGCGCTCCCGGGTTCGCTGCAGTGCTCATGGTGCTGCCGTCCCCTCGTTGGTGGTGTGCGTGCCGGTGCCCCGCCGCGCCGGTAGCGGGCGGCGGCCGGTGCGGCGGGGCGGGCGGGTGGTGGGCTCAGGCTTTGGGAAGTGCCGGAGCCGCGGTGTGCTCCCCGTCGCTGAAGGAGAAGTCCTGGCTCTTCTCCTGGTACAGCTCGGCGTAGCCGGCGACCTTGTCGGTGTCCAGCTCGACGCCGAGGCCGGGTGCTGCGGGAACCGCGAGGCAGCCGTCGCGGTAGTTGCTGTCCGGGCCGCCGAATGCCGTGGTGACGTCGTCGGACAGCAGCGCGCCGTAGGCCTGGTTGGCGTGGCGGAAGTTGGGGGTGGCGGCCACCACGTGGGTGGCGGCTGCGAGGGCGACCCCGAGTTCGCCGAGGCTGTGCTTGACCACCGGCAGGCCTGCGGCCTCGCAGATGCCGGCTGAGCGCTTGAGGTTGAGCAGCCCGCCGTCGGCCTGGTTGTCCGCGGAGAGCACGTCGGCGGCGCCGGCGCGGATCACCGCCAGTTGGTCGTGGCGGGTCCAGCAGGCCTCGTTGGCCAGCAACGGGGTGTTGGTGCGGTGGCGCACGTAGGCCATCTCCGCGAGGTTGCGGCCGGAGACGGGTTGTTCGATGAGTTCGAGCTCGGCTTCCTCCATGGCCCGGATGGTGCGGACCGCGGTTCCCGGGGACCAGGCCTCGTTGGCGTCCACCCGGATCCGCATCCCCGGGCCGACGCCCTCCCGCAGGGCGGTGACCCGCTCGACGTCGGTGCGCGGGTCGTCGTGGACCGCCTTGAGGTAGCAGGTGCCGAATCCGCCGGCCTGGGCGCGGCGGCCTTCCTCGGCGACCTCGTCGGGGCGGGTGCGCGCGACGTAGTAGAAGTACTCGACGGTGTCGCGGAACCGACCGCCGAGCAGGGTGACCAGGGGCTGCTGGCAGACCTTGCCGAGGATGTCCCAGCAGGCCATCTCCACGGCGGCGATCGCGGGGCTGCTGGCCTTGACGTGGTGCCAGGTGCCGATGAGGTCGATGCGGTGGATGAGCCGCTCGATGGCGAGGGGGTCCTCGCCCACGACGAGGGGTTCGATGCTGCGGAAGACGGCGAGCACGATGTCGGCGCTGGGGTAGGCGGCGGCTTCGCCGAGCCCGATCAGCCCTTCGTCGGTTTCCACCTCCAGCAGCACGCTGATGTGGCCGGAGCGCTTGCCGAACGCCCAGACCTCCTCGGTGCGGTAGGGGACGGCGACGGGGGTGGTCTTGAGTCCGGTGATGCGCACGGTGGGTTCCTCCCGCGTGGTGTGACGGATGGTTGGCGGGTGCGTGCAGGGCGGCGTGGGGTTTTCAGGGTGCGCGCGGACGCCGCGGGGTCAGGACGGTGCTGCGAGCGTGCGCGGCAGGGTGGTGAGCAGTTCGCTGCCCGTGGCCGTGACGAGCGCGGTGTCGGAGAGCACGTGCCCGACCGGCTGCGTGATCCAGGACATGAGGTGGAAGGTCATCCCCGGGGTGATCTCGGTCCGGCCGCCGGCGCGGATGCCCAGCACTTCCCCGCCGCCCGTCCAGCTGGGCGGGAAGCCGATGCCGATGAGGTATCCGCAGTGGTGGCGCAGCGGGCCCGCCTCGTCGGAGACCGCGTGCTGCCACGCGCGGTAGACGTCGCCGGTGCGGGCGCCGGGACGCAGCGCCTGCTGGGCCGCTTCGAGGCCCGCGTGCGCGGTCGCGGCCGCTTCCGCGGCCCCCTCAACCGGGTGTCCGATGTAGGTGGTCCGGCTCATCGGGGCGTGGTACCGGTGCACGCTCGCCCCCAGTTCCAGGAACAGCCCCTGGCCCGGTTGCAGGGTGCGGTCCCCCCACGAGACGTGTTCCTGGTGGAGCAGGGAGGTCGGGCGGATCAGCGGGGGGAAGCCAGGAGGGTCCCCGCCCGCGTCGATCATGGTGCGGTAGACCTCCGCCGCGACCGTGCGTTCGGAGGCGCCGGCCCCGGCGGCGTCGAGGCCGGCCTGCATCGCGGCGTCGGACAGCGAGGCCGCGCGGCGCACGCACTCGAGCTCGGCGGGGGATTTCACCGCGCGCTGCGCGGTGAGCAGATCCGTGCCGGAGCGCCACCGCACCCCGGAAAGCCCGTCCCGGATCGCGGCGGCGATCGCCGGGGGGAAGAACATCGAGTCCTCGTCCAGGGCGACGGTGCCGCCGTCGCCGAGGAGCTCCCCGAGCGCCGCCACCACCGCGCCGGCCGGCGTGTCACCGTCCTGGAAGGTCACGTGCCGGCACCACGGCACCTGCGCGCGGATCGTCGGCCGCTCCATCGCCCGGGTCACCAGGACCGGCTGCCCCTCCGCGGGCACCACGAGCAGGGTGAAGGCGAAGTAGCCGAGGTGGTCCAGGCCGGTCAGGTAGTAGATGTTCTCCGGGCTGGTCAGGGCGGCGGCGTTGATGTCCTCGGACCGCATGCGCTCGCGCAGCGCGACGAGGCGCTGCCTGTGCTCAGCGGCACCGCCAGCAAGCGAATCGACTCTCACGCCGCCCAGGCTGAAGCAGCACTACCGTTAGAACAATCAAATATTTTTGACGAGCTCCATTAGCCTAGCTGCATGCTGGATGTGCGCCGCCTTCGGCTGCTCCGGGAGCTCGCCTCCCGCGGCACCATCGCCGCCGTCGCGGAGGCTTGCTCGCTGACGCCGTCCGCGGTCTCGCAGCAGTTGTCGCAGCTGCAGCGGGAGGTCGGCGCTCCGCTGCTGCTCCGAGACGGGCGACGGGTGCTGCTCACCGAGGCCGCGCAGGTGCTGGTCTCCCACACCGAGCGGGTGCTGGCCGAGCTGGAAGCGGCCCGGGCCAGCGTGGCCGCGCTGTCGGGCAGCGTGGCCGGCAGCGTGCGGCTCGGGGCCTTCGCCACCGCGGCCAGCGCGCTCGTCCCGCCCGCCCTGACCTCCTGCCACCGGGACCACCCCGATCTCAGGGTCGTGCTGGAGGAGTGGGAGACCCCGGACGGCATCGACGCCCTCAAGGCAGGCAGCATCGACGTGCTGCTGACCTACGAGTACAACCTCCTGCCCGCCATCGATGATCCCGGCGTCGAGCTCACGCCGCTGCTCACCGAATCGCTGCTGGCCACCGTTCCGCCCGCGTTCGACATCCCGCCCGGTCAACTGCGGCTCGAGGCGCTCCGCGACGAGCACTGGATCGCGCCCCGCAGCGACACCGCCCTGCGGACGACCCTGGAACGCGCCTGCGGACTCGTCGGGTTCGCCCCCGAGCTGGAGCACACCAGCGACGACTACACGGTGGTGCTCTCGCTGGTCAGCGCCGGACTCGGCGTCAGCCTCGTGCCGCAGCTGGCCACCGAGCGCCTGTCCTCCGCAGTGCGGCTGCTGTCGGTCATCGAGCCGCTGCTGTCCCGCAAGGTGTCGGTGGCGGTGCGGGCCGGCACCAGCGGCGTGCCGAGCCTGGCCGTGCTCATCAGCGCGTTGCGCGAAGCCGCGACGCAGCTGAGCCTCGACACCGCGCGGCCGACCCACCCGGAGGGGTAGTTCAGCCGCGCTAATCAATGCTGAAGCAGCAGTTCAGCTGAGCTGCGCCGATTTCGACGCGGCCTGCCAGTTCCGCCGCGAAGTCCGCGCCCACCACCGCAGCGTCCCCGCCGCCACAGCGGATCCTGCCCCGCCTCCCGACGTAAGATTGTTGACAATCTCCGCTGAGATGGAACCATGACGCCCCGTCGGCGTGCCCCTCCCCCGTCCAGCACGCCCCGTCCGCGAGCGGAGAAGCAGAGCGAACAGCTCCCGCAGCAGCACGCACAACGGAGGTTTCCCACCATGACTCCCCCCGACGCACTCGCGGCCCCGTCCGCGCCGTCCCCGTCAGCCTGCGAACGCACCGACGAGGAACGGTCTGTTGTGGATGCCGTGCCCAAGCAGTTGCTCATCGGCGGTTCGTGGCGCGCGGCCACCGGCGAGCGGACCTACGAGGTCGAGGACCCGTCGACGGCGTCGGTGCTCTGTTCCGTCGCTGATGCCTCCCCTGCTGACGGGGTGGCCGCGTTGGCCGCCGCGGCCGAGGCGCAGCAGAGCTGGTCGGCTCACCCGCCGCGGGAACGCGGCGAGATCCTGCGTCGCGCCTACGAGCTGATGATGCAGCGTCGTGAGGACCTCGCGCTGTTGATGACGTTGGAGATGGGCAAGCCGCTGGCCGAATCGCGCGGGGAGATCACCTACGCCGCGGAGTTCTTCCGCTGGTTCGCCGAGGAGGCCGTGCGCATTTCCGGCGACTACGCGGTGGCCCCCCACGGCACGAGCCGCTTCCTGGTGATGCACCAGCCGGTCGGCCCGGCCCTGTTGATCACCCCGTGGAACTTCCCCGCCGCGATGGGCACCCGCAAGATCGGTCCGGCCGTGGCGGCCGGCTGCACCATGGTGGTCAAACCGGCCCACCAGACCCCGCTGTCCATGCTCGCGCTGGCCGAGATCCTCGGCGAGGCCGGCCTGCCCGACGGCGTGCTCAACCTCGTGCCCACCCGCCACGCCGGAGAGCTCACCGAACCCCTCATCCGTGACGGCCGGGCGCGCAAGCTGTCGTTCACCGGTTCCACGGCGGTGGGTCGCACCCTCATCGAGCAGTCCGCCGAGCAGGTGCTCAACGTGTCGCTGGAGCTGGGCGGCAACGCCCCGTTCCTCGTCTTCGACGACGCCGACCTCGACGCCGCCGTCGACGGAGCGATGCAGGCGAAGATGCGCAACATCGGCCAGGCCTGCACCGCGGCCAACCGGTTCTACGTGCACACCGCCGTCGCCGAGGAGTTCTCCGACCGATTGGCCGAACGGATGGGCGCGCTGCACGTCGAACGCGGCGTCTCCGAGGACTCCGAGGTCGGCCCGCTGGTCGACACCGCGCAACTCGACAAGGTCGCCGAACTGGTCGACGATGCGGTCCGGCGCGGCGCGCGGGTGAGCACCGGCGGCAACCGCTGCGAAGGGCGGGGCTACTTCTACCCGCCGACGGTGCTCACCGACGTGCCCGCCGCCGCGCGGATGCACCACGAGGAGATCTTCGGCCCCGTCGCCCCGATCACCACCTTCACCACCGAAGGCGAGGCGCTCGCCGCGGCCAACGACACCGAGTACGGCCTGCTCAGCTACGTCTACACCACCGACCTCCAGCGGGCGCTGCGGATCTCCGAGGCGCTGGACAGCGGCATGGTCGGCCTCAACCAGGGCGTCGTGTCCAATCCGGCCGCCCCCTTCGGCGGGGTCAAGCACTCCGGCCTCGGCCGCGAAGGCGGCAAGGTCGGCATCGACGAGTTCCTGGAGACCAAGTACGTCGCCGTGGGGCTGTAACCCGCGGAATCCGCGCCCCCGCAGCCGGCCCCACGCCGCACGAGGGGAACGTGCGGATCGTTCGGCGCGGGTGCGCCCGGATCCGCGATCCACCGAATCCGGTTCCTTTCTGTCCGGTTCCTTTCTGGCGGGGTCGTTCCGCGGAAGTGCGGGATTCCGCGGAACGACGCCGGAACGATCATTCAGCCGACCTGAGGCCGCACATTAAGATCTTTTGCTTGTAGCGGCGAGAATTCTGACGCAGCCTGTGTGGCCAGAGCACCACGATATGTGATCCGCAATACACCTGAAAGCTGCTGCAGCACGTGCGCCCCGGCGTGCGCGTGCTCGAGGAGAGCGCTATGACCACCGCGGAAACCGAGAGAGGGTCGGAAGTCGACCAATCGACCGTGCGCAGGGCGGTTATGGCCTCGGCCATGGGAAATGCCGTCGAATGGTACGACTACGGCGTTTTCACGTCCGGGGCGCTCACCGTTGCCGTCGGATCCCAGTTCTTTCCCGGCGACGAGAACAGCGTGCTCAAGTCGCTCGCGCTGGTCGCCGCCGGGTTCATCGTGCGCCCCCTGGGAGGCGTCGTTTTCGGCCCGCTCGGCGACAAGCTGGGACGCCAGCGCGTGCTGGCGGCGACCATCCTGCTGATGTCGGGCTGCACGTTCCTCGTCGGTGTTCTGCCCACCTACGCCGGGCCCTACTCGTTCGGGATCGGCGCATCGCTGATGGTCCTCGTGCTGCGGATCGTCCAAGGGTTCTCGACCGGCGGCGAGTACGGCGGAGCGGCGACCTTCATCGCCGAGTACGCCCCCACCGCGCGCCGCGGGTTCTTCGGCAGCTTCCTGGAGTTCGGCACGTTGTCGGGCTACGTCCTCGGCAACGCCGTCGTGCTCGCCACGGTCTTCTCCCTCGACGCGGAGTCGATGGCCTCCTGGGGATGGCGCCTCCCGTTCCTGCTGGCGCTGCCGCTCGGCCTCATCGGGCTGTACCTGCGGACCAAGCTGGAGGACACCCCCGAGTTCCACAAGCTCCTCGAACGCGACGGGAACCCGCAGAAGGCCCCGCTGCGGGAGACGCTCGTCCAGCACTGGCGCATGATCCTGAACTTGTTCGGCATCGTGTTCCTGCTCAGCGTCGCCGACTACATGCTGCTGACGACCATGCCCTCCTACCTGCAGGAGCACCTCGACCTCGACGACACCGCCGCCGGGGGGATCATCGTCTTCGTGGAGATCGTCCAGATCCTGGTCATCGTGCCGCTGGGAGCGCTGTCCGACCGGATCGGGCGCAAACCCCTGCTGATCACCTCCGCCCTCGGTTTCATCTTCCTGAGCTACCCCTCGCTGCAAGCGATGCAGACCGGCAACATCGCCTTCCTGCTGGCCGGCTTCCTGACCATGGCCTTCCTGCTGGTTCTGATGCTCGCGGTCATCGGTTCCACGTTCCCCGCGATGTTCCCCACCCGGGTGCGCTACGGCGCGTTCGCGATCGGCTACAACATCTCGGTGTCGCTGTTCGGCGGGACGTGCGGTGCGCTCGTCGAGTTCTTGATCCAGATGACCGGGGACAACGACATTCCCGCCTACTACCTGATCCTCGCCGGCGTCATCGGGATCATCCCCATCCTGAAAATTCCGGAAACCGCGCGGGTTCCCCTCGACAGCATCGGCCGGTGACGGCCACCGGAGCGCTACAGAGCGCCCAAGTCCCCGGAGAGCCAGTGCTCCGGACGCATGGAGATGACGACGTGCTCACCGAGGTGGGCCCGTTCGTACTCGACGAACTCGGCGGCCTTGTCCGGAGGGAGGTACCGCGCGGCCATCTCCCAGGACCGCTCGCGGCTTCCCGGTTCCGTCCCCGTCACCGGGCCCTCCACGGACGCGTAGCGCACCGTCGGTTCGGTCCGCTGCACCATGAGGCTGAAACGCCCTGCCGAGGAGATCGCCCGCGCCTTCCGGGAATCGGAGCCGGTGTACACCCACAACGGCCCGCCCGGGGCGTAGTGGTACCAGATCGGAACCGTCAGCGGGGCGCGCTCGGACCGTTCGACGACGGACAGCGCACCGATGTGCGGTTCGGCCAGGAACTGCTCGCGCTCGAGCTTCGACAACGCCATGGGGCAGACCGTACTGACGAGCCCCGACAACCGCCCGTTCAACTGCGCCCGAACTGGGCCCGCGGGCCCGCCCTGCTAGGTTGCGCCCGATGACCAGCGAGCAGTCCGAGCCCGACGCGCCGCACCTCACCGCGCTCGGGGACGTCGAGGTCGTGCAGCCGGACAGCACCAGCGGCAGCGGCGGTGTGCTGTGGCGGCTGCAGCGCTCCGATCGCCAGCTGGACGCCAACGTGGTGCACCTCCCCCCGCAGGAGCACGTCGATTGGCACGTCGAGCACCAGCGGGACGTGCTCGTGGTGGTCCTGGCCGGTGCGGGCACCGTGCGCACCGATGCGGGGGGAGCTCCGCTGGCCACCGGCGCGGTGGTGTGGCTCCCCCGCGGCACCCGGCGCAGTCTCGCCGCAGGTCCGCGCGGGATGTCGTACGCGACCGCCCACCAGCGCCGCCCCGGACTGCAGATCCGGAGCCGCACGGACCCGGCCGGTTGACCGCGGTCCCGCGTCGTCGGCGTCACCCGTTGGCGCTGATCTCCTGCAGCCGGGGGAAGTACCAGCGCAGGATGCTGCGGAGGCTGTCCGCGTTGGCCCGGCCCCAGTCGCGTTGCAGTTCGGCCACCAGCGAGATCGCAGTGACCGGTTGCGCCCCGGCCTGCAGCACGCGCTGCATCGCGTTGTCGTGGGCGTCGCGGCTGATGCCGCCGACGGCGTCGGCCACGGGGTAGACTTCGTAGCCCTCGCGCAGCATGTCCAGGGTCGGGAAGGCGACGCAGACCTCGGTCCACAAACCGGTCATGATGATCTTCGTGCGGCCCGTCGCCTCCACGGCGGCCCGGAAATCGGGATCTTCCCAGGAGTTCAGCGTGGTCCGGTCGATCTCCCCGGTGGGTGTGCAGGTCCAGGCAGTACGCGCACGCGTTGATCTGCGACGCGCGGATGTTGACCAGTTCGAGCAGCACGTGCTCCAGGTCGAGCTCGTTGGCCCGCGCGCGGATCTCGGCTGCGGTCGCGGCCAGCGCCTTGAACACTGCCGGTGTCTGCCCGTCGAGGAAGACCCGGTCCGACATCGGCTCATCCGGTCCGTTCCCGCACCGCGGCGAGCGCCTCCGGGGTGACCTTGTCGACGACGTCGTCGACCTCGTGGTGGTTTTCCAGGTACTTCTGCACGAACGGGCACACCGGCACGAGGCGCAGGCCGGCCGCCCGGCTATCGGCCAGCGCGCGGCTGATCAAGGTGCTGCCCAGCCCGCGTCCACCGAAGTCCGCGCCGATTTCGGTGTGGTAGAAGATGCGCTGCTCGCCCCGGTCGACGTAGGTGGTGTGACCCGCTTGCTGGCCGTCGGCGGTGATCTCGTAGCGCTCCCGGTCGGCCGAGCGGGCGACAGCGACCTCGGGGGATTCCTCGGACATGGTGCTCCTTCAGCGCGTCGTGTTCTCGTGCAGGAGTTGTTCGAACGGTACGGGATCGGTGAACGGGTCGGTCTTCGTCTGGTCCGGCCGGGCCCGCACGGCCGCGGCGAATTCGCCCGCCGCGCGGGTGATGCGCCGGGTGAGGTCGGTGTCGTTGCCCCAGTCGGCGCTGGCGGCGTAGACGGCGGTGGGCACGGCCGGTGCGCGCAGGTAGGACAGCAGCGGTCGCAGCGCGTGCTCGAGGACGAGCGAATGCCGCTCGGTGCCGCCGGTCGCGGCCAGCAGCACCGGTGTTCCCTGCACCGACTCCGGTTCGACGATGTCCATGAAGGACTTGAACAGACCGCTGTAGGAGGCGGTGAACGTCGGGCTGACCAGGATGAGCCCGTCGGCGGCGTCGACTTGCTCCAGCACGGGCCGCAAGCGCTGGTTGGCGAAGCCGGTGAGCAGGTGATCGGTGATGTCGTGGGCGTAGTCGCGCAGCTCGACCACCTCGGCGGTGGCTTCTGCGCCCAGCTCGCCGCGCGTGGCCGTGACCAGTCGGTCGGCGAGCAGCCGGGTCGAGGAGGGCTGCGACAGGCCCGCGGAGACCGCGAGGACGTGCGTCATGCCGCGCTCCCTTCTGCGTGCTGTGCTTGGACCAGGGACTCGTGGGTGGGCGCTTCGGGCACGTGGGCGGGTGTGCGGTCGGCGAATTCCTTGCGCAGCACCGGGACGACCTCCTCGCCGAGCAGGTCGAGCTGTTCCAGCACGGTCTTCAGCGGCAGTCCGGCGTGGTCGATGAGGAACAGCTGGCGCTGGTAGTCGCCGACGTAGTCGCGAAAGCCCAAGGTGCGGTCGATGACTTGCTGCGGGCTGCCGACCGTCAGCGGGGTCTCTTCCATGAACTGCTCCAGCGAGGGTCCTCCGCCGTAGACCGGGGCGTCGTTGAAGTACGGGCGGAACTCCTCCACCGCGTCCTGCGAGTTGGCTCGCATGAAGACCTGCCCGCCCAGGCCGACGATGGCCTGGTCGGCGCGGCCGTGGCCGTGGTGCTCGTAGCGCTGCCGGTAGAGCTGCACCATGCGTTGGGTGTGTTCTTTCGGCCAGAAGATGTGGTTGTGGAAGAAGCCGTCGCCGTAGTAGGCGGCCTGCTCGGCGATCTCGGGGCTGCGGATCGAGCCGTGCCAGACGAACGGCGCGGCCCCGTCCAGCGGCCGCGGGGTGGAGGTGAAGCCCTGCAGCGGGGTGCGGAACGTTCCCTGCCAGTCGACCACGTCCTCGTGCCACAGCCGGTGCAGCAGGTGGTAGTTCTCGATCGCCAGCGGGAGGCCCTGGCGGATGTCCTGGCCGAACCACGGATACACCGGGCCCTGGTTGCCGCGGCCCAGCATGAGGTCCACGCGCCCGCCGGCCAGGTGCTGCAGCATCGCGAAGTCCTCGGCGATCTTCACCGGGTCGTTGGTGGTGATCAACGTCGTCGAGGTGGACAGGATCAGCCGCTCGGTCCGGGCGGCGACGTAGCCGAGCATCGTCGTCGGCGAGGACGGCACGAACGGCGGGTTGTGGTGCTCACCGGTGGCGAACACGTCCAGGCCGACCTCCTCGGCCTTCTTGGCGATGGCCACCATCGCCTGGATCCGCTCGTGCTCGGTCGGCGCCCGTCCGGTGGTCGGGTCCGGGGTGACGTCCCCGACCGTGAACACTCCGAACTGCATCGCGATCTCCCAATTCCTTAAGATTTTAAGTAATTGGGGAACGGGTGTGGCGGGAGCGCTATTCCCCGCCGGCCGGGCGCAGTGCTGCACACCACACCGGCGCTGGATCAGCGATGCGGCGGGTAGCGCTCCTCGGCCGTCAAGCGCGCGTTCGGCAGTGCGGGCGCCGGCAACAGCTCCGCGTCCGGCTCGGCCACGAGGGCCACCTCGGCCGAGCGCACCGCCTGCTCGGCGGGATCGTGCCCGACATCGCTCATGCGGAGCTCCTGCTCCGCTCCCCCGGACCGTCAGTACCGGGCGCGACTCCCCCGCCCGCCTGCTCGCCGGATCCGTGCAGGCGAGACCGCAGCCGGGTGAACACCCCTGCGAGCACGTGCAGTTCGTGCTCGTCGAGATCATCGGTGAACAGCCGCTGCACCGTCGCGATGTGGTGGCAGTCCGCCGCGCGGAACGCCTCGAGCCCGGTCGCGGTCAGCACCGCGTAATTGACCCGCTTGTCCTCCGGTGCGGGTTGCCGCAGCACCCACCCGCGCCGCTCCATCACCTTGACCTGGTACGTCAGCCGGCTCGGGGAGAACACCATGCGCGCTGCCAGCTCCCCCATCCGCAGCCGGTGCGCCGGGCTCTCCGAGAGCACCAGCAACACGTGGTAGTCCATCAAGCTCATCCCGGCGGCCGCCCGCAAGTCCTCGTCGAGCTGGGTCTGCAGCAGCACGCTCGCCTCGATGTACGGGCGCCACGCCCGCCGCTGCGGCGAATCCTGCCAGGTCGACATACCGGTAAGCATACCGTTTTACTTCAAATATCGAAATAGTTCCGGTCCGCCACGCCGGAGGGCGCACGCCGACGAGCGGCAGTCCGCGCCGCCCCCGCCGCTCGGGAGTCCCCCGGGGCTTGAAGACCGGTCGCGCCACAGCTCCACATTTTTCGTCACCGTGACGAAGATCCCTCGGGCCGCTGCTCCGATGAATCGTGGTCCGATTCGTCGGTTCCGGTGGCCGCGGCGACCAGGTGCGCGGGATCCTGGTGCAGCGACAGGGCCACGTGGTCGTAGAGCTGCGTGATTGCCGCCGAGGAGTGGCCGAGCGCATCGCGGCGGTCTTCCAGCGCGGCCCCGCCCTCCCGGGCGAGCGTGTTGAACGTGTGCCGCATCGCGTGCGGGGTGATGCGCTCCGGTGCGGGCACGCCGGCCTGCTGGGCCATGCGCTGCACGAGGCGGTAGACCTGGTGCCGCGTCAGCCGGGTGGCCGCGCGCGTGGTCACCAGCGGATCCCGGTCCCCGACCCCGGAGCGGGTGGCCAGGTGCCGGTCGATCGCGGCGGCCGCCGCCGGCGGCAGGGGCCGCGTGCGGGTGGTGCCGCCCTTCATCCGCACGGTGAGCACGCGCATCCCCTCGCGCGAGCCGAGGTCGCCGACGGCGGCCTGGCACAGTTCGGACACGCGCACGCCGAGGTCGACCAGCAGCCGCATGATCACGGCCGTCGCGTGCTCGTCGAGGGTGCGGTGCGCGTACCGGGTGCTGGCGGCGAGCATGCCGCGGGCCTGCTGTTGGGAGACGCTCGCCGTCGGCGAGTGCCCCCGGTCGTAGCGGGGGCGGGCGACGTCGCGGGCCGGGTTGGCCTCGAGCGTGCCGGCGCGGACGAGGAAGGTGTACCAGCTGGACACCGCGGCGAGCTTGCGCGCGCGAGTGTTGGCGGCGAGAACGCGGCCGGTGCGGGGATGTTCCGCGCTGGCCAGTTCGGTGGCGTACATCTGCACCTCCGGCAGTCGCACCGACAGCGGGTCCAGCTCGCGGCGCAGGCACCAGCTCAAATACTCGTGCACATCGCGGCCGTAGGCATCGCGCGTGGCCGCGGACTCGCTGAACGAGCCGAGCCAGGCGGCCACGAGCGCGCCGATGCGGTGACCCGTGCGGGTTTCCGTGCCGAGCAATTCCGTTGGCCCCGTGCTCGCGGCGGGGCGCGGCCGCTGCCCTTCGATCGCCATCACGATCATCTTATCGTACATAAGCCGGATTATGCGCGGTACTCATCCCGCCGCCTCCCCTCGGCACCGTTCTGTTTCGTATCGTTGGTTACGTTATATAAACGGTTATGAAAAAGGGTGCGTGCGACTGGGACCCGGGCGCGGAGGGGCACCTCCGCCGCAACGGCGGGCGCGACGCCGCGCGGGTGCGAGCGCAACGCATCGGGGTGTCGTGGTGCCGGTCAGGAACGCGTCACCAGCCGCCATCGGGCTCTGCCGAGGTGATCGGTAGCGTTCGCGCATGGCGCGGGCAGTTGGCTCAGGACGAGCTGGTCGAGCACTGGACGCTGATCGGTGACGATCTGGACCGGGGGGCGGGCAAGCGTGGTGCGGCGAAGCTGGGCTTTGCCCTGTTGCTGAAGTTCTTCGCCGCCCGTGGTCGGCTTCCCCGCCCCGGGGGCGCAGTGAGCTGCCGCCGGCGGCGGTGGAGTTCGTGGCCAAGCAGCTGCAGGTTCCGGCTGCTGATCTGGGTTTTACGAGTGGTCGTGGCGCAGCATCGAGCGCCACCGTGCGGAACTCCGTGAAGCGTTGGGTTTCCGCGAGTGGTCGGTCGCCGATGCCGACAAGCTCACCGACTGGCTGGTCGCGAACGTGACGCGGCTGAGCGCCGGGCGGATCAGGTGCGGGCCGCTTTGCTGCAGCGGGAAATCAACGCCGGGCTCAACGTCGCCGAGAGCTGGAACCGCGCCAACGCCGAAATCTTCTGTGGCAACGCCCGCGACATCGCCTCCCACCGCCGCGACGAGCAGGAAATGAGCGTGCTGTGCCTGCACACCCCGCAAGCCGCCGTGGTCTGCGTGAACACCCTCCGAGCTACGCGCAGGTCGCTGAGTGAGCGGTACGGCCTCTGGGGCATGGCCACCGGAGCAGCGACTGTCGCCTCGCTCGCGGCCGGCGGCAGCTCCCCTGCCGGCAGGCCGGATCCAGGAGTGGCAGCTGTCCGGGACGTGCCGCCTGCGCCCCTCCGGGGCGGGGTGGGTCCGGTCCGCCGCTGCGGGGCGGCGGACCGGACCGTGGTGCCTGGTGGGGCGGTCGCCGGATTACTCCTGGTGGCAGGTGTGGCTGCCCTGGGAGGAGGCAGGCAGGTTGAGGGCGGGATTGCCGGCGTGGAAGCCGACCGGGCTGAGGGTGAACCCGATGTGTTCGACGGGCATCACGGGCCAGTCCTCGGGGCGCACGATGTGGTTGGTCCCGAAGGTGTGCCAGAGCACGACGTCGGTGTCGACGAGGCCGCGATCGGCCTGCACGTAGTCGGCGATGCCGTCGGAGCCTTCCCGCTGATTGGGGTAGTCGCCGGCAGCGAAGTTCTCGTCAGGGTGATAGCGCGAGACCCACAGGTGGCGGGAGATGAAGGTGGCGCGCCGGCGAGCGGGATTGTCCTCCCGGGTCAGGGGCCGCACACAGCTGGTGGGCGTGAGCTTGTAGCTCACCGGCGTGCCCAGGGCGTTGCTCCGCGTCGAATTCTCGATCTCCCAGTACCGCCCGGCCAGGGGATCGGCGAGGCGCTGGGCCTGGCTCTCGCGGGCGAGCTCATGTTGCTGCCCGATCCAGGCGTTGCCGCGGGGGTTGTCCACCCCCACCGGCTGGGGGGCGGGGTCGACCTCGTGGACCGTGTTCTGCCGCCCGTCGACCTCCATGTCCAGCCGGGCGGAGACGAAGTGCTGGTGATTCGGACCGTAGAGCCCGGGGGCGACCAGTGTGCCGAACCGCGGGCGCTGTCCGTCGGCGACGGCTCCGGTGGAGATGATGCCGGTCAGTTTGACTTGGCATTCGAGAGTGCCGTCGAGGTAGAAGTACCAGTAGAAGGCGTACTCGTAGTTGGCCACTGTGGCGATGAAGGACACGACGAGCCGACGCGATCTGCGCACCTCGCTGCGCCCCGTGCGCAGGTCGAGATGCTTCCACAGGATCCCGAAGTCTTCCTCGTGGATGCAGATGGCGTTGGTGACGGTGGCGGGCGTCCCGTCGTTGTGCACGTTGACCGCGTCGAGGTAGCGGATCTCGCCGAGGCAGTCGCAGCCCAGCTCCAGCGAGTTCGCGAGCACTCCGAGCCCGTACTCGCCCGAGTCGAAGGCGTTCTTGCGCCAGTGCGTGGGGGCCGGGTCGCCGTAGGGCACGAACAGGTCGGTGATCGAGGCGCGGTGCACCACCGGACGCCAGTCGTCGCCGTCGCGCCACCGGATGCGGTGCAGCACCAAGCCTTCGCGGGCGGTCCAGCCGAGCACGAAGCTCCAGTTCGCCCAGGTCAGCTCCCGGTCGGTGATGCCGAAGCTCGGCCCTTCGGGCTGCACGATGTCCAGCGGTTCGAGTTGCGGTGCGACGGAGTCGAATCGCGGGAAGTTGTCCTCGCGGCTGATCTTGTCGGCTTCGTAGTTGCCCCCCTTCGGCGGGACGGGGACGACCCCGTGGTCTTCGACGTCGAGGACCTGGAGCTCGTCGAGGTCGAAGACCGTGATCAGACCCTCGACCGGGTGCGCGTAGGCGTTGTCCCCGGGTGCGGACCGCACCCACGTCAGCGCCAACAGCCGTCGGGTGTCGGGCTCGTCGTCGACCTGGTAGTGACCGGCTGACCACGGGTCCACCAGCGCGTCCTCGGGGTTGGTGATCCCCCTCTTGCGGAGGGCTTCTTGCCAGCGGGGGTCTCGTTTGACCGCCTGTTCGCACTCGTCGAACTCCTCGGCCGTCACGGCGGGCTGCACTCCGGGCAGGACGCGCAGGTGCTCGACCGCTCCCGACTCCACCGCGACCGTCGCCTCGACGGTCTTGCGTCGTCCCCGGTCCCGCAGGACGACTCGAGCCCGACGCGGTGCCGGAACCGGGTCCCCGGCCTCCCAGTGATCGATGTCGGCCTTGGCCGGCTCCACGAGCGTGACCGAGACGAACGCGACTCGGTCGCTGAGCTCCCCGGTGGTTTTCACGGCGGTCGTGGCGCGTTCGATTTCTTCCGCACGGAGCGGGGTCAGCGGGTGGGCCGCTGCTACGGGGGTCTCACCGGAGGGTTCCCTCGATCGTGTCGCTGTCATGATTTCTCCTCGGCTGTTGCTGATCGCGCTTGCGGTGCTTCGGATTCCCGCTCCCCGGGTGAGCGCGTTCCTCGGTGCTCTCCAGCACGACAGGATCGATGCTTTCGTAGCGGTCTGGTTGGCGTCAGCGTAGATGACATTCCGGGAGCAGGCGCGCAGAAAGCAACGCGGAGCGGCCGCGGATGCTGGCCGCGGTCGTCGAGTTCCCACGCGAGTCCTCGTCGCCAGCACCCGCGGAGGTGCCGCTGGGGGAACCATCCTCTGGGGCGGGCTGCTCGAAGGTCGACGTGAGGTGGGCCAGAAGCTGTGCCGGTGCGTCCTCCTGCAGGACGTGGCCGGCGCCGTCGATCCAGTGCAGCTCGGCGTGCGGGATCCGGTCGTGCAGCCAGCGCGCGTAACGGGGTGGGAGGATGCGGTCCTCGGAGCCCCAGATCAGGCGCGTCGGGATGGTGATCCCGCCGAGCAGGTGCTCGTACTCCGCCGTGTGCTCCTGCTTGATCTGGCTGTACTGGCGGTAGAAGGCGGCCTGTCCGGTGTCACCGCGCCAGGGGGCGAGGAACGCGTCGAGGACCGCCGGCCGGTAGCCGAGGATCTGGCCGACCGCCCGTCCTCCCGCTAGCCGGGATCGGGGAAGAATCGAGCGATGCGCAGATCAGGAAGTGCGCGCTGCGACACCTTCCGAACGGAGCGAGGCGGGATATCCCGGTGGTCGGTCAGGAAGCGGGGACGGGACCGCCGGGTCGGAACCGCTCCACTCCGATGATGTGCCGCACCTTGACCGGCCGCACGATCACCGCGACCCGCTCCTCCCCCGGCATGATCCACTCGAAACGCTCGCTGCCCAGGTACTTCTGGGCCAGCCGGTCCATCCGGTCGTGCGCCTCCTCGCCTTCGATGAAGCGGGCCACCTCGCCGCTGATCTGCACCCGGTCGAAGGGGTCGGCGGCATCCGCGTGCGAGAGGTAGACACGGGGGTCGCGGCGCAGGTTCTCCTCCTTCACCCGTCCCACCGAGGTGTTGAACGCCAGCTCCCCCTCGCCTTCCAGCGCCACCCACATCGGACTGACCTGCGGCGCTCCGTCGGCGAAGACGGTGCCGACGTACCAGATGTTGGGGGCTTCCAGCCGGGCTCGGACGGCTTCGTCGAAGTTCGCGGTCATCCCGGCAAGCTACCAATCTTGATCGGCGGAGCGGCACGGGAGCCGTGGGACTGAGGGAGAGCTGATGTCGGTGGATCATCCCGTGCGCCTGCCCCCGTGCCCGCCCTGGTAGCCGAGCTGGATCCAGCTGCAGAAGGTTCTGGTGCGGCCAGCTTCGACGATCCGGATCCGCGGGCTGGACCGCATCCCCGGTGCGGCTGGGCGGGCGGCCCGCAACGGGCCACCCGCCCAGCACGTTATCCAGTCTGCGCCGTTTCCTTCTCCAGGAGAGCGGCGACGTGCTTCTGGTTGTCCCAGTCGTCGGCCAGCACCTGTGCATGCTGTTCCGCCTCCGCCAGGGCTGCCGACAGCTTGGCCCAGCTCTCGCTCGGCGTCACGCCGTCCGGAAGCTCGGCCAGCTCCTCGTTGGAGAAGCCCTCGACGTGCACGACCTTGCCCAAACCGTTGAGGATGGCGCCGTTGACTTTTCCGGTGCCGTCCAAGATGGCCTGTCCCGCCTTTTTGAAGCCGTTACCGATGTCATCGAAAATCGACACGTTCAATCCTTTCGACAGTTCGTGCGGCAGCCGGAGCATGCTGACGCGGCGCCGGAGCGTAGTTGATCTTGGAGTCTCATCGGTGAGATGCGATGCATGTTCACTCGAAGGGACTTCGATCGTGACACCTTCAACGGAGGTTCGCCCCCACCCGAACCCGCCGAACCGACCGGGGCGGGCGCGGAGCGGGGATCACCGGCCAATTCCGGGCATGCACGGGAAAGTTCGCATTCGCGAGCAATGGCCGCGCTCGACGCGCGCTACTCCGGCTGGCGGAGAGCCGTGACCGTTCGTGAGGCGATTTCTGCTGATCACAACGGCTTTCGGGAGGTGAAGAACGGTCGGAGTCGTTCAAGATCATTCTTGCGGGCGATGTGGCCACGTCCTGCGCTGCCGGTAGCGTTCGAAAACGCCCTGCACGCAGCGATGAAGGACGAACATTGACCTACGAAGCCGAGAACGCGCTGCTCGTGAACCGCCTGAACGGTAGTCGTCTGGCCGTGTACGGAAGCGGCCTCAGCGACGGGGCGTACGTCATCAGCGTGCGCTACACCAGCAATGACAAGAATCCACAACGCTGGACCACGCACAAACTCGGGGAAGACGGCGGGTGGACCGTCCTCCGCATCGAGATCTCCGATGGGGACAACACCTTCTGCCTCGACGCCGGCAGCGATGAACCCGAGGTCAGCCCGGCCAGCCAGATGAGGATTGCCGAACCCGACGGCTCGGACCGGCAGAAGTGGTGCGTTCGCGAGGATTGGCGCGGCTCCAACCTGCTCAACTTCGCTCCGTACCAGAACCGGGGAGCCGGGCTGGGCCTGAGGGACGACTTCGGGCACCACTCCTACGACGAGGCCGTGCTGGTCAGGAACTTCTCGTCCACGAACCAGCTGTGGTACTGGAACCACAACGACTACTCGGACATCATCCCGAACTAGCCGTCAGCCAGGTCCCGCACGCAGAACGGGCGTATTCCCGCTGGGCACGGCTCCACCTGGGAGGGCCTTCGAGGACCATGGCGCCGGCCCGCCACCGCGTCGGGAGAAGCAGTGCAGTACGAGGCCCCAGTTGCCGCGGAGACACCGGCAACTGGGGCCTCCTCACGTTTGCGGTCGTGACCCGTGCTGAGTCCGCGTGGACGACGCGAAGCTGACCAAGAACCGCCTGCATCTCGACTTGCACGCCGAGGAGCAGGCGGCAGCCGTGGAGGACGGCATCGCTCGCGGAGCCGCTCGTGCCGCCGCGGGGCAGCCCGCGGGCGCCGAATGGGTGGTGCTGCGTGCACCCGAGGGCACCGAGTTCCGCCTCCTCGAACCACGCTGAGCTCCACGCGGTGCTCCCTGCTGGCGCTTTGGTGTTTTCGTCTTGATCTCGCCCTGGTGTCGTTGTCACCATCCGTCACCGGTGATGCGGAGAGTGATCTCCACATCACCGCGAGAAAAGAATCGGGCATCAGGAACAGGAGCGGGCATGACCGCTGAGGCGCCGAACGAACGCGCACCCGGGGGCAGTGGTTTCGAGCGCAGGAACTTCATCAAAGGCGGCGCGGTCGGAGCCGCCGGAGTGGCCGGACTGGCCCTCACCGGCGCTTCGGGAACTGCGGCGGAGCGAGCGGGGCGGCGCGCTCCGCTCGAGGCCGTCCGCCACTTGCCGGATCCCGCACCGGAGGACCTCGAGCAGGGAGGCGGGAAGACCTACAACGGCGGCCCGGGCGGCCAACCCGCGTACCGGGTCGACGACGCGAAGGGGCTCAAACGGGCCCTGTCGAAGGCGAGCAGCGGCGAGATCATCCGGGTCGAGGACGACGCGGTGATCGACCTGACCGGTGACGAGGGCCTGTCCGTTCCCTCCGGAGTGATCATCGCTGGTGGGCGCGGGAACAACGGGAGCAGCGGCGGTGTGCTCCTGACGCAGCGGAACACGACCGGCACGCCGGACGAGGACCTCCCGCTGTTCGCCGTCGAGGGCAGCGGGGTGCGGTTCACCGGGTTGCGCATCCAGGGACCGCGGCTGGCCGACTACTGGGACCCGGAAGGCTACGACACGCCGGGCGAGCACACCGAGTACAAGACCCGGATCATCGGCGGTCTGAAATTCCTGGGGGACGACGGCCGCGTGGACAACTGCCAGATGTACGGGTTCACGCACGCGGCGGTGTCGTTCGGTTACGCGAAGTCCTCCGGGGCGTCCGGCCGGGTCGAGTACTGCAGCATCCACAACAATCCGATGGAGCACTACGGCTACGGCGTCAACGTGTGGGGCGTCGGCAGCGCCGCGATCATCGAGTGGAACTACTTCGACTACAACCGCCACTCCATCGCCGGGTACGGCGGGGCGGACAACCACTACACCGCCCGCAACAACCTCGTCGGGCCGAACCCCATCAGCCATGCCTTCGACATGCACGGCAAGAGCGGCGTCGCGGGCGGCACCATCCTCATCCACCACAACACGTTCCAGTTCAGCGAGAAAACCGACGACGCCTACCCCGCCGAACGCAGCCAGGAGGCGATCAAGATCCGCGGTGTGCCCGACGGTCGCTGCGACATCAACAAGAACTGGTTCCACCACACGTACAAGCCGACGGACCCCGACGGGGAACCGGCGCAGGCGTACCGGCAGAACGGTGTCGACAGCTGGACCAACATGTACGCGGACGGCAACCACTTCGGCAGCGACGAACCCTCCACCGACATCGGCCACCCGCGGTGACGCCGCCGCCCCCGCGGTGCGGTTCGCGGCTGCCGCGCGGGCGCGGAAAATCCCTTGCCGACCACCGGTCGCCCGACTAGTAAGAGTCCATGCACTTGGAGAACATCGTCTGGGATGCCCGTGACCCGCATCGACTCGGTGCGTTTTGGAGCGCTGCGCTCGATGCTGTTCCGATCACCGACGAACCCGACGGGTACGAGGCGCGGATGAGCTTGGGCGCCGATGTCTTCCTCGATCTGGGCTTCCAACGCGTCGGGGACGTGTCGACGTCACCGACGCGGTTGCATCTCGACCTGGCCGGCGGCGACGAGCGGGCTGAGCGCGTGGAACGGCTGCTCGACCTCGGCGCCGAGCACACCGGCACAGGCCAGGGCCAGACGTCACGGGTGGTGCTGGCCGACCCGGAGGGGAACGCCTTCTGCGTCAGGGAGCACCGGGAGGCCCACCGCGCGACCGGGCCGCTCGCCGCGCTTCCCGTGGACAGCGCCGACCCGGCCCGTGATGCGGAGTTCTGGGCACAGATCACCGAGTGGGTCCCCTGCAGCGGAACGGCTCCGGCGTCGCTGCGGCACCGGTCCGGCCGCGGCCCTGCCCTGGAGTTCCACCATGAACCCGAACCCAAGCAGGGGAAGAATCGACTGCACCTGGACGTGCGCCCCGACCCCGGCGAGACGAACATCGTCTCCCGGGTGCTCGATCTGGGCGCGCGCCGTATCGACGAGGCCGCGGGCCTGCCCTGGGAAGTGTTCAGCGACCCCTCGGGCAACGAGTTCTGCATCCTCGCCCCGCGCGAGCGTTCTTGACCGCGTTCTCCGCCCGCGTCCGGTTGCCCCCGGTGCGGCGGGGTCGTCGGGGTGGTTGCTCATGCCCGCGGCGGAACCGGCCGTGCTGCTGACTCGGAGTCCGATCCGCGGTTGGGTAGCGCGACCGGTCCTCCGTTCCGGCGATGGTCGGTGCGCCGCTCGGGATCCTGGGGGCCGAAGTCGTGCCAGCCGTCACTGTTGCGGTGCTCCCCGACCTCCTGTGTTAAGGTAGACCAGTCTACCTAGTAATGGGAGGGAACGGATGGTGCGCGCGGCAACGGGAGCCGGTCGAGCGGGCTCGGCGCGTGCTCGCCTGCTCGATGCGGCCTCGCGGTTGTTCTACGCCGACGGGGTGGCCGCCACGGGCATCGATGCGATCACCGCCGAGGCCGGCGTGGCGAAGATGAGCCTGTACAACAACTTCTCCTCCAAGGAGGAGCTGGTGTCGGCCTACCTCGAAGACCGGCACGCGGAATGGCTGGAGCTCTACCGTGCGCGCGCGGAAGCGGCCGCGACACCGCGCGAGGGGGTGCTGGCGGTGTTCGACGCCTACGTCGATCACGCCTCGGCGGAGTACGCGCGCGGGTTCCGGGGGTGCGCGTTGCTCAACGCGGCCGCAGAGTTCCCCGCCGCCTCCCCCGCCCGGGAGGTGGTGCGCCGGCACAAGGAGCAGGTCGAGGCGGTCCTGGTCGAGCACCTGGCGGCGATCACGTCGGCGGAGCAGGCAGCGCAGGCGGCTGAGCACTGCTCCTTCCTGCTGGAAGGCGCGATGTCCCGCGCCGGGCTGGAAGGTCGGCCCGATCGGCTGACCCGTGCCCGCGGCGTCGCCTCCGCACTGGTGGACGCCCTGTGAGCGGCGGCCACCGCGCCGGCCTCGGCGCGATCACGGTCACCTCGATCCTGTGGGGCACGACCGGAACGGCCGCCACGTTCGCCCCCGCGGCGGGGCCGCTGGCCATCGGCGCGGCGGCACTGGGCATCGGCGGGATCCTGCAAGCGCTGATCGCGGTGCCGGCGCTGCGTTCCGCGCGGCCGGCACTGCGCCTGAACCTGCCTCTCGTGGCCGTGGGGGCGGTGGCCGTCGCGGTCTACCCGCTGGCCTTCTACAGTTCCATGCACCTGGCCGGGGTAGCGGTCGGCTCGGTCGTCTCACTGGCCTCGGCCCCGCTGGCCTCCGGTGTGCTGGAACGACTCGTCGACCACCGCAGGTTGAGCCGCTGGTGGGTGCTCGCCGCCGGTCTGGGAATCCTCGGCAGCGCGCTGCTGTGCCTGTCCACGATGCACGGCACTGCTTCCTCGACCCCGGCGACGCTGGCGGGCATCGCGCTCGGCCTCGTGGCCGGAACGACCTACGCGGCGTATTCGTGGGCGGCGCACCGCCTCATGACCCGGGGCCTCGGCCGGGCAGCTGCCATGGGAGCCGTCTTCGGGGCCGGCGGGACGCTGCTGCTGCCCGTACTCGCGGCGACCGGTGCCCCCTTGATCGCCGCACCCGAGGCGTTCCTCGTGGCCGCCTACATGGCGCTGGTGCCGATGTTCCTCGGTTACCTCCTCTTCGGCTACGGCCTGACCCGCGTGTCGGCCAGCACGGCCACCACCGTGACGCTCAGCGAGCCCGCGATGGCGGCGCTGCTGGCCGTCGTGGTCGTCGGCGAGCGGTTGGCCCCGGCCGGGTGGCTCGGATTGGCCGTCATCGGCCTGGTGCTGGTCCTCCTCGCCGTCGCCCCCACCAACGCTGCCCCCTCGACGGGATCGCATCGGAGCGGACCGGGGTTCCCCGAACGCGGTGGAAGTGCTGCGGTGCCCCGGGAGCGCGAGGGGGGAGCGAGCGAGCTCGCCCGGCACCACGAGCGGGGGTAGGGGCGGTCTTCGCCGAGCTGTTCCCGCGGCCCGACCGCGCCCACGTCAACGAACGCGCCCGCACCGGGCGGGGAATCGGCCCCGCTACGACTTCCGCCACGTCCTCGACCGCATCGCCGCCGGCGGCGATCCCCCGACCTGCTCGCCCGCGCGGTGGGCGCCGAGGTCTACCACTCCTCCGGGGTGTCCACCGACCGCTCATCGGTGGCGCCGCGTGCCGGGGTGATGTGCTGCACGTGGACGACGGCGTCGAACGCCTGGTGCGGGTCGAGGTCCACGAGCAGGGTCCGGTGCGGGGTCTGCGCCCGCGTCGCGGTGATCCCGCCGAGGGCCTCCGGCGGGGTGCGGCGCAAGTCCACCAGCTGCAACGGATGTCCGGTGGTGTCCAGGGCTGCTTCGAGGGTGCGCGGCTCCGGAGGCGGCGGTGCGGGGCCGGTGATCGGGTAGCGCCCCTCGGGGCCGGCGTCGAGGTCGAGGTCGGGGATCGCGCCCGCGGTGTGGGTCCCGCCGATCACCACGAGATCGTCGCCGAGCTCCTCGGCCAGCACCATGCCGATGGTGGCGGTCCCGTCGAACGAGGGACTGCGCTGAAGGTGCATGTTGTGCGCGCCGACCACGACCCGCTGCTCGCGGCCGAGCAGCGCGCGCAGGTTCTCAGCCATGACCTCGTTGCGCAGATTGCGCCCCGGCGCGGGGTAGAGACCGCCCTCGAGGAACTCCACCACGCCCAGGGCGCTGCGGGCGCACTGCCGGGCCGTGTCGTCACCGGCGGCCTCGGCCCGCTCGACCAGCTCGGCGATCCGCGCAGCCAGCCCGGGCGGTGCGCCCGGTGCGCCGGCCGCGTCGGCGGCGGGTGCCCCGGCAGGGGAACCGAGGTCCGCGGCCGCGAGCAGCTCCCGGTCCCCGGGACGCGGATCCAGGCGAGCGAGGCAGGCCTGCACGCCGGGCCCGGGGTTGGTGCACCAGCCCGGGACGTCCATCCCGTAGAAGCCCACCGGACGCGCGGCCGCGGAGTTGTGCTCGCGCAGCCACCGCAGCTGGGCGTGCATCTCCGCGCAGCGCCCCATCGCGTAGGTGATCCCGCTGCGCGCGACGGCGGAGACCTCGCCCGGTCCACCGCGCACCCAGCGGTCGACGAGCAGCCCTTCGGGCAGGCCGGACTCCAGCACGAACGCGGAGAACCCCAGCTCCCGCACCAGAAACCGCGTCAGGCGATCGCGCAGCCGGGTGAACTCCGAGACGAAGTGCGCGCTCTCACCCAGGAACACCACGCGCGCACCACCCACGACCTCGCGCAGCACCTCGAGGTCGGAGTCGTCTCCGGAGTCGGGATCCGGGCCGCGCAGCGGTGTCGCAGCACCGGCGAGCAACGTCGGGGACATCAGCAACCCGTCTTCCGATCGGTCGGCGTCGTGGCGCGGTCGGGGCGCCGCACCTCACCACCCGAGGTTCCCAGTGGTGGGGTGCGGCGCTCCGGGGGGTGCGCGGAGGCGGTCCGTGCTGCAACGCAACGCCTTTCCGGAGGACGTCGCCGGGGCGGTGCTCGCCCCGGCCTGCCGTTCCGGTCCACCGGATTCCCCGACGACGGCGACGTTTCAGGCTCACCGGCTGGTCGATGTGGAGGCGGTTCGGCGGGTGCGGGAGCGCGGTGCGCCGTCGGCTCGTGCGACGTGCACGAGGACCGGCAGCAGGGCTGCTGCGATGAAACCTCCGGTGAGGGCGAGCAGGGCATAGCTCCCGGCTGCCACGACCACGCCGGAGGCCAGCCCTCCGCCGGCTCCCGACACGGCGATGGCGACGTCGACCAGGCCCTGGGTTTTGGCGCGCGTGGCCAGCGGGGTGTTGTCGGTGATGATCGCGGTGCCGCTGACCAGCCCGAGGCTCCACCCCAGGCCCAGCAGGCCGAGTGCGACGGTCAGCAGCGCGACCGAGGAGGGCGGGGCGAAGGCGGCCACCAGTCCCGCGACCAGCAGGGTGGCCCCGGAAGCGGCGGCAATGGGCATCCGGCCGAAGCGGTCGACCAGGAAACCGCTCAGCGGCGACGGGAGGTACATCGCCGCGATGTGCACGGCGATGACGAGTCCGGCCACGCCCACGGAGTGGCCGTGGTGCTGCATGTGCACCGGCGTCATGGTCATGATCGCGACCATGACCAGCTGGGAAATGACCATCACCGCCGCCCCGAGCAGCACCGGGCGCCGGTTGCCGGTTGTCGTGCTCGACCGAGCCGTGTGGGACTCGGCGCCGGAATCGGCCAGCGTGCGCGCCGTGAGCAGCGGGTCGGGGCGCAGCAGCAGCCACAGCACGAGCCCGGCGGCGGCGTAGGCGGCAGCGGCCAGCAGGAACGGGCCGGCCAGCGGGGGGATGCCCCAGGCCAGGGCCAGTGCGCCCAGCGGGGTGACCAGGTTGGGGCCGACGACGGCGCCGAGGGTGGTGGCCACCAGCACGGTGCTGAGGGCGCGAGCGCGGTGACCGGGGGTGGCCAGGTCGGCTCCGGAGTAGCGGGCCTGCAGGTTGGTGGCGGTCCCGGATCCGTAGACGACCAGGGCGAGGAACAGCAGCCCGACGTTGTCGGCGGCGGCGGCGACCACGACACCGGCAGCGCCCAGCGCCCCGGCGGCGTAGCCGGCCGCGAGCCCGGTGCGCCGGCCCAGGCGTTGCGAGGTGCGTCCGATCAGGGCGGCCGCAGCGGCCGAACCGCCGGTGAACAGGGCGCTGGGCAGGCCGGACAGGCCCGTCGTGCGGAGCATGTCCTCGGCCAGCAGGGCGCCGGTGGTGACGCCGGCGGCCAGCCCCGCACCGCTGAAGACCTGGGCGGTGACGAGGACGGCGAGGATCCGTCGTTGGGCGGGGTGCAGTGCGGCCGCGGTCGCGGTGGTCATCACGGTCCCTTCGGGGCAGTGGGGGGAGCAAGCAGCGGTGCTGGGCAGGCCCTCGTCGCGATCCCGCGTCCAGTCGGCCCGGGAAGCCGCGCTCGACGGTGTTCCCGTCGGGAGGCGAGTCGTCAGCGGGCGCGGCTGCATCCGCGAGGTGCGCGGTGCTCGTCAGGTGGTGGCCACGGGCAGGTCGGCGAGTCGCCATTCGAGCATCCCGTCGTCGAGCCGGCGGGCGGTGCGCCCGTGGTCGGTCAGCAGCCGCACCGCGTCGTGGGCGAGCACGCAGTAGCGGCCGCGGCAGTAGGCGACGACGTCCTGGTCGGCCGGGATGGTGTCGAGCTTGCCCGCCAGTTCCTCCACCGGGAGCGACACCGCGCCGGGGATGTGCCCGGCCTCGTATTCCTCGCGCGGGCGCACGTCGAGCACGACCACGTCCTCGTCCTGGACTCGCCGGAGCAGTTCCTCACGGCTGACGTGCTCGGCATCGTCCGGGCCGAGGTAGGCGGCGCTGGCCGCCTCCACGTCGGGCAGGTGGGCGCTGGCCACGCTGCGCACCAGCGCGTAGAGGGCGGCGACGTCGGTGCCGGCCAGCCGGTAGTAGCTCTTGGTGCCTTCCCGGCGGGTGGTGACCAGGTTCGCTTGCTTGAGGGTCTGCAGGTGCGCCGAGGCGGTGGTGGTGCCCAGCTGGGCCGTGCGGGCCAGCGATTCGACGGTGCGCTCGCCCTGGGCGAGCAGGTCGAGCAGTTCGAGCCTCTTGCCACTGCCCAGTGCCTTGCCGACGCGGGCGAACTGGTCGAACAGCGCCGTCTTGGCTTGTTGATCAGCCATCCTTTCTCCAATCTTCCTTGGAATAGTGTATAACTGGTGCTGCGGAAAAAGCCACCCAGGCAGGAGGTGCTGCGATGAGCACGGTGGATCTGGTCCCGCTGCTCGACGAGGGCCTGGGCAACTCCGCCTACCTGGTCGACCTCGGCGACGGGCGGGCCTTGGCGGTGGACGTGAGCCTGGACCTGCGCGGCGCCTGGGAGGCAGCCCGGCGACGCGACGTGAGGTTGGCGTTCGCCGCGGACACGCACCTGCACGCCGACTTCGTCTCCGGCGTGCGCCAGCTGGCCACGACCGAAGGAACCCAGGTGCTCGCCTCGGCCGCCGGGCACCGCGAGTTCGCCCACACCGGACTGCACGACGGCGACGAAGTCGACCTCGGCGGATTGCGGCTGCGGGCGCTGGCCACGCCCGGGCACACGCGCGAGCACCTGGCCTTCCTGCTGCTCGACGGCGACCGACCGCTCGGCGTGTTCACCGGTGGCTCGTTGATCGTCGGGGCGGCCGCGCGCACCGACCTGGTCTCGCCGGAGGAAACCGAATCGCTGGCGCGACAGCAGTACGCCTCGCTGCAACGCCTGACCGGCCTGCCCGACGACGTCGCGGTCTGGCCCACCCACGGCGCCGGATCGTTCTGCTCGGCCCCGCCCGGGGCGCAGCGCACCAGCACCATCGGTGCGGAGAAGGCCGGCAACCCGCTGCTGCAGGCCCGGGACGAGGACGCGTTCGTGACGGCCCTGCTCGACTCGCTGGGCAGCTTCCCGCCGTACTTCCTGCGGCTCGCCGAGCACAACCGGCGCGGGCCCGCCGTGCTCGACGCCGACCCCGCCCTGCCGGCGCTGGACGTGGCACGGGTGCGGTCGCTGCAAGCCGAGGGCGCGCAGGTGGTCGACGTGCGCCCGGTGCGCCAGTTCGCCACCGGCCACGTCCCCGGGGCGCTGTCCATCCCGCTGCGACCGGCGTTCGCCTCCTGGCTGGGCTGGCTGACCTCGCCCGAGCACCCACTGGTGATCGTCCGCTCGGAGGAGCAGGACCCGGCCGAGATCGCCTGGCACGCCGCCAAGATCGGCCGCACCGACCTCACCGGCGAACTGTCCGGCGGCATGCCCGCCTGGACCTCCGACGGGCAGCCCACGGCCAGCACCCGAGTGATCGGCGCCGGCGAGATCACCCACCAGCGCGTCCTGGACGTGCGCCAGGACGCCGAGTTCGCCGAGGGGCACGTGCCCGGGGCCGCCCACGTCGAACTCGGCGCGCTCGCCGAGCACGTCGAAGCCCCGCCCGCCTCGCCGACGGTGGTGATGTGCGGACACGGCGAGCGCGCGATGGGCGCGGCCAGCCTGCTCGAACAGGCCGGGCACCGCGACCTCGCCGTCCTCGAAGGCGGCCCGCAGGACTGGGCCGCGACCACTGGGCGTTCCCTGGAGGAGGGAGCATGACCACCACCGGCCTGCGATTGGGCCTGCGCGCCAACCTGGCCCAGTTCAGCCTGCTCGTGCTCGTCAACGCCCTGGTCGGCGGCATGGTCGGCCAGGAGCAGACCGTGCTGCCGCTGCTGGCCGAGCAGGAGTTCCACCTGACCGGCTACACGTTCCTGCTGAGCTACGTGCTCGTGTTCGGGCTCAGCAAGGCCGCCACCAACTACTTCGCCGGCACCTGGTCGGATCGCTTCGGCCGCAAACCCGTGCTGATCGCCGGCTGGCTGATCGCCCTCCCCGTGCCGGCGATGCTCATCTTCGCGCCCAACTGGGGCTGGATCGTGGCGGCCAACCTCCTGCTCGGCATCAACCAGGGACTGACCTGGTCGACCACCGTGATCATGAAAGTCGACCTCGTCGGCCCCCGCCAGCGCGGCCTGGCGATGGGCTTCAACGAAGCCGCCGGCTACGGCGCGGTCGCGATCACCTCGGCCCTGGCCGGCCACCTCGCCGAGCACTTCGGGCTGCGCCCCGTACCGTTCCTGCTCGGCGCGGCCTACGTCGTGCTCGGCCTCGCCCTGTCGACGCTGGCGGTCCGCGAAACCCGCGAGCACGCCCGCCTCGAAGCCGCCCACCCCACCGGCAGCTCCGACGAGGGGCACACCGAGCTGACCAACCGGCAAGTCTTCACCCGCACCACCCTCACCGAACCGGCCTTGTCCTCGGCCAGCCAGGCCGGCCTGGTCAACAACCTCAACTTCGGCCTGTCCTGGGGCCTGTTCCCACTGCTGTTCGCCAGCGCCGGACTGCCCGTCGGCCAGGTCGGCCTGCTGGTCGCGCTCTACCCCGCCGTCTGGGGAGCCGGACAACTCGCCACCGGAGCGCTGTCCGACCGGTGGGGCCGCAAACACCTCATCACCGTCGGCATGCTCACCCAAGCCGCGGCCCTGGCGCTCATCGCCGTCACCGGCACCTTCCCCACGTGGGCGCTCGCCACCGTGCTGCTCGGTGCCGGTACAGCGATGGTCTACCCCACGCTGCTGGCCGCCATCGGCGACGTCGCCCGCCCCAGCTGGCGCGCTCGCTCCGTCGGCGTCTACCGCCTCTGGCGCGACAGCGGATACGCCGCCGGCGCCGTCCTCGGCGGCATCGTCGCCGACCTCACCGACCTGCGCGCCGCCGTCTGGGCCGCCGCCGCCCTCAGCCTCACCTCCGCCTGCAGCCTCGCCCTGCGCATGTACGAAACCCACCCCCGCACCCAGCGCACCGCCGAAAGCACAACCTGACAACGCCCCGAGAACATCGGCCGCTCAGCGCCGCCTGCCGTTCCGATATTCCTCAAGCCCTCAACCGCCGGGAAAGCCCAGCGCGGACAGCGGGACGAGCTCGCGGGCCGCACGCACGACCGCCGCGTCGACGCCCCGCACGACGCACCGCGGATGCGTCCCGGAGCGGTCGACGTCGACCCGCTCCGCCGGGATCTCCCGCGGATCGGGCGCGAGGCGCACCGCCTCCAGCACCTGCATGAACGGGCGCGTGGACGGCAGCGGCACGAGCAGCGGAACAGCGGGATCGCGCGCGTGCGCCGCCAGGTTCTCCAGCAGGTCGGTGGAACCGTGCTCGGTGGTCTCCACCCGTCCGCCGGCTTCCAGGCGGACCCGGCCGGTGCGGTAGGTCAGGACGATGCGGCCGCGGGTGCCGTGCACCACGACGTGCGGGGCGACCTCGTCCTCGGCGCACAGCGTGACCGCCACCGCGACCGGGGTGCCGCGCCCCGTGACCAGGCGCAGGCACGAGGTGTCGTCGGCTTCGACGGCGTTCGCCCGGTACAGCTCCACGTCGAGTTCCCGCAGCCGTTCGTCCCCGCGAGCACCGTCGAGGGCCAGCGCGGTGGCGGTGGCGTGCGCGAACGCGTTGGTCAGCGCGCCGTCGACGACCGGGTGCCCGTCCAACGTGCGGCGGCCGGCCCACCGGGCACGCGCGTAGTACGCCGCGTCGCGCTGCCACGCCCCGGCCGCGCCGATGCCGACGACCTCCCCGATCGCGCCGTCGGCCAGCAACGCGCGCACGTGGCCGAGGGCGCGCGACCCCAGGCTCTGGAACCCGACCTGGCACGCGCGGCCGGTCGTCGCGATTCCCGAGGCGAGCCGGTCGAACTCGGCCAACGTGGGCGTCGGCGGTTTCTCCAGCAGCACGTGCGAGCCGGCCTCGGCGGCCGCGACCGCCAGGTGGGCGTGGGTGTGGATCGGTGTGCAGATGATCGTCACGTCCGGGCGCACCTGCGCGAGCAGCTCGTCGAGGCCGGCGGCGACGGGAACGCCCCCGAGGAGGCCGCGCTGCTCCTCCTGCGGTGGCCGCGGATCGCAGACCCCGACCAACCGCACCCCCGCCCCCCGCAGCCGCTCGAGGTTGGCCAGGTGCCACTGGCCGTGCCCGTGCACTCCCGCCAGGACGACGGTGCTCGGCTCGGTCATCGATTCCTCGCAGGGGGTTTCGGCTCGGTCGCTGGCATCGTAACGAGGCACCTCCTCTCTGGAAAGCGCATTCCACAAAATAGCAGACCGGCCTGCGACAACTGCGTGCTTCCACCTCTCAGCAGTGCGCTCTCGGGCAGCTGCGGCCGCGCTCGGGCATTGACAGCGAGGAAGACGGCCTGTCCTATGGAAAGCGCTTCCCGAAAAGCCGCGTGCGAATCCGCACCGACCGCGCAGCGGCCCGCACCCCGCTGATCGGGACGACGACGTGCCCGCACCACGCGGAGGAGAAACAGTGACAAGCGAAGTCGGGGAATCCGGCGCCCCGCCGAAGGATTCCCGGAGAACGTCGAAGAAGGCCGCCGCGAGCGGGTGGGTCGGCAGCGCGCTCGAGTACTACGACTGGTTCGTCTACGCGCAGGCCGCCGCGCTGGTCTTCCCCAGCATCTTCTTCCCCGCCGGTAGCCCCACCGTCGCGCTGGTCTCGTCGCTCGGCACCTACGCCGTCGGCTACGTCGCGCGCCCCCTCGGCGCGCTCGCCCTCGGGCACTGGGGTGATCGCCGGGGGCGCAAGAACGTGCTGGTCCTGGCGATGCTGATGATGGGCCTGTCGACCTTCGCGGTCGCGCTGCTGCCCACCTACGGCCAGGTCGGCCTGCTGGCGCCCGTGCTGCTGGTGCTGCTGCGGTTCGTGCAGGGCTTCGCGGTGGCCGGCGAGCTCAGCGGCGCCAGCGCGATGATCGTCGAGCACGCGCCGTTCGGCAGGCGGGGCTACTACGCGAGCTTCAGCCTGCACGGCACGCAGGCCGGCCAGGTCATCGCCGCCGCGGTGTTCCTGCCGCTGTCCGCGGTGCTGTCCGACGAGGCCTTCAACGCGTGGGGCTGGCGGGTGCCGTTCCTGCTCAGCGCGCTGGTCGTCTTCGCGGGCTACCTGATCCGGCGCCGCGTCGAGGAAACCGAGGTGTTCCTGGACGAGCAGGGCGAGCAGCAGGCGGCCACGAGGCCGAAGACCCCGTTCGTGCAGGTCTTCCGGGAGTGCGGGCTGGACGTTCTCCGGGCGGTGTGCATGACGCTGGTCAACGTCATCGGCGTGGTCGTGTCGGTCTTCGGCGCGGCGTACGCGACGCAGGCGGGCTACGGCATCGAGATGAGCAGGAGCATCTACCTGTGGATCCCGGTGGTGGCCAACCTCGTCGCGCTGGCGTTCATCCCGTGGTTCGCCATCCTCTCCGACCGCTTCGGCAGGCGGCCGCTGATGATCGTCGGCTCGCTGGGTTCGGGACTGCTGTCCTACGCCTACCTGTGGGCGGTCAGCCAGAACAACGTACCGCTGACCCTGCTGCTGGCCATCCTCACCTGGGGCGTGCTGTACCAGGTGTGGAACGCGACGTTCGCCAGCTTCTTCCAGGAGTTGTTCCCGGCCCGGGTGCGGGTCACCGGTTTCGCCGTCGCGCAGAACATCGGCCTGGCCATCTCCGCGTTCCTGCCGAGCCTCTTCACGCTGGCCGCCCCTCCGGGCTCGGCGCACGTACCGCTGGTCATCGGCACGCTGGCCTTCGGCATCACCGCGATCGGCGCGGTGGCCGCGTACTCGGCGCGGGAGACGCACCGCCTCCCGGTCGAGGATCTCGGCAACCCCGAGGCCGCTCCCCTTCCCCGGGAGGAGTTCGAGCGTCTGCGCACCTGATCCCGCTGCACCGGTGGGTCCCGATCATCCCGGCACCCACCGGGCGCAGCGCGGGCAACTCCCGGCGCAGGTGCGCACCGCGCCATTCGGAAATCGCTTTCCCGCGATGCTTGCACCGGTTCCCCGACGCGACTTACGCTTGGTAAGCGCTTTCCAGAAAGGTGGTACGGCATGGCCGAGCGAAGGCTGGGCGTCGTCCTGAACGGCGTGACCGGCAGGATGGGGTACCGGCAGCACCTGCTCCGATCGGTGCTCGCCCTGCGGGAGCGGGGCGGGGTCGAGCTCTCCGACGGCACGCGCGTGCAGCTCGACCCGCTCCTGGTCGGCCGCAACGCGGAGAAGCTGCGGGAGCTCGCCGAGCAGCACGGCCTGCAGCGCTGGACCACCGACCTGGACACCGCCCTGTCCGACTCGGACGAGCTGTACTTCGACGCCCAGCTGACCACGGTGCGCGAGCCCGCCATCGCCGAGGCGATCGCCGCGGGCAAGCACGTCTACACCGAGAAGCCGATCGCCGAGGACTGCGACGGCGCACTGCGGCTGGCCCGGCTCGCGCGCGACGCCGGCGTGAAAACCGGTGTGGTGCACGACAAGCTGTACCTGCCCGGGCTGCGCAAACTGCGGCGGCTGGTCGACAGCGGTTTCTTCGGCCGGGTCCTGTCGGTGCGCGGCGAGTTCGGCTACTGGGTCTTCGAGGGGGACCTGCAGCCGGCGCAGCGCCCGAGCTGGAACTACCGCGCCGAGGACGGCGGCGGCATGACCGCCGACATGTTCCCGCACTGGAACTACGTGTTGGAGAACCTCTTCGGCCGGGTGGAGGCGGTCATGGCGAAGACCGCCACGCACATCCCCGAGCGGTGGGACGAGCGCGGGCAGCGCTTCACCGCGACCGCCGACGACGCGGCCTACGGCATCTTCGAGCTCGCCGGCGGCGCCATCGCGCAGATCAACTCCTCGTGGGCGACCCGGGTGCACCGCGACGAGCTGGTGGAGTTCCACGTGGACGGCACGCACGGCAGCGCGGTCGCCGGGCTGCACCACTGCACCGCGCAGCACCGCAACCACACCCCCAAGCCCGTGTGGAACCCCGACCTGGTGGAGACGACCCCGTTCCGGCAGCAGTGGTCCCCCGTGCCGGACAACGCGGAGTTCGACAACGGTTTCAAGGCGCAGTGGGAGGAGTTCATCCGCTTCCTGTCCGATGACGGCCACCACCCGTACGACTTCCTGGCCGGGGTGCGCGGCGTCCGCCTGGCGGAGGCCGCGCTGACGTCCTCGCGCGAGGGCCGCCGCGTGGAGCTCGGGGAGGTGGAACTGTGACCGCGCTGCCACTGCCCCGCCCCGACGGGAGCCTCGCCGAGCACGTGCTGCGCGGCCCGCGCGAGTGGCCGCTCCCCGGAAGTCCGCTCCGGACGCGCGCGGCCTACGCGGCCGCGCACGTGGTGCCGCGGGTGCTCGGTGAGAACGTGCCGGGCGCGCCGGCGGACATCGACTGGGACGCGACCCTGGCCTACCGGCACCGGTTGTGGTCCTACGGCCTCGGCGTGGCCGAGGCGATGGACACCGCGCAGCGCGGCATGGGCGTGGGCTGGCAGCAGGCCGCCGAGCTCGTGCGGCGTTCGGCGGCCGAGGCGCGCTCCGCCGGTGGCGCGATCGCCGCTGGGGCGGGCACGGACCACCTGGATCCCGCGGACGTGCCGCCCGGGCGGGCGGGCCTGGCCGCGGTGCTGGCGGCCTATCGCGAGCAGGTGGAGGTCGTCAGCGGCAGCGGGGCCCGGGTCATCCTGATGGCCTCCCGCGCGCTGGCCGCGGTGGCGCGGTCGGCGGAGGACTACGCCGCGGTGTACGGCACGCTGCTGGAGGAGTCCGACGAACCGGTGATCCTGCACTGGCTGGGGCCGATGTTCGACCCGGCGCTGGCCGGCTACTGGGGCAGCGAGGACATCGCGGCTGCCACGGAGACGTTCCTGGAGATCATCCGCGCCCGCCCGGACAAGGTCGACGGGGTGAAGGTCTCGCTGCTCGACGCCGAGCACGAGGTCGCGCTGCGGCGCCGGCTTCCGGGGGGCGTGCGGCTGTACACCGGCGACGACTTCAACTACCCGGAGCTCGTCGTCGGCGACGGCGCGGAGCACTCGGACGCGCTGCTGGGGGTGTTCGCCGCGATCTACCCCGCCGCGTCCGCGGCGATCCAGGCCCTCGACCGGGGCGAGCCGGCCTCAGCGCGGTCCATCCTGGACGAGACCGGGCCGTTGGGCCGGGTGCTGTTCGCAGCACCCACCTACCACTACAAGACGGGGATCGCGTTCCTGTCCTGGCTCAACGGGCACCAGCCCGGGTTCGCGCTGGCGGGCGGTCTGCACGCGGGCCGTTCGGTGCCCCACCTGGCCGAGGTGTTCCGCCTCGCCGACCAGGCGGGGCTGCTGCGCGACCCGGACCTGGCGGCGGGTCGGATGCGGCAGTTCCTCGCGGTGAACGGAGTGCAGCAGTGACCGAACAGGACGGACTGGCCAGGCTCTCGCTGAACACGGCGACGACGAAGGCGTGGACGGTGCGCGAGGCGGTCGACGGCGCGGCGCGGGCCGGGCTGCCCGCCGTCGGGCTGTGGCGCGACCGGGTGGCCACGGCCGGGTTGGACACCGCGGCGAAGGTCGTCCGCGATGCGGGGGTGCGGGTCTCCAGCCTGTGCCGGGGAGGTTTCCTCACAGCCTCCGATCCGCGGGGCGTGCAGGCCGCGCTCGCGGACAACCGCGCCGCGGTGGTCGAGGCCGCCACCCTGGGCTCCGACGCGCTGATCCTCGTGGTCGGCGGTCTTCCCCCGGGCGAGCGCGATCTGGCGGGAGCGCGGTCGCGGGTCGCCGACCGGCTGGCCGAACTGGTGCCGTTCGCCCGCGAGCACGGGGTGCGCTTGGTGCTCGAGCCGCTGCACCCGATGTACGCCGCGGACCGCGCGGTGCTCTCCACGCTGGAGCAGGCGCTCGACCTCGCCGAGCCGCACCCGGCGGAGGCCGTGGCCGTGGTCGTGGACTCCTTCCACGTCTTCTGGGACCCGAAGGTGCAGCAGAGCATCGCGCGGGCCGGTCGCGCGGGGCGCATCGCCGCCTACCAGGTGTGCGACTTCAACCTCCCGATCGCGGCCGATCCGCTGCTGTCGCGAGGCATGATGGGGGACGGCGTCATCGATTTCGCCGCGCTGACCCGCGCGGTCGCGGCCGCCGGCTACACCGGTGACGTGGAGGTGGAGATCTTCAACGCCGACGTCTGGGCCACTCCCGGGGACGCGGTCATCGCCACGATGGTCGACCGCTACCGCGAACTGGTGCTGCCGCACCTGGAGGGGTGAGCGCCGGTCGCGCGGCGGGGTGGGGAATACTCGCGGACGTGGAGCTACCGGAACCGATCGCGCCCGAGCTGGACGCGCTGGCGCTGGTCCTCGTCGACGTGCAGCGGGCGTTCGACGACGCGGAGCCTCGACGCCTGGCTGGGTTCCCGAGGCCTGGACGGCTTCGTGCTGGCCGGGATCACCACCAACCACTGTTGCGAGACCACGGCCCGCGTCGGCGGCAACCTGGGCCACCGCGTCCTGCTGGCCCTGGACGCCACGCACACCTTCGACCGGCGCGGCCCCGACGGGACACCGGTCACCGCGGAGGAGCTCACCCGTATCACCGCCGCCAACCTCCACGGGGAGTTCGCGACCGTCGTCAACACCCACCAGCTGCTGCGGTAGGACGTCCCCGCGAGCGCGCTCCGGCGCGCCCGCGGGTGCCCACCTGCTGGACACTTCTCGATGCCCGCACGAACCTCGCTGCAGAAACGGATTTCCACCCGCCATGCGCACCACGTGGAGCACGCGCGCCGAGACCGGCGCCGACGTCCCCGTCATCCGCGAGATCAACCTGGCGGCCTTTCCCACCGCTGAGGAGGCCGACCTCGTCGACGCGCTGCGCGCCGACCCGGCCGCGTGGATCGAGGGGTTGTCGCTCGTCGCTGCGGACGAGAACGGCGAACTCGTCGGCCACGCGCTGCTGACCCGCTGCCACATCGGCGAGGTCCCGGCGCTGTGCCTGGCCCCGTGCGCCGTGCTGCCCGAGCGGCAGCGCAGCGGGGCGGGGTCCGCGGCCATCCGCGCGGCCCTCGCCGCGGCCGCGACCATGGGTGAGCACCACGTCGTCGTGCTGGGGCATGCGACGTACTACCCCAGGTTCGGCTTCACCCGCGCCTCGGCGCACGGCATCGGGCTGAGCGTCGACGTCCCGGACGAGTCGTTGATGGCCCTGAGCCTCGACGCCGAGCACCCGCTGCCGAGCGGAACCGTGCACTACGCCGCCGCGTTCGGGATCTGATCCCTCCAGGCCCTCGGCGCCGCGCGGGGCGGGGCTCGGCCAGGCTTGCCCTGGTCGTGGCTCGCCCCGCCGACGTCGGCCGGACCGGCTCCTACTGGACGCCTCCCGAGGCCGCGGGCAGTTCGGGGGCGCGGCGCCACAGCTGCAGCGTGCGGGTGCGCAGTTCGCCGCTGTCGGCCACCGGGCCGCCGTGCGCCGAGGCGCACGTGACGTACCAGGGCGCGCATTCCAGCATCGTCTGCAGCACGTCCAGGTAGGCGACCTGCTCGCAGGTGCCCCACTCCAACCAGCCGGCGATCCACCGCAGCGGTGTCCAGTCGCCGTCCATCTCGTCCACGTGCGCGGCGAGCGCGTTGAGCAGCGTTGTCTCCGGCACCGTCGTGTGTCCCCCTTTCGGAGTTGCGTCCGTCTGGGGTGCGACGGGCACGACGGCGAGGCATGACGCCGACCTCGGCCGACCGCCTGCGTGTCGCGGTGGCCACGCGTGGTGACGGGTCCGCGGGCGCCCGCCGCTCCGGCCGCGGCGGTGGGCGCAGTCCCCGCCGCGCGAACGGCGTGGGTGGCGGCGTCCGCGCGGAGGCGGTGGAGCAGCTGTCCCCTCGCACCGGGGTTCCGCGCGGCGGGCTCGTCAGCAGCACTGGTCGCCGTCGTCGGTGCGCGGTGTGGCCAGGGCCAGCCCGGTGGGGGCGCAGCAGTTGTCGCCCCGCCAGGCTTCGCGGCCTTCCTTGACCGCGACCACGGCGAGGACCAGCGCCACCGCCGGATCGGCCCACGACCAGCCCAACAGGCTGTTGAGCAGCAGTCCGACCAGCAGCACGCCGGAGAGGTAGGTGCACAGCAGCGTCTGCTTGGAGTCGGCCACGGCGCTGGCCGAGCCGAGCTGCCGCCCCGCGTGGCGCTGGGCCAACGACAGGGCCGGCATGATCGCCACCGACAGGGCGGCCAGCACGATGCCGACCGTGGAGGGCTCCGCACCGGCCCCGCCGGCCAGCGAGCGGATCGCCTCGACGGTGACGTAGGCGGCCAGCACGAAGAACGACACGGCGATCACGCGCAGCGCGGTGCGCTCGCGGGACTGGCGCGCCGCGGCGTCGCGGGCGGAGAACTGCCAGCCCACGGCGGCGGCCGAGGCGACCTCGATGACCGAGTCGAGGCCGAAGCCGATCAGCGCGGTCGACGAGGCCAGCACACCGGCGGTGATGGCCACGACCGCCTCGACGACGTTGTAGCTGATCGTGGCCGCGACGAGCAGCCGGATCCGCCGGGACAGCACCGCCTGGCGCTGCGGGGTGGGGCCGCTCGTCGCGGTGGCGGGTGCGGGGCAGCAGCCGTCGGCGCAGGCCTCGTCGCTCGCGGCCGCTGCGGAGGTCTCGTCGCGGGGGTGCGTGCTCATGCCGTGGCCACCTCCCCGGCCGCGGTGGCGGGTGGCTCGTCGAGGCAGGCCTCGGACGTGTCGACGGCCAGGACCACCTGGACGAGTTCGCGCAGCGCCTCGGCCAGGTGCGCGTCGGCGAGGTCGTAGCGCACCTGCCGTCCTTGGTAGGTGGCCGCGACGAGTCCGCAGCCGCGCAGGCAGGCCAGGTGGTTGGACACCTTCGACCGGCTCAGGCCGAGGGCCTCGGCCAGTTGTCCCGGGTAGTGCGTGCCGTCCAGCAGCGCGGTGAGGATGCGGCACCGCGTCGGGTCGGCCAGGGCCCGGCCGACCCGGACGAGCGCGTCCTGGCGGGTCTCACCTGTCAACATGCGTCCAACAGTACAGCAGAAGCTGAATTACAGTACAGGCTGAACTGTTCGGGCCCGGGACACCGGCGCGTTCACCCGGAGGACGCGCCGAACCACCTCGGCAGCTGGCCGAGCAGCTCCGCCTGGTCCTCACCGGCCCAGGCCACGTGACCGTCCGGCCGCAGCAGCACCGCGGGCACGTCCAGCTCCTCGCTGCCGTCCACGACGTGGTCGACCCGGTCGGACCACCCGGCGACCGAGAGCCGACCGGTGCTGTCCAGCAGCAGCCCGCGACCGCCGCGCAGCAACTCGTAGAGGCGGCCCCGCTGCAGGGCGATGTCGCGCATCCGCTTGCCGAGCAGCTCGTGGCCGTCACCGAAGTCGTAGCGGACCCCGAGCGCGGTGATCTTCTCGATCAGGTACCGGTTCACCTCCTCGACGTCCATCAGCTCCGCCACCAGCCGCCGCACCGACCGCGGCCCCGGCTCGGAGGACAGCAGCTCGGTCTGCGCGCGGGTGTTCTCCAGCACGTCGGCGGCCACGGGGTGCCGTTCGGTGTGGTAGCTGTCCAGCAACCCCTCCGGGGCCCACCCGCCGACCTCGGCGGCCAGTTTCCACCCGAGGTTGAACGCGTCCTGGATGCCGAGGTTGAGCCCCTGCCCGCCGGTCGGCGGGTGAACGTGCGCCGCGTCGCCGGCCAGCAGCGCCCGGCCGCTCCGGTAGCGCTCGGCCTGCCGGGTGGCGTCGCCGAAGCGGGAGAGCCAACGCGGTGCGTGCACGCCGAAGTCGGTCCCGGCGGTCGCCCGCAGCTGTTGTTTGAGCTCCTCGAGGCTCGGCGGGACCGAGCGGTCCGCGGCCACCCCCTCGGCGGGCACGATGACGCGGTACACCCCTCCTCCGAGGGGAACGGTGCCGAACCGCTTCTGGCTCCTGCGGACGTCGGCCACCACGGCGGCCAGCGTCTCCGCCGGCACGGCCACCTCCACCTCGCCCAGCAGCGTCTCGACCCTGGTGGGCTCGCCCGGGAAGCCGATGCCGAGCAGTTCGCGCACCGCGCTGCGGCCGCCGTCGCAGCCGACGAGGTAGCGCGAGCGCAGCTGCGTGCCGTCGGCCAGCTCGGCGGTCACCGCGCGTTCGTCCTGGCGCAGCGCCACCAGTTCGCAACCGCGGCGTATCTCGGCGCCGAGCTCGGTGGCGTGCTCGGCCAGCAACTCCTCGGTGGTGCTCTGCGGGATGGCGAGGACGTACGAGTGCGCGGTGTCCAGCTGGTCCGGCCACGGTTTGTCGATGCCGGCGAAGAAGCCACCCGCCACGACCTGCTCGCCGCGCGCGAGGAACCGCTCCAGCAGGCCGCGCTGGTCCAGCACCTCGATGCTGCGCGCGTGCAGCCCGAGCGCGCGGACGTGCCCGGTCGGCGCCGGCTCCCTCTCCAGCACGAGGGTGCGCACACCGTGCAGCCGCAACTCGCCGGCCAGCATCATGCCCGTCGGCCCGCCCCCGACCACGATCACGTCGATCACGAAACCCCCCGTGCGGCGAGGTCGAATCCAACACCGCGAACGCGTTGCGCGTGCTCGGAGTCCGGACAGAACGCTTTCGGAGGAACTTGTGCTGCTCTCCGGCGAGCGCGGTTTCGCGGTGACAGCGGCACACGCATCTCACGACCCCATTTCCGCAGATTCCGGCAACGACCGGCGAATTCTGCGGTACGACCCGGGTCTTGCCGCAAGTACCCCGGTGCGCTATAAAGTGAGAACGGGACGGAGCGCTCCCCCTCGTCCCGCCTCTGCCCTCCTCTCTCCGTCGCCGGATTCGCCGTCCTCGTCCGTCGTGGACGGACGCGCTCCCGCGCAGCGGTTCCGCACCGCTGACGATCACCAGCAGGGCGGTCGAGCGGGGTGCGCGAGGGGGATCCGCTTCCGTGCGCAGCGTAGCGGTATCAGTCGGGTGCGCGTCGTGCGTGCAGTTGCCCAGCGGTGCTGGCCATGCGGCCAGGTGGTTCCCACGTCCAGGTGCGAACGTCAGCAAATCCCGCCGCGGACACCGTCTCGGCCAGAGCGGTCAGCCCACCGGGGAGCCACTTCTGGTGCGCCGAGAGCAGGAGCCGGCCGCCAGGGCGCAGCACCCGGTGCAGCTCGCGGCATCCGGCCTGCCGATCCGACCAGATCTGCACGTTGTTGACGGAGATCACGACATCTACCGAGCGGTCTGGTTGCTCGGTGTGCTCTGCGGTCGCCTGCACCAGCCGCACCCGCCCCCGTTGGATGAGCTCAGCGCATCGTCGTCGGCACGCGTCGAGCATCGCCCCTGACGGGTCGAGACCAATCGCCTGGGCCGAGCGCTGTGCTGCCGCTTGCAGTCCGATGCCGGGGCCCGGCCCCAGCACCAGCACGATCTCCTGTTCACGGGGTGCGGCGAGGGTGACCACGCGCCGTTCGGTGGCGGCGTTGCCATGGGCCATCAACCAGCCGCCCAGCCGACCGAACAGGCCGCTCGGGCGCCCGAAGCCTTTCTCCGCCAGCCGCGCGCTGAGAGTCGCCACAGAAGCATTTCAGCACACAGCCGATCCCCGAACATCCGGGATGGCCCCGAGGATCGGAAACGATCCCGCTCAGGGATCCTCCTGCGGGGCACAGGCGGGCTGCTCGAAGGTCGACGTGAGGTGGGCCAGAAGCTGTGCCGGTGCGTCCTCCTGCAGGACGTGGCCGGCGCCGTCGATCCAGTGCAGCTCGGCGTGCGGGATCCGGTCGTGCAGCCAGCGCGCGTAACGGGGTGGGAGGATGCGGTCCTCGGAGCCCCAGATCAGGCGCGTCGGGATGGTGATCCCGCCGAGCAGGTGCTCGTACTCCGCCGTGTGCTCCTGCTTGATCTGGCTGTACTGGCGGTAGAAGGCGGCCTGTCCGGTGTCACCGCGCCAGGGGGCGAGGAACGCGTCGAGGACCGCCGGCCGGTAGCCGAGGTTGGTGGCGTGGCGCATGTGCCCGGCGACGAGTTCTCGGTGGACGTAGTCGGGAAGCTGGTGGAACACCTCGGGGTGCTCCAGGATGAGCTGGAAGAGGCCGCGTTCCCACTCGCCGCCGCTCACGGCGTCGAACAGGGTGAGATCTCGGAAGCTCGCCCCTTCCAGCAGCATGCTCCGCAGCGTGACCGCCCCACCGATGTCGTGGGCCACGACGCTGGGGTGGGACAGTTCCCAGTGCTCGAGGAGCTGGGCGAAGTTCCGGGCGTGCGCGGCGAGGCTGAGGTCTTGACCCTCGCGTTGCTCGGACTGGCCGAAGCCGAGCAGGTCGAATACGTAGACCCGCCGCGTTCGAGCGAGTGCCGGCGCGAGGTCACGCCAGAGGAAGGATGAGTACGGCGTGCCGTGCACGAGCACGAGCGGCTCCCCGCTTCCCAGGGCCGTCCACCGGATCGTCCCGCCCGGTGTTTCGAACTCGTCGTCCAGTGACCAGGTCATCGTGGTTCTCCCGTTGTGGTGCATTCTCGGCGTGCTCGTACAGCGCAGGGTCGACCTCGTCCCGACACCGGCGATGGCTTCGACAATGTCGCCGCCCTGGACGCGCGAGAAACGCTTCCTATACTGATCTGTGAAGTTACCTGCTCGACTGTAGGTACACAGACCTGTGAAGTCAACTGGGGTGATGATGAGCACCGACACCCGACCGGAGCAACCGCTGACGCCAGGCGCCCAGCGGATCCTCGACGTTGCCTCGGAGCTGTTCTGCTGGCGCGGCATCCACGCCGTCGGCGTCGACACCATCGCCGCCGAATCCGGCGCGACCAAGGGACCCTCTACGACCGATTCGGGTCGAAGGACAACCTCGTCGCCGCCTACGTCGTCAGCTACGCCATCACGAACGACACGTCAGCTGTGACTGCCACTCGCGCGGCCGCGAAGATCCTCGTGGCCGGCACGCTACCTGGCCATCTAGCCGACCGCCCCTCGTCCCGCTAGCCGAACCCCCACCGGACAGCCACTGCGGCGGTGTTTCACGGCCCGGGGCCTGGACCTGCGGCGTCTCACATACCGGGTCCGGTGAAAATCTCACTTGTCGGGTGCTGACCGTACGGTCCGCACCCATGAGCGCCACGATCATCGGCTACGCGCGCTGCTCCACCGACGAACAAGACGTCACCGCCCAACGCCAGCGGCTGGGCGAGCTCGGCGTCGCCGACGAGCGGATCTACCTCGACCACGGCTGACCGGCACCACCCGAGCCCGCCCCGGGCTGGATCAGGCACTCGCCGCCGTCCGCGACGGCGACACGCTCGCGGTTCCGAAACTCGACCGGCTCGCCCGCTCCGTCCCGGACGCTCGCGCCATCGGCGACTCACTGGCCGAACGAGGCATCAAGCTCTCCCTCGGCGGACAGGTCTACGACCCGGCCGACCCCATGGAAAAGATGTTCTTCACCATCCTGACCACCTTCGCCGAATTCGAAGTCGACCTCCTGCGGGCCAGGACCAAGGAAGGCATGGCCGTGGCCACGGGCAAGCTCCGCGGCAAACAGCCCAAGCTCTCGACCAAGCAGCAGCGCGAGCTCGTGCGCATGTACAGCACCGGGAACGACACATCAACGATCTCGCCGAGCTGTTCTCGATCGGCAGGGCCACCGTATACCGCACCCTGCAGCGGAATGGCGGCTCATGACACGTTCCTCATGACATCTGAACGGCCGTTGTCGCCCGCGGATGCCTGACACGTTCTCGGTCTGCCAAGACCTCCGGTAAGGCTGGCTTCGCTGCTCGGTAGCGGCCGTTCATGGTGGCCTTGGCTTGCTGGTAGACGTCTTTCGTGCCTCGGGACTCGAAGTCCTGACGTTGCTGATCGTGGTCCAAGCCCGTTCGCGCGGCGAGGAACTCTTCTTCTCCCAGGTGCACCTGCACGGCGGGCCCGCCCCGGTGCGCCGCTTCCTGCCCGAACTGGTCGACCTGATCTGGCAGCGCGCTCGACCCCGGCAAGGTCTTCGACCTCACCCTTCCACTGGAACAGGCCCCCGAGGCGTACCGGGCCATGGACCAGCGCCGCGCCATCAAGGCGCTGCTGACCCCCTGACCCCTGCTGCGCTGGGGGGAGAAGGGGAGGAACAATGCCGACCACCACCGGGTGCGCCGCCGTTGCCGTGGAATCCGTCACCGGTGCTGCCCGAGGTGCTCGGTGCGGAACACCTCGGTGCCGGCGAGCAGCACGCGGAAGCTCACCTGCTGGTGCTCGGTGCCGGCCGCGGTGACCCGACCGAACGCCACGACCGGTCGTCCGCGGGCGGTGACGGCGGTGCAGCGCGTGCTGAACGCCTGAGCGGGGCGGATCCGCGCAGCGCCCGGGCTGCGGCACTCCGGTCCGCGGACCGCGGCGATGCCGTGGCGGTCGAACGCGGTGCGCAGGTCCCGCTGCACGGCGTTGTGGTAGGCGGTCACCGAGACGACCTTGCCCGGATCGGCGCACCCGGCCAGGGTCGCCAGCACCAGCGCGACGACCAGCAGCCCCCGCCCGCTCATCGCGCTGCCCCGCTGCCGGCGACGGCGGCCACGGCCGCCACCACCCGGTCCGGGCGCTCCCACGCGAGGTGGTGGCGCGCCGCGGGCAGGAGCTCGTGCTCGGCGCGCAGCACCCCGGCGAGTCGGCGGTGGCACCGCCGCCAGCGCCGCGCCGCCGGTGACGGCGTGCCGGCGGTGGCGGTGAGGATCCGCACGGCCACCGCGGGAAACCGCGTGCGCTGCCGCAGCGCGGCGAGATCACCCAACATGCCCGGGTAGGCGAGGTACTCCTGCCAGGCGGCGGTCCAGGCGGTGGCCGAGCGGAACGCGGCACGCCCCCGCCTGCGCACCTCCTCGGGAACGGGCCTGCTGGTCTGCCCGCGCGCGAGGAGCGACCACGCGGCCGGACCGAGCCGCGCGGTCACGCCGAGGTGCTGCGCGCCGTCCGCGAACGCGCGCCCGCAGCGCTCGGCCGCGCCCCGCCACCGCTGCGGCCGCCCCGGACGGCCGGGTCCGCAGCTCGGGTCGAGCAGGACCAGGCCGCGCACCAGCTCGGGGTGGCACCGGGTCATCGCCTCGGCGTGCAGGCCGGCCACCGAGTGCGCCACGAGCACCACCCCGCCGGGCACGTCGGCGGCGACGGCCGCGAGCGCACCGGCCTCCTCGCGCAGGCTCGGCACTCCGGCACGCGGCGGGGCGCTGCCCAGGCCGGGCCGCTCGACGCGGAGCAGGCGGTGCCGCCGGGCCAGGTCCTCGACCACCGGCAGCCAGTCGTGGGCGGTGCCTGCCATCCCCGGTGTCAGCAGCAGCGGCGGATCGCCGGACCCGCCGGTCACGACGTTGAGCACGTCTCCCCTCCCCCCTCGCAGACGGCCAGGGCCACCAGCCAGGTCGAGATCCCGGCGAGCTGCACGCGCTGGAGCACTCCGGCGCCGGTGCCGAGCACCAGCGCCGCCAGCGTGAGCACCGTCGCCGCCGCGGTGACGGCCAGCCACGTCCACGCCCACCGCGGCGGCGGGCCCGGGCCGCCCTCGCGGGCCGCGGCGAGGGCGAACGCCGCCATGCCGGCCAGGGCCGCCGCGCCGGCCAGCGAGCTGGTCAGGGCGTGCAGCTCGTGCGACAGCGACAACGTCCCGGCGAGCTCGCGCACCGCGCAGGCCGCGTCGACGAAGGGGGCGCAGTCCATCGGCGTGAACGCCGCGTCGGTGGTGGTGGCCAGGCCGAACACCGCGACACCGGCCCACCCGGTCACCGCCCGGCGACCCGGTCGCCGCCGCAACCCGCCCACCGCGGCGGCGGTGGCGCACAGCCCGGCGAGCACGTCGCCGGTGCGGAAGAACGCGCTGCCCGGTTGGTCGCGCGCGGCGAGCTCGCTGACGTAACCGTCGACCACGTCCATCCCGGGGTTGACCCACGGGCCGGCCAGCCACGCGGCGTAGAGCAGGCCGGCGGCCAGCAGCAGGCCGCAGCGGCCGCGCCCGGCCGGTGGACTACCACCGGTGGCGGTGCCCCGGCAGGTGCGGGCACCGGACTCGTCGACCATGCGCCGTCCTAAGCTCCCGGTTGGCATTGCTGGTTCGATCTGTGGTCGCCGACCCGCGCTCGCAGGGGCGCACGAACGCGGAGGAGTCGATGAACCGGAGGCCCGTCGGCACGCCGACCGAAGTGCTCCAGGCCGCCCAGTCGAGCTGGACCGCCCGCGTGCCGCGCGTCGTGGTCGCCGCGCTGGTGGTGATCTCCGTGCTCTCCGGCCTGTCCGCGGTCGGTTCGGTGTTCCACGGTAGCCAGCCGGTGCGCGAGTTCGTGGACGAGTACGTCTTCCCCGCCCCGGCCAACCTCGGCTACGCCGCGTTCGTGCTGGTGCTGGCCGCGGCGCTGGCCCGGCGCAAACGCGTGGCCTACTGGATCCTGCTGCTCGTGCTCGGGCTGCAGCTGGTGCTGGCGGCCCTGGCCGGGCTGGTGCTGGTGCTGGCGCCGGCGCAGCAGCTGGGAGCGCGCCTGCCGCCGTGGGTGCCGTGGGCGCTGGCGGGCACGGTGCTGTTCACCGCCGCGGTGCTGGGGGTGCTGGCCGCGGCGAGCCGCCAGTTCTACGGCCGGGTGCAGCGGGGCAGCGTGCCGCAGGCGTTGAGCGTGTTCGCGCTGCTGGTCGCCACCTCCGTGGGTCTCGGGTACGCGCTGGTGAGCCTCTTCCCGGGCTCGTTGGAGAGCCCGGCCGACCGGTTGAGCTGGACGGTCGAGCGGGCTCTCGGCGGCGCGGTCACCTTCGACCTCACCCGCTTCGGCCACGCGCCGGGCTGGGTGAACCTGGTGCTGGGGCTGCTCGGCATGACCACGATGCTGGCGACCCTGGCGGTGATGTTCCGGGCGCAGCGCACGGCCTCGGAGCTGCACGCCGCGGACGAGCGGCGGGTGCGGGCGCTGCTCGACGAGTACGGCGAGCGGGACTCGCTGGGCTACTTCGCCACCCGCCGGGACAAGGCGGTGCTGTTCTCGCCCAGCGGCAAGGCCGCCATCAGCTACCGGGTGGTGGCCGGGGTGTGCCTGGCCAGCGGTGACCCGATCGGGGATCCGGAGGCCTGGCCGCCGGTGATCGACCGGTGGCTGGCCCTGTGCCGGGAGTACACCTGGCGACCGGCGGTTCTGGGCGCGGGTGAGCAGGGCGCGCGGGCCTACTCGCGGGCGGGTGTGAAGATCCTGCAGCTCGGTGACGAGGCGGTCGTGGACACCGCGGCGTTCACCCTCGCCGGGCGGGAGATGCGGCCGGTGCGGCAGGCGGTGCAGCGGTTGCAGCGCGACGGGTACGCGGTGCGCTGCCGCCGCCACGGCGACGTGCCGGCCGCGGACATGGCCGAGGCCGTGCGGCTGGCCTCGGCCTGGCGCAGCACCGACGCCGAACGCGGCTTCTCCATGGCGCTGGGCCGGTTGGGCGATCCCGCCGACGCGGACTGCGTGCTCGTCGAAGCGCTCGACCCGCGCGGTCAGGTCCGCGCGCTGCTGTCGCTGGCCCCGTGGGGGCGGCGCGGGTTGTCGCTGGACCTCATGCGGCGCGACCGCGAGGCCGACAACGGCCTGGTCGAGCTGATGGTGTGCACGCTGATCGGCGAGGCCTCCCGGTTCGGGGTGCGGCGGATCTCGCTGAACTTCGCGGTGTTCCGCTCCGCCTTCGAGGAGGGCGCCCGCCTCGGCGCCGGGCCGGTGCTCAAGATCTGGCGCGGGCTGCTGCAGTTCTTCTCCCGCTGGTGGCAGCTGGAGTCGCTGTACCGGTCGAACGCGAAGTACCACCCGCACTGGGTGCCGCGTTTCGTCGGCTTCACCGACCGGCGCGACCTGGGCCGGGTCGGCCTGGCAGCGGGGTTGGCCGAGGGGTTCGTGCCGGACCTGGGCCGCACCCGCCAGCGCGCCGCGGTGGCCGACGCGCCGGAGCAGCGGGTGCCGCAGCGGCCCGAGCCCGTCGCCGAGGAGGAGCACCAGCGGCTGCCCGAGCAGGTGCGGGTCCGGCGGCAGAAGCTCGACGAGCTGCGCGCCGGCGGCGTCGAGCCGTACCCGGTGGCGGTGCCGCGGGAGACGAGCCTCGGCGAGCTGCGCGCGCATCACGAGGGGCTCGCCGCGGACACGCGCACCGGCGTGCGCACCGCGATCGCCGGGCGGGTCATGCTGCTGCGCGACCACGGCGGGCTGTGCTTCGCCACCGTGCGCGATTTCACCGGCACCCTGCAGGTGATGCTGTCCACCCAGGACACCGGTGCGGAGTCGCTGCGGTCGTGGCGCCGGCAGGTCGACCTCGGCGATCACGTCTCGGTGCGCGGTGAAGTGATCACCACCCGCCACGGCGAGCTGTCGGTGCTGGCCGCGTCGTGGACGCTGGCGGCGAAGTGCCTGCACCCGCTGCCGGAGAAGCACACGGGACTGTCCGATCCCGAAACCCGCGCGCGGAAGCGGTCGGTGGACCTGCTGTCCGGTTCCGCGGGGCGGCAGGTGCTGTCCGCGCGCAGCGCCACGATGCAGGCGCTGCGCGCGACCCTGCTCGAGCAGGACTACCTGGAGGCCGACACCCCGATCCTGCAGCCGGTGCACGGCGGGGCGACCGCGCGGCCGTTCTGCACCCACCTCAACGCGCACAACATGCCGATGTACCTGCGGATCGCGCCCGAGCTGTACCTCAAGCGGCTGTGCGTCGGCGGGGTGGAGAGGGTCTTCGAACTCGGCCGCACGTTCCGCAACGAGGGCATCTCGCCGAAGCACAACCCCGAGTTCACGATGCTGGAGGCCTACCAGGCCCACGCCGACTACGCGGTGATGCGCCAGGTGTGCCGGCAGCTCGTGCTGGCCGCGGCCAGCGCCGCCCTCGGCACCACCGTGCTGCAGCAGCCGGGTCCGGACGGGCAGCTGGCGAAGGTCGACCTGGCCGCGGACTGGCCCGTCGTGCCCGTCCACGAGGCCGTCTCGCGGGCCGTGGGCGAGCCGGTCACGCCGGACACCCCGGTGCGGAGGCTGCGTGGGATCGCCGAGCGGTCCGGGGTGCGCTGCACCGCCGACGCGGCGGGCGAGCTCGTGCTGGAGCTGTACGAGCAGCTGGTCGAGCGGCACACCACCGCCCCGGTGTTCTACACCGACTTCCCCATCGAGGTCTCGCCGCTGACCCGCCAGCACCGCGCGGACGAGCGGCTGGCCGAGCGGTGGGACCTGGTGGCCTTCGGGACCGAGCTGGCCACGGCCTACTCGGAGCTGATCGACCCGGTCGAGCAGCGGCGGCGGCTGGTGGAGCAGTCGCGGTTGGCCGCCGGGGGCGATCCGGAGGCGATGCAGCTCGACGAGGACTTCCTCGACGCCCTCGAATACGCCATGCCCCCCACCGGTGGTCTCGGCATGGGCGTCGACCGGCTGGTGATGCTGCTGCTGGGCAAGTCGATCCGGGAGACGCTGCCGTTCCCGTTCGTGCGACCGCGGGGACGGTGATCCGCGGGAGCGGCCGCCTACCGGGTTCACCGCTGCCCGCTGCACGTGTCGGGTGCGGAAACCGCGCCGACCAGTGCGCCCGCTTCGTTCTGCGGCCACCGGGGTTTCACCGCTCACCCGCCCGCGACGAGCTCCGGTGGGACGGGCCGCCCCACCGGAGCTCGAAATGCCGGGTTCGCGAAGCACCTCGTGTGTCCTGTCCTACACGTGCGCTCACCACACCTCGTGGAGCTCGGTTCGGGCGGGAACAATGGTCGATCAGCCCCCGAGCGTGTCCCGAAGCCTGCAGCGAGGCGTGATGTCCGAGCACGAATACACCGCCGCCGGCCTGCCCACCCGGCGTCCCCAGCGCTCCGAAGGGGCCGTGCTGGATGCGGCCTGGTCCGAGGAGGAACGGATGACCCCGCGTGCCGAACCGTGCCGCGACCTCACCGTGCTCGCGGAGGTGGAGGCGCAGCTGCAGCAGCTGCCCACCACCTGACCCGCGCCCCGGCTGCCCGGCCGCGGATACGTCCAGACGTAGCGGAAGAACCCGGGTGAGAAGCGTTCCGGGCAACCGTCTGCCTGCCGTGCCCGCCCGTTGTGGCGCAGCACGCGGGCAGGGTAGCGCGCGCAACGGCGTCACGGTGGTGCGCACCGCTTTCCTCATCCGGCGGGGCGGATCCGGTAGGAGTAGCTGTAGGGCCGGTCGGCGTGCAGCAGGTACTGCTCCAGCGGTGCCGCACCCCACGAGTCGTTGCCGCCCACGCCCGTCTGGCGGTGGTTGATGCCGAGGACCACCTCCTCGCGGCGGCGCAGTTCGTGCGGGTGCTTCGGCCCGTCCAGGTCGAACGGGGTGTGGTGCAGCGCGCTGAGCTCCAGCGGGTCCGCGCCGGGGTCGGTGCGCAGCGCCAGCCCGGCACCGGACTCGTCGGTGAGGGAGGCCGAGCGCACGTCGGTGACGTTGCCGGTCTGCTGCGGCCGCACGTACGGGGTGAACTGCTCGTCGACGGTGCTGCGGTGGGCGCCGCGGAACGCGCCGGTGCGGCGATCGATGTAGTTCTCGTGCGGCCCGCGGCCGTACCAGGAGAACGTCTCCAGCCCGGCCGGCAGCGTCCACAGCGTGCCCACCAGCGGCAGGTCCGGCAAACCGGGTCCGGGCCGCAGCGTGTGCCGCACGTGCAGCTCCCCGTCACCGCGCAGCGTGTAGGTGCTCTCCCAGCGGGACCGCGACGGTTCGGTCGGCAGCGCGGCGGCGACCTCGATGGTGAGCTCGCCGGGGTGCGGTTGCGACACGCGCACGTCGGTGACGGTGCGCTCGCGGCCGGCCTCGCGCCAGGTGCGGGAGGTGATGTGCGCGTCCCGTCCCCTGTCGTTGTCCAACGGGGCGCGCCAGAAGTTCGGCACGGGCCCGCTGATCAGCAGTCTCCGGCCGCGGTGGCGCAGGTCCGCCAGCACGCCGCTGGTCTTGTCCAGCACCAGCTCGACCGCCCCGGCCCGGGCTCGCACCCGCCCTCCGCTGTCGGTGACCTGCACCGGACGTTCGGAGCGGACCGGTGCGGCGGGTTCGGCGCGCCAGGGCAGGGGGAACTGCTCGGCGGCGACGGGGTGGCCCGCCGCGGCCCAGGTGGTGTCCTCGGACAGCACCGCGGTCATGGTCAGCAGGTATTCCGCCCCGGGGCGCGGCGGGGGTTCGGTCAGCGGGAGTCGCACCGTCCCCTCCCCGCCCGGTGGCACGTCCGGCGGGGCGAGCGCGCCGCGCTGGATCGACCGGCCGTCCTCGGTGACCTCCCAGCGCAGCTCGTAGCCCTCGAGCCCGGTGAACGCCTGCCGGTTGAACAGGCGCACCGTGTCCGGGCGGGTCGCGGTCATCCGCACCGGCTGGTAGACCTTGGCGACTTCCCGCGCTTCCGGTTCGGCCCGCCGATCGGGTGCGAACAGCCCGTTGCAGCAGAAGTTGCCGTCGGTGGGGTGGCCGGGTTCCCAGTCGCCGCCGTAGGAGAAGTACGTGCCGCCGCCGGGCAGCGGCAGCGCCACCGCCTGGTCGACGAAGTCCCAGACGAACCCGCCGTGCAGGTTCGGGTACCTCTCGAAGACATCCCAGTACTCCTGCAGGTTGCCGACGCTGTTGCCCATCGCGTGGGCGTACTCGCACAGCAGGAACGGTTTCGGGTTGCCGGACCGGCCGTAGGCCTCGACCTCGGCCGGTTTGGCGTACATGCGGCTTTCCACGTCGGCGACGCTGTTCATGCCTTCGTAGTGCACCGGTCGGGACGGGTCGCGCCGGCGGGTCCAGTCGGCCATGGCGGCGAAGTTGCTGCCGCTGCCGGCTTCGTTGCCCAGCGACCACAGGACGACGCACGGGTGGTTCTTGTCGCGTTCCACCAGCGAACGCACCCGGTCGAGGCACGCCTCGGTCCACTCGGGAAGGCTGCCGGGCAGCACGTCGCGCACCCCGTGCGATTCCACGTTCGCCTCGTCCACCACGTACAGGCCGTGCTCGTCGCACAGTTCCAACCACCGCGGGTGCGGCGGGTAGTGCGAGGTGCGCACCGCGTTGATGTTGTGCTGCTTCATCAGGCGGATGTCCTCGAGCATCCGCTGCTCGTCCATCACCTGGCCCGTGTGCGGGTCGGTTTCGTGCCGGTTGGTGCCGCGGAAGACCAGCGGCGCGCCGTTGAGCGTGAACTCGCCGGTCTGGCAGGTGATCGTGCGGAAGCCGGTGCGCACGCGGTGCACCTCGTGGCTGCCGCCGGGACCGTGCAACGTGAGCACGAGCGTGTACAGGTTCGGGGTTTCGGCCGACCACAGCGCCGGGTTCGGCACGGTGGTGCTCGGTTCCACCGCGGTCTCGTCGCCGTCGAACCGGATCGGGCTGGACAGTGCGGCCACCAGCTCGTCGGCGGGGTCGTGCACGGCCACGTCGAGCCGGTGCTCGCCGGCGAGGGCGCCGCTGCGATTGCGCACCGCGGCGCGCACGGTCAGCTGTCCGTGCTGGTCGGCTTCGGCGAACACGTCGTGCAGCCCGACCTGCGGCACCGAGTACAGGTACACGTCGCGGACGATGCCGGACAGGTCGATCATGTCCTGGTCCTCGAGCCAGCTGCCGTCGCACCAGCGGTAGACCTCGACGGCGAGGAGGTTCTCCCCCGCGGTGAGCGCGTCGGTGATGTCGAACTCGGCCGGGGTGTAGCTGTCCTCGCTGTAGCCGATGCGCCTCCCGTTGACCCACACGAACAGGGCGGATTTCACGCCCTGCAGCGACAGCACGGTGCGCCGCCCGGACCACTGCTCGGGCACGGTGAAACGCCGCCGGTAGGAGCCGACGGGGTTGAACGCGCGCGGTGCGCGCGGCGGTGCGGGATCGTCGTGGCCGATCCACGGGTAGCGCTCGTTGAGGTAGGTCGGCTCGGCGTGGCCTTCGATCTCCCAGTTCGCCGGTACCGGGATGGTGTTCCACGCGCCGTCGTCGAAGTCGGTGCGGTGGAAGCCTGCGGGTCGCTCGTCGGGGGTGGGCGACCAGCGGAACCGCCAGGTGCCGTTGAGGCTGCGGAAGTGCGGTGAGCTCTCGAGGTCTCCGGCCAGGGCGCCGGCCGCGTCGGCGTACGGCACCAGGCGGGTGCGTGCCGGTTGCCGGTTGACCTGGAAGATCTTCGGCGTGCCGTCCCACTCGAGGCCGGACTCGGCTGCGGCGTCCGCGGCGAACGCGGCGCGCTGCGCGGCGAAGGCCGTCCAGCCGGCGAGTGCGGTTCCGGCGACGAAGGACCGACGAGTGAGCCGACCGGCGCGCATGGGGACCTCCCGGGATCCATCGACAGCAGCGGCGGGTTCGGCCCGAACCCGCCGTGCAGTCAATCGATCGGGCACTGCCCCAGAATACCGCCGGAGGTGTGGACGATGTTCGACGAGTCGGACGTGCGTGTCGGATTGGGCCGCGGGCGCCGGTGCCGCGGCCACTGCCCCGCTGTCCGCGATGCCCGCGGGCCGGCGGTTCGGCACTGCGTCCGGCCGCGCCGGCCTCAGGCGACCGGCTCTCCGCGCAGCACGGCGAGCACGGTCAGCACCGCCAGCAGGCCGAAGAACACGAACGCCGCGAGCAGGATCGCCGCGCGTGCCCGGCCGATCCGCAGCGGCCCGGGCAGGGCCCTGCGGTTGAGCGCGACCAGCAGTCCGGAGTAGACGAACATCTGCACCCCGGCGATCGAGGAGGAGATCACCACCAGCAGGAACGGTTCTTCGAGGCCGAGCAGGAGGATCGCGCTGCCGGAGGCGATCAGCAGCCACACGACCGCGGCGTAGATCTTGCTCTCGCTCCAGACCCGGCTGCGCGCCAGGGCGTGGATCTTGACCTGGTCGGCGATCAGCCGCGCGGTGTAGTCGATGATGCCCAGGTTCGTCGACAGCAGCGCGACCGCGCCGGCCAGCCAGAACGCCACGCCGAACCAGGGGGCGACGTTGCGCTGCAGCGCCTGGCCTTCCTCGAAGACGAAGGCGACCTCTTCGGAGTCCACCTGGCCGACGGGCAGGTTGGCGTAGGCCAGCACCGACAGCATCACCAGCGTGACCACGCCGACGAGCAGGAACGTCAGCAGCTGTTCCTGGTTGGCCACGCGCCACCACCCGCGCCAGCGGCGCAGGTTCTCCGCGTCGGTGCGCGGGTAGTAGCCCAGCGACGGCACGCTCGTTTCCTGCCCGGTGACCGGGGAGACGACCCGGGGCAGGAAATGTCCCATGCCCATGCCCTTGTCCCGGATGTAGTTGCTCTGCACCAGGTTGTTGGCACCGCCGGCGCCGGCGAAGGCCAGCGCGCCCAGCAGCAGCGCCGTGCCCAGACCGGCCTGGCCGACGGGGAAGCCCGGTTCGGTGACCGTGGTGCGCGCGGCGTCGACCCAGTCGGAGCCGCTGGTGGCGACCACGACCGCGGTGATCACGATGACCATGATGAGCGCGACCATCACCATCTGGATGCGCTCCACGGCCTGGTAGACCACCGGCGCCAGCGTCAGCACCAGTCCGATGGCCACGAGCATGCCGACGGTCAGCGGCACCACCACGCTGCCGTCCCAGCCGAACACGAACGTCAGCACCGTCGCGGCGCTGGTGGCCCAGCCGGGCCAGAAGTTCTGCGCCAGCGCGAAGAGCACGAACAGCCACCACCAGTGCGACCACAGCCGGGCGAACCCGGTGAGCGCGGTCTCACCGGTGGCCAGCGTGTAGCGCTCCACCTCCATGTTGAGGAAGTACTGCAGGGCGAATCCCGCGATCGCCGCCCAGAGGAAGACGAAACCGATCTGCGAGGTGATGTAGGGCCACAGCACGTACTCGCCGGAGCCGAGCGCGGTGGCGAGGATGATGACGCTCGCGCCGGTGATGCGTCGCAACCGCACGGGTTCGGGCAGGTCGTGCGGGGAAACGCCCGGGAGGTGCTTGGCCGGCAGGGTGCTGCCCCGCGGTGCGGCGCGCTCGCTCAACGCTTCGCCTCCGATCGTGACGCGAATGCGCAGCAGATTACTGCGCGACGCAGATCACGTCAGCTCGCGTTTCGGTGAGCAGAATCCCGCGCACCGGCGGTCCGGCATGCCGCGGCGGAGCAGTTCGCCCCGCGGAAAGGACCGCGCGAACACGGCAGGACCATTCAATTCTTCCGGAATTGAACGGTCGAAAAGATTATTGACCGGAAAATGCGGCGCGGGCTACGTTCGCCGCGTGTCCACCCCGGTGTACTTGCGCATCCGCACCGAACTGGAGCAGCAGATCCGGTCCGGTGCGCTGCCGCCGGGCGCCAAGGTTCCCACCGAGGCCGAGCTGCAGCGGCGCTACGCCGTCGGCCGGGCCACCGCGCAACGGGTGCTGACCGAACTCGCCCACGCGGGCCTGGTGCACCGCCGCCGGCGGCGCGGCACGTTCGTCGCCGAAGGGCCGCGGCAGGAGAACCTGCTGCGGACGGTCTCCCCCGCGTTGCACGGACCCGAGATCCCCGGCAGGCACGCGGTGGAGTCGGCGGCGGTGGTGCCCGCCGGTGACGCCGACGTCGAACTGCCCGGCATCGCCGAGGACGCGCCGGTGAACCAGCTGCGGCGGCTGAAGTTCGACACCGAGGAGCACCCCATCGCCGTCGAGCTCGCCGCGGTGCCGTTCGCGCACGCCCCGCGGTTGCTCGACGAGGACCTGGCGCACCTGACGGTGCACGACTACTTCGCCCGCCACCGCATCCCGGCGGCGAAGTCGCGCGTGTACGTCGACCCGGTCCTGCTCGACGGGGCCACGGCGGGCCGGCTGCGCATCGCCCCCGGCCAGGCCGTGCTGCGCCTGCGCCGGTTGACCTGGTTGACCGACGGGCAGCTCGCCGAGGCGATGTGGCACATCATGCGGCCCGAACTCGTCGAGTTCTTCCTCGAAAGCACCGCTCTGTCCACACCGGATTCCTGACCCCTTTCCACCCGGAACCACGATCAGCAGCCCACCATTCCCGCGGACGAGTCCACCCATTCCACGCAGGACGCCATTCCACGCAGGACGGGAGTGATGATGTCCCGACAACGCATCGCGGTGATCGGCACCGGGGCCATCGGCGCCCTCACCACCTGGCAGCTGGCCCGGCGCGGCGCCGAAGTCCGCGCCTTCGACACCTACGCACCCGGCCACGACCGCGGCGCCTCCGCCGGGGAGTCGCGCATCTTCCGCACCGCCTACAAGGAGGGCGCGCACTACGTCCCCCTGCTGCAGCGGTCCGCCGCCCTCTGGCGCGAGCTGGAGCGGGACAGCGGTGCTGATCTGCTGACGAGGTGCGGAGGACTGACCATCGGTCCGGCCGCGCACCCCGACGTGCGCGCGGTGCGCCGCTGCGCCGAGCAGCACGGCCTCGCCTGCGAGGTGCTCGACGCCGGCACCGCCCGCGCGCGGTTCCCGCAGCACCACCTCGACGACGACGAGGTGGCGGTGCTCGACCCGAACAGCGGTGTGCTGCGGCCCGAACCGGCCGTGCAGGCCGCGCTGCGCACCGCCGAACGGGCCGGCGCGCGCGTCCTGCCTTACCACCGCGTCGACGACCTCGCCGAAACCAGCGGCGGCTGGCGGCTGACCAGCGGCGGCAGGCGCTTCGACGTCGACCACGTCGTGTTCGCCCCCGGACCGTGGGCACCGGGGCTGGCACCGCTGCGGGACCTGCCGGTGCACGTCCGCCAGATCACCGCCTGCTGGTTCGCCGCCCACGACCCGGGCACGCACGGACCCGAGCACCTGCCGATCGCGGTGCGCCGCCACCGCGAGGCCGGGTTCTCCTGCTTTCCCGCGCTGGACGGCGTCGCCGTCAAGATCATCCCGCACCACCTCGACCGGCCGGTGCTGGAAAACCCGGAAGCCCTCGGGCGCAGCGCGCCGGTGGAGTTCGCCCGCGCGGCCTCGGCCGCCGCGGAGCGCCTGCTGCCCGGGCTCACGCCGCACCCGGTGCGCATCACCCCCTACGCCGAGGGGTTCACGCGCGACGAGCACGCGCTGGTGGGGCCGCTGCCCGGCCACCGCAACGCCACGGTCATGGCCGGGTTCTCCGGCCACGGCTTCAAGCTCGCCCCCGTCTTCGGCGAGATCGGCGCCGACCTCGCCCTGCACGGCGGCACCGCGCACGACATCACCCCGCTGGACCCCGCGCGCACGCCGCGGTGACCGAAAGAGGCGCCCATGCCCGCTGGATCCACCGGCGACATCGCCGGCATCGTCGCGGCGAGCCTGCTCGTGCTCGCCGCCGGAACCGCCATCTCGGTCCACTTCGGACGCAAAGCCACGAGCGCGCGGGACTGGCTCTCCGCCGGCGAGTCGCTGCCGCTGCCCGTGGTCGTCGTCACCCAGTTCGCCACCGCCACCGGCGGCGGGGTGCTCATCGCCCACGTCGGCATCGGCTACCGCGGCGGCTGGTCGGTGTTCGTCTACGAGGGCTGCGTGATCGCCGGATTCCTCGTGCTGATGCTCATCGCCCGGTGGCTGCGGCAGCAGCGGTTCACCACCGTGCCCGACATCATCGCCCGCCTCTTCGGGCGCAGCCGGCTGATGACCGCGATCGCGGCGCTGGCGGCGCTGGTCGTGCCGTTCGGCTGGCTGGCGACGCAGTTCGTCGCCTTCGCCCAGCTGTTCACCCGGCTGACCGGGCTACCACCAGCAGTGCTGATCGCGGTGATGACGGTGGCCTCGCTGCTGTTCGTGCTGCCCGGCGGGATGACCTCGGTGGCGTGGACGGATTTCGTCTTCGGCCTGTTCATGATCATCATGTCGCTGGGCGTCGCGATCTACAGCATCCACCTGGCCGGCGGCTGGGCGCACATCACCGCCACGGTGCCGCAGCGGCTGTGGGGCTGGCAGGGCGTCACCGCGGTCGGCGGCGAGCAGATCTGGTTGTGGATCGCCGCGATCCTGCCCGGCACGCTGACCAACCAACTGTACTACCAGCGCGTGTTCGCCACCAAACACCTCCGCGACGCGCGGCGCGGGCTCGCGCTGTCCGGCGCGGCGATGCTCATCGGCGGGATCTACGCCGGGTGCCTCGGCCTGTCGGTGCGGTCGATGCAGCCGGGTCTGGCCAACGAGGAGCACGCCGCCGGGTGGCTGCTCGCGCAGCTGCCGAGCTGGCTGATGGTGCTGTTCGGCGCGTTCTTGGTCTCCACGATCGTGTCCACCACCGGTTCGGCGCTGCAGTCCGTCGTGGCCAACCTGACCCGCGACGTGTACCAGAACATCACCGGCTCCGCCCGCGGCGAACGGCAGACGCTCGCGCTGTCCCGCACGATCACCGTGGCCGTGGCCGTGCTCGCCGCGGCCCTGGCGATCCTGCTGCCGCATGCGCTGACCTGGCTGGAGGCCAGCTACGCCTACTCCGCCGCCGCGTTGGCCGCGCCCGTGTTCCTCGGCTACCTGCTGCACCGGCGCCGTCGGCTGACCCCGGCTCCGGCCATCGCCGGCATGCTCGCCGGAGTGTTCGGCTGCGCCGCGGCGCAGCTGGCCGGTACGACCGTGCCGTACGCGGTGTACGGCATCGCCGCCTCGACCGCCGTGCTGGTGGTGTTCGCACTGGCAACCTCCGGCGGGCGAAGCGGGCAGCCCCGCGACGAGATTGCGAGGAAACCTTGAAGATCGCGGTGATCGGACTCGGTGTGCTCGGTGCGAGCGCGGCGCGCTCGCTGGCCCTGCAGGGGGCGCAGGTGACGGTGTTCGAACGCAGTGCCCCGCTCGCGGGCACTTCCGGCACCTCGTTCGCCTGGACCAACTCGCACGGCAAGAACCCGCGCGCCTACCACGACCTCAACGTCGCCGGCATGCGCGAGCACGACGCCCTCGCCGCCGAACCCGGTCCGGTGCCACCGTGGTTCGCCCGCACCGGCAACCTCGAGTGGGCCGAGGACGAGGCCGGGGCCGAGCGCTTGAGCTCCACGGTCGCGGCCCTGGCCGACCGCGACTACCCCGTGGCGTGGATCGGCCCCGACCGCGCCCGCGCGCTCGTCCCGGACCTGCGCGTGCCCGCCGGAGTCGACCGGATCGCCCACTACCCCACCGAAGGGCACGTCCTGCCCGCGCTGCTCGTCGCCCGCCTGTGGGGCGAGGCGGCCGACCACGGCGCCGAACTGCGCTGCCCCGCAGCGGTCTCGGCGCTGTCCGAGCGGAGCAGCGGAGTGCAGGTCACCTGCCCCGAGGGCACGGCCGAGTTCGACGCGGCGGTGCTCACCACCGGCCGCTGGACCGAGGAACTGACCGCCGCGGCCGGGTGCCGCATCCCCATGTCCGCACCCGAGCGGCCGGGTTCGGCCGCGGTCGGATTCCTCGGCTACACCGCTCCGGTGCCGAGCCGGCTGGACCGCGTGCTGACCACGCCGCGGCTGAACGTGCGCCCGGACGGTGGCGGTCGCCTCGTCGTGCAGGCGCTCGACCTCGACGCCGCGGCCGACCCGGCCGACCCGCCGCAGGGGGACGGCCCGCACGCGCAGCAGCTGCGCCACCGGCTGGCCGGCCTGCTCGCCGGCTGCGGTGGTGCGCGGTGGGAATCGCTGCGCGTGGGTCAGCGGGCTCTGCCCGCCGACGGGCTGACCGTCGCCGGGTTCCTCGGCGCCAGCGCGCGGACCTACGTGCTGACCACGCACAGCGGCATCACCCTCGGTCCGCTGCTGGGCCGGCTCGCCGCGGACGAGCTGGTCACCGGCGCGCCCGCGGAAGAGCTGGCGCCCTTCCGGCCGGACCGCCTGGCCGACCGCAGCGACCTGCCGGGGCCCGCCCCGGCCCGCCGCCCGGGCCAGCAGTGACCCGCCGGCCGGGGTGTCCGCAGCGGTGATCGCCCACCGCGCGCGATAGGCTGGCCGGTCCAGGTCCGAGGTGCGGCTGCTGACAGGGGGTGCTGGCGTGGTCCGCGAAACACCGTGGCCGGACAAGGTCGTGCCCGCCGACGGCGAGCAGGGCCGCCGTGCCACCGAGGCGTTGTTCCGCGAGTTCCAGTGGAACGAGCCGCGGCGCAGCAGCGTGCTCGACTACCTGCAGCGCTGGTACGACGCCGGGTGGAGCCCGCAGGCGGTGAAGGTCGCGCTGCAGTCCACTCCGGACGGTGCGCACCAGCGGCCGCGGGGTCCGGGCGAGGACGTCGAGCACTTCCTCAAGGACCGCCTGCGGCCCTGGTACGCCGACGAGGCCGACTCGGAGCGCGGATCCCGCCGGGCCCCGCCCCGTCAGGGGATGGACTACCAGCAGTGGTGGCGGATCGCCCAGGCCGATCGGGAACGCAGCGGCGTCCGCCGCCGGCAGCGGTTGGGCCGGCGCGGCCGGCGCGCCCGCGAGCAGGCCCGGCGGCAGGCGAGCACCGCGCGCAAGGACGCGCTCACCCGCGGTGCCGAGAAGGACGCGCGCATCGCCGGCGCGTTCGCCTCCCTCGACGACCTGCTCAGCTCCACCCCGGGCGGACGCGTGCCGACCGGCGGTGCGGCAGAGCCCGCGGCCGCACCGCGGTCCCGGTCCCGCATGGCCGCGGCCTACGCGGGACGGCGGTCGACGATCTCGCAGCACCCCACGATCCGGCGGATCGTGCAGCGCCTCGTCGACGAGGACCGCCGCCCCGGCGACTCGGAGCGGCAGGTGCTGCGCAACGCCCTGTCCGAGGCGAAGGCCCAAGCGGCCCTGGGCACGCTGGAAGCCAGCTGCGCCGCCGAGGCCGGCGAGGAGCTCAGCGACAGCGCCCGGCGCATCCTCGGCTACCTCGACCACGCCGGCGACGAGAACGTGCCGCTGGAGGCGCTGCTGGTGCTGCTCGACCGGCACACCGCCCGTCCCCGCGGTGGCTGAGCCGCCGCACCAGCGAACGCGGCGCGACTTGACGCGAGACGTGAATACTCCTATGTTTTGAAATGCAGAAAAATAATTCCATATCATGAAATCACATATCATGGAATCACTGCGAGCGTGGTCCCCGTGCCCGCGCGGCGCGATCCGGCTGCGCGCCCCGGCGCGAGCGCCCTGCACCGAGGTGAGCGACGAGGAGGAATGCGTGTCTGCCGGGAGGTTCAGCACGGACTCGCGCGCCCCGTTGCGCGAACGGGTGCGCAACACCCTGCACGCGCGCATCGCGGAGGGCGAGATCCGCCCCGGTGACCGCCTGCTGGAGCACGAGCTCGCCGCCGAGCTCGGGATCTCGCGGGTGCCGGTGCGCGAGGCCATCCGGATGTTGCAGAGCGAGGGCCTGCTCGAGGTGCTCCCCCGCAGGGGCGGTGTGTTCGTGCGGAGCCTGAATCGGCGCGAGATGGAGGAGCTCTTCGACGTGCGGGAAGCACTCGAGGTGCTCGCGGCGCGGCGGGCGGTCGAGCGAACGGCCCCGGGCCAGGCGGATCGCATGGGCGAGCTCGTCGCCGAGGCCCGCGAGGCGTTGCGCGCGGGCGACCTCGAGGGGATGTTCCAAGCCAACGCGTCCTTCCACGACGAGCTCGTCGCGCTCTCCGGCAACGAGTTGCTGATGTCGATGCTGGAACCGCTCCACGGCCGTTTGGCCTGGTTGTTCCGGTTGAACCTCGAACCCGAGCGGGTGTGCCGGGAACACGCGGAGCTGCACGCCGCCATCGCGCTCGGGGACGCCGAGGCCGCTGCCGAGGTCGCCCTGCGGCACGTGCGCTCCAGCCGGCACATGGTGCTCGACCACATCATGAACGCAGCTCCGGGCGCACCGGAATCCGCGCGCCGGGCGAGGTGAATCCCGCCCGGCGCGGTCGTGGTGCTGACGGTGACGACGAGAATGCGCGCAGCGGACCTTCCCGCTCTTCCCCCGTTCGTCTCCGCGGGAGCGAGCCGCGTCCTCCGCTCGCGTTCGGGGCCGGGAACCCGAGGAGCCGTTCGTCCCTACTCGGAGGCCACGGCGATGGACTCGCCGTCCACATCGCGCGCGTCGGGTTTGCGGTCGCCGATGACGACGTAGAAGACCGCCCCGAGCAGCGCCCCGATGAACCAGGAGAAACCGGAGACAGCGCTGAAGGCGGGCACCAGCGCCAGCACGACGGCGATCGCGGCCGAGGGGATGAACGCCCACACCGCCTTGGGGTTGTGGCCGCGCCGGTAGTGGTACTCGCCCTGCGCGTCCTCGGTGTAGAGGTCCGGGACGTTCACGCGGGTCCTGCGCAGCAACCAGTAGTCGGCCATGATGACGCCGAAGAGGGGACCGAGCAGCGCACCGAGCCCGCCGAGGAAGTAGTTCACCACCACGGGGTTGTTGTAGAGGTTCCAGGGCAGGATGACCAGACCGATGAGCGCGCTCACGACTCCCGCTCGGCGGAAGTTCAGGTACCGCGGGAAGAGGTTCACGAGAACGTAGATGGGCGCCACGAAGTTGGCCAGCAAGTTCACGGCGATCGTGAGGACGATCAGGGCGACCGAGGCCGCGATCAGCAGGAACATGTTGGGAATCGTCTGGACGATGTCGGTGGGGCTGGTGATCACGCGTCCGTTCAGCTTGAACTGCGCCCCGCTGAGGACGACCACGATGACCGCGAAGAAGAGCATGTTCACCGGGATCCCGACCAGGTTCCCGCGGACGATCGACTGGCGGCTCTTGGCCGAGCGCGTGAAGTCGCAGAAGTTCAGCACGAACGTCCCGTAGATCACGACCCAGAGAGCGGCGCCCTGCAGGATCTGCAGCCACATCGCGCCACCGGTCAGCGGGTCCGCCGTGGACAGGGAGAGGGATCCGCCCGCTTTGATGAACAGCCAGACCGCCAAGCCGCACATCGTGATGAGCGTGGTCGGCGCCGCTATCGCCATGTACTGGCGGATCACGTGCATGCCGTAACTGACGATGACGACTTGAACGACCCAGAGAGCGAGGAAGGTGATCCAGCCGAGCAGCGACAATCCCAGCACCGCCTGGTCCTCCAGCACTCGCGCGGAGGGGAACATGGCCACCAGCAGCGTGCTCAGCACAGCCGACGCGAGGTACGTCTGGATCCCGAACCACGCGATGGCGACCAAACCTCGGACGCCTGCCGGTATCTGCGCGCCCTTGATCCCGAAGGCGATACGACTCATGACGGGGAACGGCACGCCGGTCTTGTGCCCCATGTAGCCGGACAGGTTCAGAAGCAGGAACAGGAAGACCGAGGCGAGCGCGAAGGCTGCGAGGATGCCCCACACGTTGAGGCCGAGCGCGAACAGGCCGATCGCGAAGGTGTAGTTCCCGAGGCTGTGCGCATCGTTGGCCCAGAGCGTGAAGACGTTGTAGGCGCCCCAGCGGCGCCCTTCCCGCTTCGTCGGAGCGAGATCGTAGCTGTACAAATGGGAGCTGGTAGCTCCTCTGGTTTCCACAGCCGACTGCTCGTCCGTGGTTGTCATCTCCCCGCCTCCAAGTTCCACTGGGCAGTGTTCGGTTTTCTCGTCTCCGGCACAGCTCGACGGACGCACCGCGGGAGGGAGACGCACCGCCCGGCCCGGGCGGATCCGAGGTCGAGCCAGATCTCGGCCGCCTCCGCGGCCGAGGGGGCCATCGCCGTCAGGACGCGCCCGGTTGCCACTTAATTCCGTATTGCGGAAGTATACTTTCGTGTGATGCAAGGCACGTTAACCGTGCTCTCACTCCACGTCAAGACTGCTCCCGAAGGGATCGGACCGGGCTCCACCAACGAGGGGTGTCTGTAAGGACCGTGTGACCAGCCGCAAACGGGGAGTGCGGCCCTACCCAGCTCGGGTTCGCTCTGATGCTGCGGTTCTATACCGAGCGGGGCAGGTTCCCCGTGGCCGGCATGAACTTCCTGACGCTGCGGTGCAGTACGTGGCGCGGCAGGTGGACGTGTCCGCATCCGACCTGGGGTTCTAGTAGGGCTTTGTTAAGGGGTCTGGGGAAGAACCGGGACAGATTGATTGAACGCTAAGCCCTTGATCGCAGGTCAGCGTGGTTGCCCGTCTGGGCCGCGTTGGAGGGTGCGGTAGACGGTCGGCCGGGATACGGAGAACAGCTCAGTGAGGTCGGTGATGGTGTAGCCGCCGCTGGCGTGCATGCGCCGCAGTCGCTCCGCGATCATGTCCTGATGAGTGTTCGGAACGTCCTTGTGGTCGGCGCGGGTATCGCGGGTTCGACTCTGGCCTACTGGTTGGCGCGTTATGGGGTCGAAACAACCGTTGTCGAGCGAGCAGCAGGTCAGCGTTCGAGCGGGAGCCCGGTGGACGTTCGTGGTCCCGCCCTGCCGGTGGTCGAGCGGATGAACTTGCTGGGTCCGTTGCGCGAGGCGGCCACGCTCGCGCGCTCGCTCACCGTCGTGGACAGCAGCGGTGGTCGGGTCGGCTGGATCCCCTCCCAAGCCAGCGCTGACGCGGTGGAGATCCCGCGGAGCACCCTCGCCGGGATTCTGAACCGTGCGGCAAGTGCGCATGCCGAGGTCATCTACGACGACAGCGTGCTGACCTTGCACGACGACGGGCAGGGCGTGGATGTGACCTTCGAACGGTCCGCGTCGCGCCGGTTCGATCTCGTGGTCGGCGCCGACGGGCTGCACTCGCGGGTGCGCCGACTCACCTTTGGGCCCGAGTCGCAGTTTCTCACCCACCTTGGCCTCTACATCGCCACGACGCCCTTGCAGCAGGCTTCGGCCAACCGGACGGTGCTCATGCACAACGCACCTGGCCGGGCGGTCGCGGTCCATCCCACCGCCGGTCGCGAGATCGCGGCCTTCATCTTCCGCGGTCCTCAGCAGTCGAACTTTCGCGACCAGGGCATAGATCAGAACAAGCAAATGGTGGTCGACGCCTACAGCGGTATGGGATGGCGGGTGCCCGAACTCCTCAACCGAGTCCGGGACAGCGAGGACCTCTACTTCGACTCCGTCAGCCGAGTACGCCTCGACTCCTGGGCACAGGGTCGTATCGTCCTTGTCGGCGACGCAGCGAGCTGCGTCTCGTTGCTCGGCGAGGGATCCAGCATGGCCATCGCGGGCGCAGCCACCCTCGCGCACGAGCTCGGCACCTACGCGGACGAGCCCGCTGCAGCATTGCGCCGCTACGAACACACGCATCGGAAACGAGTTGTGCGACGCCAGCGTGGCGTCGCGATCGCGTCCCGTCTACTCGTCCCGGCGACCCGTGCAGGAACCACCGTCCGCAACATCCCGTTCCGGCTTTGGCCGGTCCTGGCGTCAGTACGTAGAACCGAGCGACGTCCTAGCTAGCACGTCCGCGGCGGGATCGATGCTCGAGATAAGAGCTGCTCGTTGGGAATGGCCCGGTTGGTTCGGGTGTTTCGATTGACGTGACCAGCCAGGACGAAGCTCCCCAGATGAAGCGCCAGCGCGCCGACTCGTCAGACCTTG